>VXOE01000308.1 GCA_009840225.1 Caldilineaceae bacterium SB0662_bin_25 | reverse complement strand
CCCCCGCACAAGGGAGGGCCGAATAGGCCCGACCGCCCAAAAGCGAGGAGAGAGTGGAGAGGAGAGAGGATAGAGAGAAACCGATTTGGGTTGCTTGGGACATACGCAAGCTCGGCCACGTCTTAATGTGCAGCTGTCGCGGGGCTTTGCTTTTGTGCTTTGGGGGCGTGTGCTAAACTGCACGGGGAGGAGGCACTGGCGGGAGTGGGGTCCGATGAAGTCAGGCCTACTCGGCTCATTTTCAGTCTTTCAGGCAGGAGAAACCGATGAAGATTACGGATCTGTCCGTCCGCCGATTTCGCTATATTTCGAACACCGTGCGTGACTCTGAGGGGCACGGCCATCCGGGCCCGGACCACGAGGCGGTGCAGTCGGTGCTTACGATTCATACTGACGAGGGGGTTGAGGGGTACTATTTCGGCAGCCCGCCGCAGGCGCTGATCAGCAGCCTTGTGAAACCGTACATCACCGGTGAGGACCCGTTTTATCGCGAGCGCATCTGGCACAATCTCAAGGAACGGCAGCGCCTGAATATGGCTACGATGTCGGACAGGCTTCTGAATGCGGTGGACCTGGCTCTGTGGGACCTGGCGGGCCGGGCGCTGAATCTGCCGGTGCACAAGCTGCTGGGGGCGACGCGCGACAAGGTGCCGGCCTATGCGAGCACGATGTGCGGTGACGACATCGAAGGGGGACTGGGCACGCCGGAGGACTACGCGAACTTCGCCGAATGGTGCATCGAGCGCGGGTACCCTGCCTTCAAGCTGCACACGTGGCAGCCGCCGTATGAGGGGGCGCCGGACGTCAAGCGGGACATCGCGGCGTGCGCGGCGGTGCGGGAGGTCTACGGGCCGGATGCGCACCTGATGCTGGACCCGTATCACTATTATTCGCGGCTGGAGGCGCTCTACCTGGCGAAGGGACTGGAGAAGCTGGACTACTATTGGATGGAAGAGCCGATGGACGAGCACAGCATGTCGTCCTACGTGTGGCTATGCGAACAGACGTCGCTGCCGATCTGCGGTCCGGAGACGGCCGAGGGCAAGATGTACACGCGGGCCGAGTGGATCAAGGCTGGGGCATGCGACCTGGTGCGCGGGGGCGTCGGCGACCTGGGCGGGTTGACGCCGCTGATGAAGGTGGCGCATCTGGCCGAGTCGTTCGGGATGAGGATGGAGGTGCACGGCGGCGGGCCGGGCAATTTTCACGCCCTGTGCGCGATGGGCATTCCCGGCCAGTACTACGAGCGCGGCCTGCTGCATCCGTTCATCGACTACGAGCAGCCGGCACCCTGGCTCAACTGCCTGGACGACCCGATGGACGAGGAGGGATTCGTCCATATTTCGCAGCTGCCAGGTCTGGGCCAGGACATCAACTGGGAGTATATTGAGGCCAATCTTGTAGAGTAGGGTGCGGAATACTAAGAACAGGTCGGGGAGCCGGCGCTGCCGTTTGGGCAAAGGAAGGGGGGTCGGATGGACGAGGTAGAGCGGTATCTATTCGATGTGCGAGGCTATCTTGTGGTTGAGAACGTGCTGTCTGCCGGGGAAGTAGATGAGCTGAACGCGTTGATAGACAGCCAGGGACTGCCGGGGCCGGAGCTGGACACGATGGGCGCCAGGTTTGGCGGCTTCCTGGAGTGGGACGAGGCTTTTTGTACTCTGCTGGACCATGAGCGCATCATGCCTTATCTGAAGACGATTCTAGGCGACGGCTTTCGACTGGACCATTACTACGGCATCTACATGCGTGCGGGCACAGAACGACTACGCCTGCACGGTGGAGCGACGCCTTACGACCCACCGGAATTCTACCACTACAATAACGGCCAGATGTTTAACGGTCTGACGGTGGTTTCCTGGAATTTATCGGCATCCGGGCCGGGATTGGGCGGATTCTGTGGTGTTCCGGGCAGTCATAAGGCCAACTTTCCTTGCCCCGACGGCATCCGGGTTGCGCACGACGCGCATGAGGCGGTGGTCGTCCCGGAGGCGCCGGCGGGTTCGGTGGTCATCTTCACCGAGGCGCTGACACACGGCACGGTAGAGTGGGCTGCGGAGTTCCACAGACGTTCTCTGCTCTACAAGTACAGCCCGGGTCAGCAGTCGTGGAGTGCGAAGTATGTACAGGCGCCGCAGACGGTTGCGTTGACGGAGCGCCAGAAGATTTTGTTCGAAAAGCCCTACTTCAACTCGCGCCCATCCCTCTTTGAGGAAGGGGAGTAGCCAAGAAATGGAAGTGACCGGCCGCGAACGCGCCGTGCGATCCGGTCGTGCGGAGCCGCGCACTACTGAATCAGACCTCAGCAGTTGAACCTCACTAAAAGGAACAAGCCCATGCCTAGGTCCTTCCGCATTGGTGTATCATCGGGCTTCAAGACGGCCGCGCCCGGCACGATCGAACCGGTCCTGGAGAGGCTGATCGATCCTCTTCCCCATGTTGAGTGGGCATTCTATGACGCGGGCGGGGGCGAGCCGGTGGCGGCCGAGGCCATCGCCGGCTTTGAAGGCATCATTGCGCTGGGAAGCCCTTACGACGCTTCAACGGTTGCAGGGAACGGGGAGCTTGCCTGTCTTGCGCGCTGGGGGGTTGGCTATGACCTCGTCGACACGGAGGCAATGACGGCGAATGACATTTTGCTGGCTATTGCGGTGGACGCGGTTCGGAAGCCGGTGGCGGAGGCGATCCTGACGCTGATCCTGGCCCTGGCCAAGAAGCTGTGGGCGAAGGATAAATTGGTGCGGACCGGCAGATGGGATCTTAAGGCGCAGACTTCCGGGCTCGGACTTAGCGGCAAGACGGTAGGCTCGGTCGGGATGGGCAATATCGGTGGCGAGATGTTCCGGCTTCTCGGTCCCTTTGACCTGGGACGACGCCTTGCCCACGATCCCTACCTGGACCCGCAACGGGCGGATGCGTTGAACGTGGAACTCGTGAGCCTGGAGACCATTTTCAGGGAATCCGATTTCGTGATTACCAACTGTCCCTTGACGGAGGAGACGCGGGGATTTATAAACGGCCGTCTGTTCGAGATGATGAAGCCGAGCGCTTATTTCATCAATACGGCTCGCGGCCCGATCGTCAACCAGGAGGATTTGGTGGCCGCGCTGCAAGCAGGGACGATTGCGGGTGCAGGACTGGACGTGGTCGAACCGGAGCCGTTGCCTCTGGACCATCCGCTGATTGGGATGGAGAATGTGATCCTGTCGCCGCATGCGCTGGCGTGGACCGATGACCTCTATGAGATGAACGGCACGATAGCCTGCGAAAGCCTGTTGGCGGTGTTCCGGGGCGAGTTGCCGGCGTTTCCTGTGAACCGCGAGGTGATCGAGCAGCCGGGTTTTCGGCAGAAGCTGGACAGTTTGGCGGCGCGGTGGCGCGAGTTTGGCGTGTGAGAGATCTGGGGGAAGCGGCAGGCAGAGCCCACTTTCCACCTTGATTGGATTCTCAACCTGAGTCACATCCCGGTACACAGGCCGAGGCTGTTGCATCTGACCAGTTAGGCTCCGTTGATATTTTGGGATTGTGAGAAACAGAATCGATTGATCCGCGAAGAGACGCGAAGGGTCGCGAAGAACACCTTTTTGTCCGCGGAGGGCTACTGGGGGCCGCGGAGTTCAACTTACTTTAGAACCGCGAAGTCACGCGAAGGGCGAGGAGAAGGGGTAAGTGCCAGGGCACCCACAAGGGGTGCCCATACGGGGCCTTTCGGTGCAATGGGCCCTTTTGGCGGTGCGGGTTTGGGCACCCACGAGGGGTGCCCCTACGGTAGGGGTAGCTGGCTGAAATGTCAACAGGCCCTCTTCCTGGCGGGGCGTCGAGTCTTCATCCGCTATCTGCTATCTCCGACCTTTTCAGGCCACACACCTCCAGAATGCTTCACAAGAGTAGAAATGTAATCACGAAAACAGCCGGGCAGAGTGCGGCGTGCTAAAGTGCGGGATAATTGCGCGGTCGTTTCTGACGACATACGTTTCGTTGGGACAGTTTCACTGGAGCGAGAGTAAGTGAGAACGGCAGAGAGAGAGATGCTACGAAAGCAAGGAACTTGAGTGAAATGAGAAACTGGGGGGTTGTTTGGCTCGTGGTGATGGCGTTGGCGCTCAGCGCGTGCAACCAAATTGCGGCACGTGAGGGTGGCGGAGAAGGCATGGCGATGGATGACGGCATGGCTATGGACATGTCGGGCGGTTCGATGGCGGCCGATTCGCTTGAGGCACAGGACACCGAGAACGGCCTATTCAGGGTCAGCGCCGTAAGTCAACTGGACCCCGTCGTCATAAATGAGACCCATGCCTGGACGTTGCACGTCGAAACCGCGGACGGCAGCCCAGTGACCGATGCCGAGATCGCAGTTGAAGGCGGAATGCCTGAACATGACCACGGCTTTCCGACGGCGCCGCGGGTAACGGAGAACCTCGGAGAGGGAGAGTATCTGCTGGAAGGGATGCGGTTCAACATGGGGGGCGTGTGGGTATTGACGCTCGCGATCAGCTCCGGCGGTCAGAGCGATACGGTTACTTTTGAGTTCGAACTGAAATAGAGCGTGCGCCGCCTTCTCGTTGCCGGTGCTGCGCTGGCTCTTATACTTCTCATTGCGGTGGCCCTGATCTCTACCGGCCTGGTTGGCGGTGGAGCAGTCGGGGCCACCATTCGCGAAGTCTTCACCGGGTCAGCAGGAAGAGGCGGAGCGGCAACGCGGCCGGGCGGCGCTTCGGCTCACAGTTGGACCGATGCTGAACGCGGGCTCATCGCCTCACTCAGCATCGATCGGCTGCCCCCCTTGCCTCCAGACCCTTCGAACGCGGTCGGGGACAGTCCCGATGCGGTTGCTCTCGGCCATGCACTCTTCTTCGACAGCGGCCTCAGCCCTGACGGATCGGTCGCCTGTTCGACCTGCCATCAGCCGGACAGGTACTTCACCGACGGGAAGGTGTTGGCAAACGTGCGCGATGTCGATACGCCGCGGCATACGCCGACCATCGTCGGCATCGCGTACAGCGACTGGTTCTACTGGGATGGGCGCAAGGACAGCCAGTGGGCGCAGGCGCTGGCTCCACAGGAGGCGGCGATCGAGCACGGTGGTACGCGGACTGCGCACGCAAGGTATGTGCTGAGCAGATATTCAAGCGAGTACGAGGCTGTGTTCGGGCCGGCGCCCGATCTCAGCGACACGTTGCGTTTTCCCGCCGAGGCCGCCCCCGTGGAGGACGAGACAGCGCTAGCAGCCTGGGTGGCAATGAGCGAGGCGGATCGCGGCGCGATCAATCGCGTTTTCGCCAACATCGGGAAGAGCATCGCAGCCTACTCCCGCAGGATACTGCCCGGCCGCAGCCGTTTTGACGACTATGCCGCGGCTGCGCTCGCCAACGACGGGACGCGGATGTCGGAGCTCTTCAGTCCGCAGGAAGCAGAGGGGTTGAGGCTCTTTTTTGGTGATGGTCAGTGTACCGACTGTCACAATGGTCCGCTGTTTACCAATGGATCGTTTCACAATGTCGGCCTACCTTTGCCGGAGGGAAGCAAGTTCGATCAGGGCAGATCACTGGGGACTTTGCAGGTGGTCGAGGACGTTTTCAACTGTCTGGGCAAGTACAGTGACGCGGATGAGGAGGCGTGCGTGGAGCTGCGCTTCATCAAGATCGAAGGTGAGGAGCTGATCGGCGCGTTTAAGGTGCCCGGCCTGCGCAACGTGGCCGAAACGGCTCCTTACATGCACAACGGCACATTTGCCGACCTGGACGCCGTGATTCGCCATTACAATCACGCGCCGCCGGCGTTCCCGGGCCATTCGGACCTGGTGCCGCTTGCGTTTACAGAGGAGCAGAGCGCGGCGCTGATTGCATTTCTGTTGACACTCAGCGCGCCCGCGGACGCGCCGCCCGAACTACTGCTTCCGCCCGAGGGCTCGGAGTAGGAGCATCGCGGCGGGAACCCGTGCGGGCAGGCGGCCGATCAGACGACGCGGCTTAGCATTTCCTCGCCGCGAAGACCGGCCAGTAGATTGTCCACCGTGCGGCGGGACATCTGGTAGCGGGTCTGGAAGGTAGCGCTGCCCAGATGTGGGAGTATGAGACAGTTTTCGAGGTGCAAGAGAGGATGACCGCGCGGGAGGGGCTCCGGCTCGGTTACGTCCATGGCGGCGCCGGCGATCAGGTTTCGCTGCAGGGCATCAAGCAGGGCTTCGTGGTCTACTACGCCGCCGCGGGCCACATTGATGAGATAGGCGGTCTTTTTCATGCGGGCAAGTTGGGCCGTGCTGATCAGATGGCGCGTTTCGGGTGACATGGGCACGGTAAGGACGACAAAGTCGGACTCTTCCAGCAGCCCATCCAGCGATCGGTAGGAGGCGTTGAGCTCTTCGGCATAAGGGCTGTGACTGCGGTTGTGGTAGAGGACCTTCATATCGAATCCGCTGGCGCGGCGGGCGACGACCCGCCCCACCCTCCCCATGCCGATGATTCCCAGAGTGGAGCCGTAGATCTCATGTCCGTGGAGGATGTTGCCGTCGTATACGAGGTAGTCGGGGCCGCGGGCGTGGAGCCAGCCGGGTACGAGATTGCGGGCGAGAGCCATGAGGAGCGTGAAGGCCATGTCGGCGGTGGCGCCGTCGACGAAGCCGGGCGTGTAGCCCACCGGCAGGCCGCGTGCCTGCGCGTCCTTGAGGACGATGTGGTCTACGCCGACACCGAAGTTGCTGAGGCAGCGGAGGTTGGGCATCTTGTCCATCAGAGAGCCGGGCACGATTGGATGGCCGTAGACGATGAATCCTTCAATGATGGGCAGGTTTGGGTCATCCTCAGTTAGGTCCCAGATGTACACGTCGCACGTGTCCGCCACCATTTCCGCCATTTCCGGGGGCAACTCAGAGTCGGTTAATATCTGATAGGGCACTGGGACCTCCTTTTCGATCTTGCAGCCGTCCGCTGTTGGACCGGCGGCCGCTCTGTTTATAAGGGTTACGCTAAGGCAACTCTATCGATGGCACGCATCATTTATTTCAGTCCTGACTTCCCTCAGCCGTCAGGAGGCATCAAGACGCTATACCGCCATGTAACGAGGCTGGTGGAGATGGGCTTTGATGCCTGGATCGTCCACCAGAAGCACCCGTTTCGGGCGACCTGGCATGGCTACGAGGCGCCGACACTCTGGTTGTCTGAGCGTCCAAGCTTTACGCCGGAGGACGTGCTGGTCATTCCCGAAGTCATGCACCAGGTCATGCAACAGACGGCCAGATTTTCGGGTGAGCGAGTCGTCATCGCTCTGAGCTGGTCGCCGACTTACTGGAATCTGCCGGCGGGGCAGACGTGGGCCAGTTTCGGGATTCGCCGAGTCATGACCAAGTCGCCGGTGATACAGGAATACCTTCGCTGGTGCATGGGGCTCGAGGCGACACTGATCAGTGAATTCGTTACGCCAGAGCGCTACTACTACAAGCAAGCGACGAAGCGGCCCAAGATTTGCTACCTCACTCGTAAAGATCGCTCGGCTGCCTGGCTACAACAGGTCTTGCAGGCGAAGGGGGCACCTTTCACCGGTTTCGAGTGGATGCCTCTGCGAGAGTTGAGCGAAGACGAGTACGCCCGGCATCTGCGGGAAGCAACGGTATACGTCACGACAAATATGCAGGAGGGCATGAACAGTTCGGTCCTGGAAGCGATGGCATGCGGCTGCCTGGTGGTCGGCTTCAGCGGAATCGGCGGCGGCGCATTCATGAGGCCTGAAGGGCCGGGACAAAACTGCATTCTCGTCGAAAATGGCAATGTACCTGCCCTCGGCCGAAAGCTTGAAGCTGTTCTGCGAGAGCTGGCGGCCCAGCCTGGCATGTACTCGGGAATCACGGAAAACAGTCTTGAGACTGCGAGAACCTATCAGAACCCGAAGGACGAGGCCGACAGTCTGCGAGCGGTGTTTTCCCCTATTGTTCCAACCTCCAGTTAAGCACTTTCCTCCAACTCCTCGCCCAGAAGGAGCTTGTTGACTTCGTCGCCGACACGGATTGTGCCGCCCTCAATGACCCGGGCGGTGATGCCTCCGTGGCCTCGCATGGCGCCGTAGCCGCCCGGTCCGAAGTTTTCCTCCATGCGGCTGCAAGGGTGGCAAGGTCCAGAATGCTCCAGAACTGCATCGCCAATTCTGAATCTGCGATCCTGCAGGCTGAACAGGTTGATGCCGCGGACGACGATATTGCGCCGTGCCAGCGCGGGGTCGGCAGAGGGTCTTTGAAGGAACGCCTCTACGGCGTCGAGGTGCTCCCCCTGGATCAATGTGACCTGGCGGACGCCGCTACCCTGGCCGTGGAAATGGTCGCCTTCAAGCCCGGTGCCAGGTACGGCTTCGGCCTCAGCCACGGATTGCAGGGGACCGCGGCGCTCGGCACGCAGACCTATCCATTCCACTGTACCGGCCTTCGAAGGCTTCGCCATCAGTTTTGCTACATCACTTTCCGGATTGAGCGTTGTCATCTAGGATTCTCCAGCTATTGGGCTGCCACCTTTGGGAGGCTTCCCCGTTCTTTGGAACAGACCGGGCAGTCGGCCCATTTTCTCACCGTTTCGGCCCTCTGCAGACAAATGCACCCATGCGAACCGGTGAGCGCAGTTCTCCCTGGTTGCGAAAAACCTGTTCGGCCTGCCGATGGACCAGGACCGGCAGTTGCTGTTTTTTGTCGGGCTCGATATCCCCCCGTGCGAGCAGGTTGCGGTAGCGGCCTATTGTTTTGTAGCTCGTCAGGAAATCTTCCGCGGTGGCGTAGCGTACTTCATCCTCAAAGTAGACCTGATCAACGTCTGCGAAACCTTCGCCAAGAATTTTGCCTCCGTTCTCCATGGAAAAGGGAGACCGGGCCTCGGTTTCGTAGGCGATACCGAGTTCGTCGAGGGCGGCATAGTGGAACTCAAGTACGGGTACGCTGATGTCGTCGCTATTGGTTGTTGCCAGGAGCCAGCCATTCTCGTTCACGACGCGTGCCAATTCGCGTACGCCGTCAGAAATGTCGGGTAGGTGGTAGAGAACGTGATTGGCCATCACGCCTGTGAAACGGCCGGAGGGAAAGGGAAGGGCCTGAATATCGGCAGTAACGAAGCTGGGACGGTGCCGCCGCCGTTTCGCTTCGGCCGCAGCGGATTCCAGCATTCCCAGTGAACTATCGGCACAGGTTATTTTGGTCGAAGCCACGCCGAACTCTTCGATGAGCGGCCAAGTGAATCTGCCCCAGCCACATCCGGCGTCCAAGATGGTCGCGCTGGCCTCAGTGGGGACGAGTCCGAGGGCCCAGGACTCCAGCGTCCTGCCGGATACCATGCGCGTTCCGACGTGTTTTGCCTTTAGATGTTCGCCGCGACCATAGTAGGGAATCAGGGTGCCGGGCGGCAGACCGGCGGCTTTGTTAGGCTGGCTATCGCGGGATGGAGCGGTTACAGGACTCATTTGCAGCAAGCAAAGGCGCCGAATTCGCCGTAGCGGGCGGCGGCGAAACCGCGGGAACCGGAGTCGTGGCGGTCCCCGTCGGTTAGGGAAGTGCCTGGAACTGAAAAACCGCACGAGTGAAGCATTTCTTCGTGCTCTTCGAGGCTGTAGCGGCTGGGATGTGGATTCTCGGCGTCCAAGAGCAGGTCGCCGTATGCCAAGAGTCCGCCTTCGCGCAGGAGACTGCGCGCCTGTTCCAAGACCAGTTTCTGTTGCGCAAGATCGCCGAGGTCATGTAGGGCCTGGATTGATACGACGGCGTCGACTTTTCCGGCCCAGCCCAATTCAACCAGTTGTGCGGTCCAGTTGTCGCTGACCAGGTCGGCGCGGAGAAAGTGCATCGTCGCGGCGTAGCCCTCTTCTCCTGGAGATCCGTCGAGCCGGCGACGTGCGTATTCGAGCAGGTGAGGCGAGAGATCGAAGCCGCAGTAGCGAAGGCCTGACAGCTGCCCTTTGAGGACTTCGGCCAGAAAGCCGGCTCCGCAGGCCAGTTCAACGACCCGCGGCGAGCCGGCTGAGGCGGCGCTGATCTGGCTGGTAATCCAGGCGGCTACTTCCCTCCGTTGCGGGCGCTCGCGATTGAGGCGCGCTTCCCAGCTGCGCACTTCGGAGTCGGTTCGAACGTCGGCTGATCGAATCATTTGCTCTTTCTAAGTTAGACTGCGATTCAGTTTCAATTGTCTTTGCGACCCATTCTCCAATCTCACTGTGCGCCTGCTCTGCTTCCGGCGCCCAAGGATAGAATGCGTGGAAGGCGTGCCACATACCCATCCAGATCTTGGCGGTCACTTCAACACCGGCTGCTCTTGCCCTGGCCTCCAGTCGTGTAGAATCGTCGCGCAGGATTTCATCGTTTCCGGCGTGAATCAGGAGAGGCGGGAGTCCCTTCAGGTCAGCATATAGGGGCGAAACAAGTGGATGATCAGTGGGCGTACTTCCTCGGTACCTATTTGCCAGAATCGGAATTCCGGCAGGACGCAGCCATGGATCTCTTCGGGCAAGAGAGTGTACGCTGTGTCCGGTGCCCAACAGGTCGGTCCAGGGAGAAAGGAGAACGGCGCCGGCCGGCATCGGCAGCCCTTCATCCCGCAGGGTCTGTAGAAGCGCCAACGTGAGTCCACCGCCGGACGATTCTCCTCCGACTACAATGCGATCATGCGAGTATCCCTGTGCCAACAGGAACCTGTAGGCGGCGCGTGCGTCCAGCAGGCCCGCGGGGAAAACGTACTCCGGTGCGAGGCGGTATTCCGGCAATAGCGTGCGGCAACGACAAGCCTTGGCGATATGTGAGACGAAGCCGCGATGGGACTGGCAGGAGCCGAGGGAGTAGCCGCCTCCATGCAGATAGAGGAAGGCTCTGTCGGACTGCGTATTGTGTAGATCGATCCATTCGGAGGGCACGCCGAATGCGTCGACGGGTGATGCCAACATCCCGTCCGCCATAGGGAGAAGCTGTTGCCCGCGACGGTCCATGGTTTGACGCTGGTCAGGGATAGGGCGGTCGAGAGGGAGGCGGCTGTTGCGAGCGCGAAAATAGATTTTGAAGATCTGGCTGCGGATGCTTTGCATTGTCTGGTATGGCCGATATATCCAAGTTTGATAAGGTGGATTTGTCCTAGAGATTACCACGAAATGTCACCTTGCAAAAGCCACGGCCTTACGGTAGCGTAACCCCAGCATAAATCTATGGAAGGGAGGTAAATTTCGATGGAGTACAGAGCTTTGGGTAGACGGGATGACATTCAGGTGTCGCCGATAGCGTTGGGGTGCTGGCCGTTTTCGGGCGGCGAGTTCTGGGGCAAGCAGGAGGATGACGATTCTATCGCGGCGGTACATGCCGCCCTGGACTCTGGCATAAATTTCTTCGACACTGCAGAGGGATACTACCGGTCAGAGGAGGTGCTGGGGCGCGGGCTAAAGGGAAGGCGGAATGAGGCGGTCATTGCGACAAAGGTGAGCGCGGTTAATCTGGCGGCGCAGGCGGTGAACGAGGCGTGTGAACGCAGCCTGGGGGCACTTCAGACAGACTATATAGATCTATATCAGATTCACTGGCCGAATTGGGAGGTGCCACTTGCCGAAACGGTCGGTGCGCTCGACGCGCTACAGGATGCGGGAAAGATCAGGTCATACGGTGTGTGCAATTTTGCCCAACAGGATCTGACCGAAATGATCGCAACAGGCAGATGTGTATCGGACCAGATGCCGTACAATCTCGTGTGGCGCGTGATCGAGAGGGCAGTGCTGCCACTGTGCCGCGATAACGGAATTGGCGTCATCTGCTATAGTCCGCTTGCGCAGGGCGTTCTTACTGGCCGTTATGCGAGTGCAGATGAAGTGCCCGAAGGACTGGCGCGGACGCGCCACTATTCGAGTGAGCGGAAATTTTCGCAGCACGGTGAGCCCGGCCTCGAGGAGGGGCTGTTCGAGGCTGTGGCGGAAACCCGCAAGATCGCCGACGGCATGGGGGAACCGATGGCGGCTGTCTGTCTGGCCTGGGCGCGGCAGCAGGCAGGGGTGACGTCCTTGCTGGTTGGTGCGCGCAACGCCGAGGAAGTTCGCCGAAACCTACCGTCGCTTGAACTGACACTGGATGAGGAGGTTTTGAATCAGCTGTCAGCGTCGACCGAGCATGTAAAGGAATACCTGGGAGACAATCTTGATATGTGGCAGGTCCCTGCGCGTATGAGGTGAACCGGAGCGGCTACTTCTGCGGCGTTCGCTCCATCACTTCGTGGGGCCAGACGATCTCGCGGCGCGCGGGCGTAAGCCGTCCGAGTAGCGCTGGAGATGGCCGGTAGCCGAATCTGAAGATGCCCCATGAAGGGCCGTAACGGTAGACGACGACGCGGCGGTCGCCCTGGACCGAGCGGCGGGCGGAGCCATGGCAGATCGTATCCACGAATAAGAGCGCGTCGCCGGCGTCCATGTAGATTTCCTCTGCACCGATGATGGCGTCGGCAGAGCCGCCGAGCCCGATGCTATGGGCGTCGTATTCGGGCGGTGGAAAGTTGGACTTGTGGCTGCCGGGGATGACCATTGTACCGCCGTCGCCTGGGCCGATGTCGGTGAGGGCAACGAGAACATTCACCTGGCCGTTCATGAAGTGTCCGTTGTGAAACCTGAACTGGTTGCGCTTGCTGATGTGATGTCCCCCTGAGTGGATTCCGATGGCCTCGCCCGGTCCGCGCAGGTTGGCAAAGTTTTCATCGATAAAGAGAGGCCCGTGGTGAAAGTCGAACGAGCCTTCCCCTCCCACAAAGTACTTGACCTTTTCGATCCAGGAGGGATGATCGATCAGGTTCTCGAATCCGGGACCGGCTTCATAGATCTGCTGCAGGTTGAGGCCGTCGGCGCTACCGTACTGATGGCCGTGGACGTAGCCCGCCCACTGTCCTACTTCTAAAGGCAGGACGGCGTCGATATCGGCATTGCAGTCGGAGATCTCTTGTTCGGTGAGGGCGTTCTTGACCAGAAGATATCCTCGCAGATCAAAGAGAAAGATATCGATTTCGCTTGGTTTCTGCGGTACAGCGCTCATCATTTCTCCTGTTAAACGATTTGGCCATTTTGGCCGATTCTTTGGGTAAGCTAAAATGCAGCGCACATTGCCCCAGGATTGGGAATTACCGGTTCACCTTTGCGGGTGGCAATCCCGTGCATTATACAATACGGTGGGCGGACAGGATACCAGGAGGCAGTTCAACAAACAATTATGGCTCTCTCACCCGATCATCTCGTATACGCCGCGCCAGATCTTGAAGAAGCAGTAGAAGACCTGGCTAAGCGATTCGGTGTACGGCCTTCTGCCGGAGGCAAACATCCCAGCGGGACCCACAATGCGCTGCTGGCCTTGAGCGGCTCCTGTTATTTGGAGATCATTGCGCCGGACCCGGAGCAGTCACACCAGCAGGGGGAGCAGCCGTTGGCCTTCGGATTGGACTGGCTTAAGATTCCCAGATTGGTGACGTGGGCTGTTCTGGCGCCTTCATTGGAAGAGGTAGCGAGCGCTTCGCAGGCTGCGGGTTATGATCCAGGCGTGGTGGTAGAGGGGGGGCGGGTTCGACCGGACGGTGCGCGGTTGAGCTGGCGTACGACCAAACGACCGGAGACCCAGGAAGGGTGGCCGCCGCCGGGCGATGGGATTGTACCGTTTCTGATCGAGTGGGGAGAGGAAACTCCGCACCCATCTGCTACTTCAGCTCAGGGTGTGCGTTTACTTGAACTCTCACTGTTCCATCCCCGGCCCGCCGAGGTGCAACCGATGTTGTCGGCGCTTCACATCGATATTCTGGTGTCCGCCGGCGATGCACCGGAGATGCGGGCAAGGCTAGAGACGCCTCAAGGTATCGTTACTCTGGAGTAGTGAAGGCTGGACATATCTCAGTTCCGACCTTTGGCTCTGCGCAATTTGGCAGTTCCATTTGGTTTAACCAGACGCTTTCGCCGGTCTTCTGCCAGCGGACGGGGGCCAGCGTCTCGACGCCGCGAACGACAGTGGCTGGCATATCAGGACTCGTTTCCAAGGAATGTCCCAACGCCTGACAGCCTGACCATCTTTTTTCCGTTCCCCTGCCCGATTGTCCCCCAGGTGCAAAGGCAACCCCCGCCTCACATAGACTGCTCTACCTGATTCTTGGTCCCCCAAATTTTCCAATGGGAATGTTGGTATTCCCATGGAGAGGCGCGCCTGGCAGACGCGCTTTACAAAGACTCGCGATTTGAAGACCCTTGCAGAGACTCCTGCGGGACATAGCGCGTCGCGTTTAGCGGCTCACGGCCTGGCTTCGGCCCGTGAACGGAGCTGCGTTATTTCTGTGAAGGCTGTTGTTGTCAGGATGGCGCAGGCAGCAGATGTGTTCTTGACTCGGATCCGTCTAGAAATGTATGCTAAGAGTCAGGTGACGAAACGTTGGAGCAGTGCCAGAGGTGGTTACGGCGTTTAGAGATTGGAAAAGGAGAAACTCTGTCGTGAATAAGATTATGGGTAATTTCCTAAAGGTTTTGGCCGTTGTGGTCTGGGTCCAATTCCTGGCCATCCTATTCTACGACCCTGCTCAGGAAGGCGTTGGATTTCAGATTTGGTCTGTACTCGACCCGTTGATGGTTCTAGCTATACTCATCACCATTTGGGTCGCTTTCCGCCGAAAGACAGAGATAGACAGTCTGGCAGGGGAAGGTCTGTCCAGGGAATACATCGAAGCGAACATCGCACTTTACGGGAGTGTGGCATTACTTGCCGCGCTCCTGTGGAACTGGATCGGATCGCGGTGGGCGTACCCATTAGTGAGCTTTCAGTGGTTGTGGATTCTAATCGACCTCACGCTCCCGCTTCTCTTGTTCTCGGCTGGCAGGCGTCTCACCAGGACGGCAGCGTTGTGAAAGCAGAAAGAAGGGGCTTCTGCTCTCTCAGGTTGGAGATGACTGCGACGAGACGGCGAGAACCAGAGGGGAAACGAGAATGCGAAACGGACACGCGGCAGAGAGTCCGTGATACAGGAGGGATTTCGTCGTGAAGAGACTTTTGGGAATCGCCATGCAGGTTTTCGCCGTGGTGTTCTGGATCCAGTTTGTTGCCATTCAGCTGTACGACCCGATGTCCGAGGGATTCGGCGCGCTGGTCTGGACAATCTTCGATCCATTTGTCGCTGCGGGCACACTCATAACCATTTACGTTGGGTTCAGGAGAAAACTGGAAGTCGACAAGGCCGATGAAAGAGGCCTAACCAGGGAGTACTTCGAGGCAAATTTAACGCTGTATGGGGGGATCATCCTTATTCACGCCCTGCTGTGGAACTGGATCGGTTCCCGTCTGATCGAACCGGAGATGAGTCTCCAATGGCTGTGGATATTTATCGACATATCCGTTCCTTTGCTACTTTTTCCCGTAGGCCGGTATCTTGCCAGGAGTGACAGTGCGGAACAGGCTTTTTAGACAAGTCGTTGCGGCTGCTCTGGCTTGTCGCGGCATTCCCACTGGTCGGTTCGTTCCAATCCTCACTTAACACAGGCAGGCTCTATGCAAGTAGGCCTGTCTTTTTTCACCCTTCTTACTTCGAGCGAAACTACTAAGCCATGTTCTGTGTATGTTCTGTGTGAGGTCTGCCTGGGGGGAATGTACCGTCAGTATTTCTGTAGCAAGTTCTTGATGGCCATAGCGGTGCCGGTTGGGCCTGATTGGGCGTTGACTCTCCTACCATGCCTGCGCTGGCACATACTGGGAATCTGCCAAGACGCGGGGTGGGGTGGGGGGT
>VXOE01000094.1 GCA_009840225.1 Caldilineaceae bacterium SB0662_bin_25 | reverse complement strand
CCGAATAGGCCCGACCGCCCATAACTGCAGTGGTCAGTGGTTAGTGGCCAGTTGTCAGAGAGATCTCTTCTCCTGCCCCTGTGTTGATCGCGGAATGGCTATGGCTTAGTCGTTGCTATTAAGACAGTCAGGTTGGCGATGGATTCCTCCAGCTCATATTTTTACAGGACTGACTCATGTATTCAGAACTACGTCCATTCCACAGGATTCGAGGTTGGCAAGGCTTGCTCGTCGCGGCGGCCTTGCTTTTGTCTTTGCTTTCTCAAAACGCTGCTGCGGGCACGTCCGAAACCATCGAGCATGGGGGGCATGAATCGGACTGCGCGAGCTATCACACGGTTGCAGCCGGAGAAACGCTTACCGGCCTATCGGTAAACAAGGGGGTCTCGCTCACGGCCCTTGCGCAGGTCAACCATCTTTCCGTTACCGATCAGGTATTGATTGGCCAGGTGCTATGTATACCACACGCAATCAGTGCGGCTTCTCCAGTGGCGCCGGCAGCACCGGCCCCGACACAGCGGTCCGGCACTTCCGCCAGTTGGACTGGCAGTTACTACAACGGTCAGGACCTCAGCGGTGACCCGGTTCTGACCAGACAGGATACTGTCATCAACTTCGACTGGGGGTCCGGCAGCCCGGATACGAGCATCAACAACGACAGTTTCAGCGTGTCCTGGACGGCAAGCGTGACTTTCGAGACGGGCACTTACCGGTTCACCGCCGTGGCCGACGACGGCGTGCGCGTCTACCTGGACAATACGCTTGTGTTGGAGGACTGGAACGTTCATCCGGCAACAACAACGGTACGGGACACTGAGGTCACGGGAGGAAGTCATACGGTAAAGGTTGAGTACTTCGAGGCCAGCGGCGAGGCGTCGATTTCGATTTCATGGGAGAAGCAGGTAGTGGAAACGCCCAGCTGCAGCATTCCGCCCCACACCAGCCTGAGCTCACTCTGGACACACTCTGCGCTAGGTTGTGCGAGTGCGGAGGCTTCTACCGTTTGGGCTGCCTGGCAGCCGTTCGAGAAGGGCAACATGATCTGGCGGCAGAATGATGACGCAGTGTATGTCTATGCGGACGATGGGAATTGGGCCCGCTACGACGACGACTGGAACGACCAGTCGCTCAGCAACAACCGGGGCACGGCGCCGACGGGTCTGAAATCCCCGGTGCGGGGATTCGGTTATCTGTGGGAAACGAATGACGACGTGTTCGGCGACCTGGGTTGGGCCACGGCTGATGAGAAAGGCTTTTGCGCAAGGGTTCAGCAGTTCGCGAAAGGCATTTTGCTCATCGGCGATACGGTCGAAACGTGCCACGAGAACTCTCATAACTTTGCTTCCGAGACAGTTTTTGCCAAGAACGCGCTCCAGGCCTTAAACGGTGGCGACTGGACACTGGTCTGCGAAACACAGACACATGAGAGACTGCGGCCCTATTGGAATCAGGCCGACGTCGGTTGCCCTGTCAAGTCGGGAGAGACTCTGTGGACGGCCTGGCAGCCGTTCGAGAAGGGCTATATGCTGTGGCGGCAGGACGACGATGCGGTGTTCGTATTCACAGACGAGGCCGAGTGGACTCGATTCTCGGATGACTGGGACAGCCAGGTGTACACGCCGACCCGGGGGACTCAGCCTGCAGACATGCACACACCAGTGCGCGGATTCGGATATCTGTGGGCGACAAATGACGACGTTTTCGCGGACCTGGGATGGGCAACTGACAACGAAAAGGGCGCCTGTACGCTGATCCAGGCGTTTGAGGATGGCACATTGCTCAGCGGCGACCCGGTGGATTCCTGTTTCGATGGGGCTGTTAATCTGGTGTCAGAAACTCTAGTGGGATCGAGCACGATTGAGGCGCTGGATACGGGCAGTTGGGAGATTGCCTGTGAATTCACGGTTCACGGGGATCTGGACCATCTTTGGACTCATGATGAGTTTGGGTGTCCCCAGTCCGCCGGCGGGATATTGTGGTCTTCATGGCAACCGTTCCAGACAGGCCATATGATCTGGCGGGAGAACGACGATGCCGTGTTTGTATTTGCGAACGGCGAGGACTGGGAACGAGCTGCAGATGACTGGAACGATCAGACCTATACGACAATCCGGGGCACGCCCCCGGCTGGGCTGCAGGCCCCGGTGCGAGGATTTGGATATTTGTGGGAGAACGATGACGACGTATATAGCAATCTGGGCTGGGCGACGGCTGACGAGAGAGGCTTTTGCGCCGTGTTCCAGCAGTATGAGAATGGCTACCTGATCGTGAGCAGTTCCGTGGCCTCTTGCAAGGAAGGGCATAGCAACGAGGCGACAGAGATCGACTTCGCGCTCCATTCACTGAGTGTGCTCAACGATGGAACCTGGACGCTCAGGTAGGTGAAACCGGCCGGGAGGGAGGGGGCCGCGGTGAGCGGTCCTCTCCCGTCCTGCGGTTGATAGCCGCTGAATGGCGGCGGTCCGGCAAGACTCCTGATGTCGCGCACGCCCCACTTAGTACGCTCCTCTTTCCTCGTCTTCTTCATATTCGGTCTGGACAAAATAACCGGCTTTGTAAAGCTGCTTTTGACAACGCGGTTGTTCGGGACCGGGCCGGAGGTTGACGCCTTTGCGACGGCCAATCAGTTGCCCGAGCTTCTGCTGGCGCTGCTTGCCGCCGGCGCGCTCTCGGCGGCGTTCATTCCCGTTTATTCAAGCTACTTGACCCAGTTACGGCGCCGGGAAGCAGAGTCGCTTGCCGGGACAGTGCTGACGCTGACCGTGGTTGTAGTGGGTGCGGCCTGCCTCGTGGCAATCGTTACGGCGCCTTGGCTTGTGCGGGTGGTGCTTGCGCCCCATTTTCCTTCAGAGACCCAACAGCTCACGACACAGATGATGCGGATCTTCCTGCTGGCGGCGGTGTTGATCAGTGTCTCCGGCGTGTTTGGCAGCGTACTACATTCGCACCAACACTTTCTGACCCCGGCACTGGGGCGTGTGCTGATCGACCTGGGTCAGATTGCGGGGATGGTCCTGCTCGTGCCGATTTGGGGTGTCCTCGGTATGGCGTGGGGCAGCGTCCTGGGCGCGGCGCTGACAGTACTGGTGCAGGTTCCGGCTCTGGCACGGCAGAGAGTGCGCCTGCGGCTGCAGATCGATCTGGGGCTTACAGGTGTGCGGGAGGTTGTGCGTTTGATGGGGCCGCGCGTGGTGACGCTTGGGGCTTTTCAGGCGGTGGACCTGGTCTTCATACGCCTGGCTTCTGCCTTGCCGGCAGGCAGTATCGCCGCGTTCCACTACGCCATGCTGGTGATGCTGTCAATGCCAAAGTCTCTGTTCGGCGCGGCGATTTCGCAAGTGATCTTTCCAACCATGGCGGAACAGTACAATACGGGATGGGGTCAACAGCTGCGCGAGACGGTTTCGCAAGGACTGCGGGCCACGTGGCTGCTGCTGCTTCCGGCTGCGGTCGGCATAATCGTGTTGGGGAGGCCGGCGGTGGCGTTTCTATTTGAGCGGGGGGCGTTCGGACCGGAATCGAGTGCGCTGGTCTATTTGCTGATGGCTATCTTTTCGGTGCGCCTGCTGGGCGAGGCTGCCTACGACGTACTCACGTTAACTTTTTTCGCCCAGCACAACACGCGGGTGCCGATGTGGGCTACGCTGGGTTGGGCGGTGGTGAATGCCGGACTGAGCGTAATTCTTGTCGGACCATTCGGTATTGCCGGGCTGGCATGGGCCACTTCGATTGCGGGGGCGGTCCTGGCAGCGGCGATGTTTGTACTCAATTTACGGGTCGGCAGCATAGACGTTGTGATGTTGCGGGCTGCGTTGTGGCGGGCAGCCGCGGGCAGCCTGGGGATGTGCGGCGTCGTCCTGCTGCTTCACCAGTTGCGGATGCCGCCGGCGCTCTTTATTCTGGCCAGTGCCAGCGGAGGCGGGCTGGCGTTTTTCGGGCTGTATGTGCTGCTCGGCGGCAGGGAGGTGCTGGCAGTGCCGGGGCACTTGCGGCACGGGCTGCAAGGCAGGACAGGTTTAGAAACTCAGTCAAACTGACGGCGGGGCGTTTCACATGTTGGCGGACGGTTTCAAACTCCCAACACGACGCGTTGCGCTTCGCTGATGCGTTCGGCAGTCTCGGGTCGTAACAGACCGCGCTGGTCGGTTTGCGGGGTGAGGCCGCGGCGGCAGTAGTAGCAGTGGAGCGCACGGCGAGGGCTGTCCGAGCGGTTGACGGTTCCCCCGTGCCAGGTAAAGGCGTTGAAAACGAAAACCGTACCGGCTTCGCCCTGCACAAGGATTTCGTCAGGATGGGGCGCCTTGGGATCCTCCATGCCTTCGCCGGGATCCACGCCAAACAGGTGTGAGCCGGGAACAAGGCGGGTGGCGCCGTTATCGGGCGTGAAGTCGCTCAGCAGCCAGATTGAATTGCACACATTGTAGCGCCGGCGGCCTTCTTTCAATACTGGCGCAAAGTTCGCACTGCTATGAGAGCCATCGCAGTGCAGGGCCTGCAGACCATGGCCAGGAAGGGCGGCGCGCGCGTTGAGCGAAGACAGTTTCAGGTCGCCATCGAGAACATGGGCCATGGCGGCCAAGACCTTCGGGTTGGCCCAGACTTGATCGAACAGCGGATCTTTATTTGCGAGGTTGGCGAGCCGGTCGGTGCCATCCTCCTGGTGCACCTCCTTGCCGGCGTGCTCGCCTTCTTCGTCTTCCAACTCCTGTAGACGATTACGAAGCGCTTGCACCTGCGCGGGCGTCAGAATACCCGGAAGCGGCAAGAAACCGTCCTCATCGAGGGACCTCTTTTCGCCGGCTGACAGCGTTTCTTCGCGCACGCCGAGAGTATACAAAGCGGTTTTGATGTCCATCACCCTCTTGCCTCCCGTTTCGGCGCCTAGCCCAATTGCCAAGCGTCAGTGTCGACCTGTTCGAGCTGACCGGTGGCGGCGGAGCGCACGCCTGCGTCCAGTATAGCCATAACTTCCAAGTTGAATTCGAGATCCAGCGTCTGGTGCAAGGGATCGCCGGTCTGCAGCCGGTGGATAAACTCCTGGGCGATGTCGGTGCGGTCGGCGGGAAGGGGATCACAGTCGTGTAACTCGGTTAGACCTGCGCCCCTCTCAATGCGAACCTTGGGGAACTCACCGGGCTTCTCCTTATCGACCACCAATGTGCCTTCCGTCCCGTAGACGATCGGGCCGGGGGATACACCATGGTCGAGGGTCGTCCAGGAGGCTTCACAGATTGCCATAGCCTGGGGGAAGCGTATGATCATGGCGGCGTTGTCCTCAGCATCGCCCCATTTGCTGTTCAGATTGGCGCGCATTCCCATGGCGGCGGTGGCGGGTTCGCCGACGAGCCAGCGAGCAACGAGTGAGCCGTAGCAGCAGTAGTCGAGCATGACGCCACCGCCGGCGGCAGACTGATGCCACCAGGTGGCGCCGCGTTCGACGCCTGACAGTTTGCGCGGGAGTTCCCGGCCTTCCTCGTCGCCGCCCGGATGGGAAACGCCGGCGCCCAGCGGACCGAGGTGGCCGCCGCGGAACTTGACGGTCAAGACGCGGCCAATGGCGCCGTTGTCGATCAACTCCTTGGCTTTGTGGGCGGCGGGTTGCCACGTAGTCGGCCAGTTGACGATCAGTTCGATACCGGCGGCGCGGGCAGAGCGGGCCATACGCAGGCCGTCAGCCAGAGAGGAGGCCATGGGCTTTTCGACTAGGACATGCACCCCATTATGCGCGCAGGCTTCCACCACTGCCGGGTGCTGCGCATTTTCGGAGCAGCAGATTACGACATCGAGTGCCTCCTGCTCCAGCATCGTGTTGTAGTCGTCATAGGCTTTTGGGATCCCCAGGTCGTCCAGGGCGTGGCGCAGGTTCCAGTCGCGCGTATAGTGTGCCGTTCGCAGTTCGGGGACCAGACGGGGTGTGTCGGCGCAGGCAGCCAGTTCGGCCTGGGGATGGGCAGCGAAGCGCTCGACCAGATGGTTGATGTGCATATGGGCGAAGCCGATGACGCCGATACGTAAATTGTTGGCCATGGATAGTTCTCCAATTCGGGGACTGCTGATTCTTCCTCAGTTCGCCCTGTCTGACGCGCGAGACAGACGCATGGACTCCAGATTGCCTGTCCATTTCAGTTGACCACGCAAGCTGCGGACTTGCTTCTGCAATTTCAACTTTACAAGCAGACGCAAGGCGTTTTCGATCACTTCACGTTTTGTAGTCGCTCCTGAACAGGACATCGCGTCTTCGATCATTTCTTCGTCAAGTTCGATGTTGATACGCATTTGAATTCTTCGCTGACTATAGATAGCTCACAGTATGCGGGAGATTCTCGGTCAGACCAACCTGTCGCTGACCACGCTGTTGAATGCGCGGACGAAGACTGCGCCGGCTAAGCCGCTAGAAGGTCGTGCGCAAGGTCTGGGCAGTACCGGACTGCGCCGAGCGGTAGGCGCCGTCGAAGATCTCGATGACGTGGCGGGCGTGCTCTGCGGTGGAGGTGGTGGGGATGTCCTCCCGGATCCAGTCTACGAGCTGCATCACGTCTTCGTAGACATGGGCCTCTTCGAGGCCGCGATGGTCGCCCACGACATGCGGCAGCGCGGCATTCAGGTCGATGGCTTCTTCCAGCTCGCGGCCGGGATAGTCGATCGGTTCGCCATTGAGGGCGCCACCGTTGATGACGCCTTCGGTTCCGAAAATGAGCGGCCGGCCCATATTGGGGAGACCGCCGGCGGCCACGCCGTAGACGAAGGCGAAAAGGCTGTCGCCAAAGTCGAGGACCATCAGGGTATTGTCATCCATGTCGGTGGGCAGCATCTGGCCGTAGAACTCGCGCTCTTTGACGCGTACGCCTGAGAAGGCGGTTACGGCCTTGGCGGGTCCGAGAATTCCCGTCATGGCGTGCAGGCCGTAGACGGTCATATCGTAGAGCGGCCCGCCGCCAGGTTTGCGGAAGTACCAGGCGGGGTTGACGTTTGTCAATGGATCGTCGCCGCCGCGAACGCGCTCATTTTCGTGGTAGCGACCGAAGGCGGCCCCGGTGACGGCCCAGGTCAGTCTCCCCAGCACACCCTCCTCGATCATCTCCTTGATACGTTGATGAGCCGGCCGCAGCATTTCACCGGGACAGGAGACCAGCTTGACGCCTTTGGCCGCGGCCGCGGCGATCAGTTGATCGGCTTCGTCCACGGTTGTGGTCATCGACTTGTTGAAGTGGACGTGAAGCCCGGCATCGACACACTGCATTCCCTGCTCGAAGTGAAAGCCTATTGGGGAAGCGATCGAGACGGCGTCGACGGTGCCTGAATCCAAGAGTTCTTCGGCGCTGGCATAGAAATTGGGCACGCCAAACTTGGACGCGGCAGCCTCGGCCCTGTCCAAGACAGGGTCGCACACGGCGGTTACGTTGACCCTGTCCTGCACATCTTCCATGGTCAGGTGGGGCAACAGGCCGCGAAGCGAAATGCTGCCGGTACCGATAATTCCCAAACGGACAATGTCTATCATTTTTTCTACTCGTAATTGTGTGTGATTGGACGGGATTGAGTAAACAAGGACGGTAAGGTTAGGGATGGCGTTACAGTTTTCGCCATGAAGTGCGGTGCCGCCAGCCTACCGCCTGCTTGAGTTTGTGGTTTGACAGCAGCGATTGGTGTCCTTCAAGCCATGCGGCCAAAGGGGCAAGCGGTGGGTTGAAGCGTTCCACAAGCTCCTTTGAGGTTTCGAGTGCGGTGGTGTCGTCGGCGTTGAGGAAGTAGACGTCGTGTACGGGCAGGTCGGGCGCGGCCTCCATGAGCAGACGGTGGGCGCCGGCGACATCCTCGCTGCCGACCCAGCAGTAGAGCCAAGGATTCCAAGCGGCGGCCGGTTTGGCCTGGGAAGTCATCTGGCGACGGCGCTCGGGGGGGCAGACACCGGCTATGCGGGTTACGTAGGTGCGAATGCCGTAGGACCGGCTGAATGAGGCGAGCAGGTCTTCACCCGCACGCTTGGAGTAGCTGTAGGAGTCTTCGGGAAAGGTGGGGTGGGTTTCGTCGATGGGCAGGTAATCGATGGGAAAGGGGGTGTCGCTGATGCGGAACCCGTGGCCCAGGGCACAGTTGCTGCCGGCCATGACGACAGTTTTCACGCCGGCTTCGACGGCAGCCTGCATCAGGTAGTATGTGCCGAGCATGTTGCTGCGGAAGGTGGCGTCAAATGGCAGGCCTTCCTCTTCGACCCGCTCTTTCATTGCCGGATGGTCGGTAGGCCATGGTTGGGCGCCGATGTGCTGGACGGCGTCCACACCGTCTACGGCCCGGCGGCAGTCGTCCCAGTCGACCAGATCGCCTCTGATCCAAGGGAATTGTGAGAACTCGGAATCAGGGCGCGAGCGAGACATCAGGACCAGTTCGTATTCTTGCGCGAGTGCGCGAATGACGTAGGCCCCCAGTTTACCGCTGGCGCCGGTGATCAGTACTTTCATGTTGCAGGTTCGGTGTGGAGTGCAGTTTCGAAGATTTTAACACGGCTCCTGGGGGCAATCAAGGATTTCTGACACTGTGGACAGGGATTTTGTGCCTGCGTGATGTGGCGGACAAAACCAGTCGATCCGCGAAGTCACCCGAAGAACATCAAGGGCGTGACGGTCTTTCTGTGCGCAGTTGCCCGGCCCTGCACAGTAGAGCAGTTTTCTCCTGCATTTCGCTTTTTTGACAAACGTCAACGATACCTTGCATGTGCACAGTTCATTTGTCTGGACTCGGGTCGCGCTATGTCGAAAAAAGTCGACAGATGTCTACAAATGTCGCGTCATGTCTACATAAGTCGCGCCAAAATGGAGTTTTTGGCGCGACTTTTCGAATCGTTTAACGCCGAGTCTGATGGATAGCGTGAGGACAGATTGCGGTCATTCGCTTATTGGATTCTACAGCCGTCTTCTCCCGCTTCTGTTTCGACTGTGTTGAGCGTTTTCGTGGTGACAGTTGATGCTGCTTTCATCAGTATACCACGAAAATGGTGGCCTTTTTGGTTTTGTTGGGAGAATTCTCGAATCCGATAAGTGGTTGACCAGGGAAGGACGCATGCAGGTCGAACACGGGTCGGGTTCCTTGGGGGCGGGCAGTGAGTCGACTGTTGTTTCAGATTCGTTGATATTCGAGAACTGAGCGAGTGCCAGGGCACCCACAAGGGGTGCCCCTACGGGGTGGTAGGGAGGCAGGAAAGTGAGGCGTCGCCGGTTGGGCTGAGCAGGGACAGGCTGGGTGGGTGTAACAGGGCACCCACAAGGGGTGCCCCTACGGGGACGGGTGGGGGAGCAGGACGTTGAGGCGGCAGCGGTTGGGCTGTGATGGACCAGGCTGGTTGAGAGTACCAGGGCACCCACAAGGGGTGCCCCTACGGGGAGGCGTCAGGAAAGGCCCATTTGGACGAGGTTGCGATAGCTGGTGGCGAGGCTTTCGAAGGGGTCGCCCGGGCAGATGTCCTGCTCGACGGCATACCATTCAACGTTGGCCTGGCGGCAGGCATCGAGGATGCCGGGCCAGTTCAGGTTACCTTCACCCACTTCCATCATAAGGTGTTCCCGCCAGCCGGCCATTGCCATATCTTTGAGGTGGACGACCGGCATGCGGTCTTTGACGCGCAGGATCCAGTCGCGTACGTCGCCGCCGCCAAATTGAATCCAGTAGGTGTCAAGCTCTGCCTGGACGTAGCGGGGATCGGTTTCATCGAACAGGATTTCGAGGCCGCACTTGTCACCATAGCGTATGAATTCGAAGCTATGGTTGTGGTAGCTAAATGTCAGACCGGCTTCGTGGAGCGTTTTGCCGACCTCGTTGGCTTCGCCGATAAAATGACGAAGTCCCTCTTCACCTGCTTCGATAAAGTGGAAAGGCATAGCGCCTACGGCCACGTGTCTGCAGTCCCAGAGGTTGTGCTCGTCGATTACTGCGGAGATTTCCTCCTGGAGGCGGGGCCAGGCGATGTGGGTGTTCACGATAGTGATGCCGTGATCATCGCAGATCTTCTTGACGTCTTCGGTGGAGATCGGGCCAATTGCCGACACCTGCACCGCCGTGTACCCGATGGCGCTGATTTTGGCGATTGTGTCTGCGAAATCTTCGGCGGTCTTGGTGAAATCGCGCACTGTGAAGAGTTGCGCGGCAAGAACGTTTTGGCTCATGGATGTTCTCCTGAACTGTAAGGGAAACTTGGCTGTTGGCATGTTTCAAGCCTACAGTAAACAATGGATAGCCATTCAGACGCAAGTTGGAAGGGTCTTGCGTTGTCGGAACTTTGTCTGGCGCGCGAACGGCCCTGTGGTACAATTTTTTAGTATTTCAACAGATCTGCCCGAAGGAGGGGCGTATGCGAGGTTTAAGCGATACGAATGCACGAAGTGCAATTTGAAGAGACAGTTGACGCGACGCTTTCGGCGATATGTCAGAGGCGGATGGTCTTACCTGCAGTTCTCTTGCTGGCTGGGAACCGTCCGCTGGCATTTGCTTTCGGCCAGGTATTGCTGATTCTGCAGCCCTTGGCTGCACTCCTGGGCGGCGACGGACTGGGACCCTGGGCCCGTTTACTCTCCGATCCAGGCGGCCCTACCGCGCTGTCAGTTCGACTGGCGGAACTGTTGGAGAAGGAGCACCCAGCAACTGGTGACCTGAAATCTGAGCCATGAACTGTTTTTCCGACCCTGGACAACAGTCGCAGGCATGGCGGCGGCTTGCCGACAATGCCAATGAGTCCGGGCAGACGCCGTTGTTCGCCCTGGGTCTTGACTCGCTCTACCTGGGCGGGCTGCTGAAACTGCTGGCGCTGAGCCGCCTTGCCCGCCAGAACCTGGGGCCGCAGCATCCGACGATCATCACCGGGGGTGACGGCTGGCTCTGGCTGCTGGCCATGCTTGTCTGGCGCCCTGCAGTCGGCGGGTATCGACGCCACGCGGCGGCAGTTCCCGGCGCGGTCTCAGAAGAGGAAGCGGAGGGTCTTTCGGAAGGGTCCGACGATGCAGGTCGGACGGTCCTCTATGCCGGTGCTGACAGCGCGATGTACGCGGCTGCGCTAAACCTGGCGGGGCAGCAGGGGGGCCGAGGCGCGACGCCGCCGGGGTTGGACTGGTCTGCGCCGTCGTCGACATCAGCCGGAGTTGAAGTATCGGACATCGAGTTACTGGCAGCGGTCAGCGACCAAGTTCATTTGTCCGAACCCGCGGCGTCCTCTTATGACGCCTGGTTGCGTAAGGGGGAACGCTGGGTGGGGGGCCTACTGGCGTTCTCGCTGCTTGCCGCCTCATTCTTTGGATAGACGCCGGTGTTCTCTACCCGATCGGGCTGGTTGAATCGCATCGTCCTCCTGATTGTCCTGGTCAACGCCGGGATCGTAGTATCCTCTCGTTTGGGATTGGCCCTCGCGCCGCCTGGCGTTGCGACTACGCTTTACGGTTGGGCGTTACTGCTGGGGGGTTTCGCAATCATCCTGGGCATTGCCAACGCAGTCAGGTTCCACCTTGTCAGGGTTCAACGCGGGCAAAGAGAGTGGCTGCTGAGTCTCGTCCTGTTGATCGTATTTGCCCTGGTTCTTGGCGCCGGAATCTCGTCGCCTGAGGGCACGAGAGGCCAACTTTCGGAGTGGGTATTCGATGCCGTGCTGGCGCCAGGACAGGCAACGCTTTTTGCGCTGACCGGAATTTTCCTAGTGAGTGCGGCGTACCATTTTTTGCGCATCGGCCGGCCGGGAGGCGTCTGGATTACGGCCGGCGCCCTGTTGATGCTCCTGGTGCAGACGCCCTTCCTCTACGAGATAGTGCCCGATTCGGTGGTCGCTCTGGTCGACTGGCTGCTTACATGGCCTGTGATGGCCGCGATGCGGGGCGTACTGCTCGGGGGTGCGCTGGCAGTCCTCTTTATCAGCCTCCGACTTATCGTGAACAACGCGAAATAAGTTCAGATAACCGCAAGCAGTCGTGTTGAGGTGCGGCTGTTTTCGGTTTTCGCACAGTTAGTTTTTGCTTGGGGGCCGCTGCGCCGATGGCGACTTCGGACTGTCCACATTGCGGGTATGGTAACCCGGTTGCCGCTCAATTCTGTGTCCAATGCGGCACGATCCTAGGGGGCCAGAAGGGGCAGCCTGCACCTTCCGGCGAATCTGCGGACGGGCCAGACGCGGGCGCGGGCGAACAGGGGGCGGATCCTCCCCAACCTGACGAGGAGGGGGCAGAGCAACAGCCGCCGACGGGAAGTTCCGACACAGACGACTCCCGGGACTGGCCCCATTTGGATTCCGAAGAGGACGAATCGGTCGAGGATGCTCACGGAGAGGGCCGGGGCCTGGGGGCTCCTGCGGCGGGCCCACTGCTGAGAGGACCTGGCGGTCTGCTCGAACCAGCTGATCCACTCTCGTACATCACGTCTACTTCAGGCGCCGACGATCGGACAGGCGACCATACAGCCGGCCCTTCCGCAGAACTGTCCGCAGACGAAGAGGAACGGAGGCATCTGCGCCGTCTCTTTTCCGAAGAGCTGCCGACGGCGGTGGGCGCCCTTCCGGACATGTCGGCAACCGTTGGGGAGCCATTGCAGAACGGAGAGGGCTTGCAGCGACGGTACTGGCTCGAATTGATCCTGCTGCTGAGCATGGCTGGCGCACTGCTCTGGGGCACCCAATCTCCGCGAGGAGGCGCCGGGCCGCACGCACTGCCAGGGTTGGAACGGGCTCACCGGCAGATCGATAGTTTGCAGCCGAACAGCCGTGTCCTGGTGAACTGGGCGTACGATCCGGCAACCGCCGGCGAAATGGACTTTGTCGCGCGGCCGCTCATCGAACATCTGCTGCAAAGACAGGCGAAACTGATTGTATTCAGCCAGTTGCCGGGCGGTCCGGCCACCGCGAGGCGGGTTATTGCCAGAGCCGAAGCATCGCTGCAGCGGCCGTCGCGCACGCAGATCACGGCCAACCTGGTGATCGAGGGAGGATTTCTTCCCGGCGGCGGCGCTTCACTTCCGCTGCTGGGCGCGGCGCCGGCGCGGGCCCTGCCGGTGGATCCGAGCTGGGTGGACCTCCGAGAACGGTTCCGTATTGCCGAGTTAGGCGACAGCGGGCCGGCGCTGACTCTCGTGATCGCCGCCCGCGCTGAAGATGTGCGGCGGTGGATGGAGCAGGTGCAGCCACTCAACGGCGGCACGGTGGTTGCGGCCACCAGCGCCGTGGTCGACCCGTCGGTTCGGCCCTATCTGCACAGCGGACAGCTGGCCGGACTGGTCAGCGGCTGGGACGGTGGCAGCGCCTATGTTCGCCGGCTGGAGCGTACCCGCAGCGTGGCAGAGCAGGTACGATCGCTGAGGCAGATCAACGGCTTGAACTGGGGCGTGGGCATTCTGATCGCGGCTGTGTTGCTCGGAAACCTGGCCGGGCTTACGGAACGGAGAAGACCGTGAGCCCATTCAGCAACGGTCTACCCGGTATCATGGAGGACGCGGGCCTGGTCCTGGGGCTGGTTGTTTCCCTGATGATCGGAAGCTATGTCGTGCGCGACAGTTTTCTGGCGCGTTTGGGGCAGTACATCCTGGTCGGCGCCGGGCTGGGTTACACGGCCGTCCTGGTTTGGCGCAACGTGCTATGGCCGCGGCTCTTTGCCCCGCTGCTGGCTGATCCGATGTCATGGCAGTCTGCGGGTGAAACGGGCATTTGGAATCTGTGGCTGCCGTTTGTGCTGGGCGTGCTGATGTGGGGAGGCGGGTTGGAGCTGTTGCGGCGACCGCCCGAGAGGCTGGGCGGGAGGCGTCTGCTGCGGCTGCTGGCGGCGGTGCCTGCAGCCATTCTGGGCGGCGTCGTTATGGGGGTGGCGGTGAGCGGGGCGGTGCAAGGGACATTGTGGCCACAACTTGACGCGGCTGTGGCTGCAGCCGATGGGCAGGCCGGCGCCGGCCAGGCGAGGTGGCTGGTCAGGTTTCTGACTCTATTGATCACGGGCGGCGTGCTGATCCACTTGCAGTTTGGCCCCAACGCCGGCGGAGGCGAGAATGGTTCCTCCGCTCCGGGGTCTTTGGCATCGGAGGGCGCGGAAGCGGGTGGCGAAGGCCGACCGAGGCTTTACAGAGTGCTCTTTCTGACGCTGCTGCGCGTGTGGGAGGGCATAGGCCGCAGGGCGCTATGGCTGGCTGCGGGCATAGTTTTCGCGCGGCTTGTGGCGGCGCGTTTCGCGCTTGTTGTGTCGCGGCTGGACTATTTCCTATTTGAAGTTCCGCGAAGTGACCTCTGGCAGCTGATTTGGGCTGCTCTACGCGGGGCGGGATCATGAGCTTGTCACGTGTTCTGCCGGCGTCGATCTCGAGTCAGGTAGGTCCCCCAGCTTCGCTGGCTGATTTTGCTCCGCAGAGCATTCTGGCCCTGGCAGCGGAGCCTCGACGCGCGTCAGCTGTCCTGATTGAGCCGGTCGAAGAGATTCACCGGTTGGCAGGGTGGCAGACGGTTGAGCTTTCCGCACGCGCCAGCCCGGACGAATGTAAGTCTGCCCTGATCCAGGCTGTCAGACGCCTGGAGAACCGGTTCAACATCTCGCTCTGGGACGGCGAAAGGGGGCGACCCCATCTGCACAGGCCGGGTGAAGCGGTGGCGGAGTGCGTTGGCCAGGCAATCGCGGTAGCGGACCTGCAGGCGCCATTGCGGGTATGGTTGGCCGGCCTTTCGGGGGGAGGCAGTCTGGCTGCGGGCGAAGCGGCACTTGCCGGTGCACTGTGCAACCCGGTGGCGACGTATCTGCCGGGCCCCCAGCGGAGCGCGGGGGCACTGACCAGAGAATTCAAGGCAATGCGTCCGGACATTATACTGGTGGTTGGCGGACAGGAACATGTTGGGCCTGGGAGCACGGACGGGGTACTGAATTTGAGCGGTCTCGTGATCGAGGCCGCGGCGCGGCTGGCGACTGACGACAGGCCGCTGTTCTGTTTTGCCGGCAACAGCCAGTCGGCGGATGCGGCGCTGGCGAGCTGGCGACAGCGAACAGGCGGGAGTGCGGCCGTGAAGGCCGATAACGTGTTCAACGGCGCCGACGGCAGGAGCGCTACCGCTCTACACAGTATACTTGAGCGTCTTCACTGGCAGCGGTCGCTGGCCATACCTGCGATGCAGGAGATTGCGGGCTGGCTCGATCACCCGGTCGAGCTGTTCAGCACGCAGTGGGCTTTTGCGCAGGCGGTCCGCCTCTGGAGGCGGCGTCAGCAGCTGCCGACCTTGCATGGTGTGTACGTTGCGGCAGACAGATGGGTGCATGTCTGGGTGTGGGCGATGCCCGATCAGGAGAGCGACGGTCTTAGAATCAGCTGCGTGCGGCCAGGAGAACGCCCGGAGATCCTGGCTGACTGGCCGCCCGTGCGGCTGGTAAGCGGCGAGTGGCCGGAGAAATGGCCCAGGCCGTCGCAGCCGCCGGGGGTACTGGGGTCTCAGCGGCCGACAGCTTTGCCGGCGTTCTGGTGGGATCCTCTGGGTCTTGTCCCGGTGGTGGCCGGAGTCGGCCAGGTGACGCCAGTGGCGGCAGTTGAGGTATTGACGGCGGACATTCTGCTGGAGGAAGGCAGCGAATTTGCCGGTGTTTGACGGGTCGGGATCAACTGTTGAGAATAGTAGTTGATGAGGACCCAGTTTGAAGGCCCGGTTTCTTGCGTGATTCGAATTGCGTGTTGCGTATTGCGTAAGGGCAGATACCGAAGGCGCGATGCCGAGGGGTGATCTGTGCTGGTGGGGAATAGTCAGCACGGTGGGGGAGGCTGGTGTGGGGC
>VXOE01000187.1 GCA_009840225.1 Caldilineaceae bacterium SB0662_bin_25 | reverse complement strand
ACCACGTGCCTCATCGACCTGGTGTCGACATTGGCAACAGGTGCCTGTTCGACCGAGTTTCGCCAACCCACGATCCGCCGTCCCTACTGATTCCCCGTCGGCGCCGGCCACTTGCCTGCCCTCGCACGCCCTCCAATGTCGCACTCACCTTCCCCCCTGACGCCCTCGTACCCCCATTCAGAGTACCTTGACTTACGGCCGGGCCTGACGCTTGCTCTGCCTCTCTCCTTATTCCGGCGACTATTTCAACCACCGCCGCCACTGAGTCCGCGCCCAGCCATCCCTACCCCAAAAAAAGGCATACACGCTCACGCGTTTCCATCTCACAGTGAAGACCGCTCGAATGAAAGAATCGTGGTATAGTATCCACGTAAGTCTTACGGCCTGAGTGTAGAAGGGAATCTGAAGTGCCAATACTGGTCGTCATCATCCTCTTTGCTTGCGCCATAGGCATTGTCCTCGCGCTGATCACCCTCTCGCTGTCGAGGATCAGCGGTCGCGTCGTGGAACAGTACAAGCAAAAGCTGGACGACGCCAACACAGTCATAAACCAGAGCGCCCCACCGGACTCGTGGGTCCAGCCCTTCCGAACGCGAATCGAGGACGCCCGCGCAGGGAACCTGAACTCCTCCCAAGACGCCTTTTTCGCCTTCTTCAAAGGCCGTGAACGGTCACTCGAAGAGATCGGCGAGCAGGCCCGCAAGCAATGCTTGAAGCGACTCAAGATGCTGACTTCGTTTATGGAGAAGGGAAACTTTTACGACGAAGACCGAACAAAGAACATGGTCGTAAACTCGCTCAAGTCCGAGTACGAAAGGTGGACCTCCTGCCATTGGACGGACCTGGTTTGGCACGAAGACACCGAGACGACGGATTAGAAGCTTCGGGCCGTCCCCGGCTGCATTGCTCTCCCATGCGAATCCCGGAAATCAACCCGCATCGATTTCCACTTTGACCACATCCTTGGGACCTGATTCAATTTCAGCCTTGCTCCACCCCCCCTCTGCTGCCTCAAAGTTGCGAGTTGATTCCCCGTCGATGCGAAGAGTGTAGCTGCTTCCTTTCAATCCGCGGAGCTTTAAATCCGTTCTGTGCCGGTCGCCGCTGCGATTCTCAATACGGAACGCGATCCGTGAGAACTGCATGGCCGCGCCCTCAGAATCCAGGTAGTTGCAATGTAAAGAGATGGGATGATCTGCTGCAAAGCCATCGCGCTCTAGCAGCAAGTGCATGCGCACGTCTCGCCCGATGACATGCAATCTCTGACGCACACCGTCCTGCGGCCAGATCTCAAATCGATCCTCTCGCATCCCAAGCCGCCCACCATAAGCAAACCAGCCAAATAGCGGATCGTCGGCTACTATCGTGGCCGCGGTTCGCAGCGCCGCACCGTAACCCAATTCAATCTCGCCGTCGTAGGGCCAGCTCCCACGCCCGTTGTCCTGCCTGATCCACATTCCGCTGTACTTTTCCGGCGTAATCGCCCAACCCGTCGCACCATCGTTTTCCTCGCCCGGATACCAGTACCCGTAGTTCGATTCGACCGTTCCCGTATTCATCAGGCACCACGAACTGAGTAGGGACGCATAGCCTAAGCGCAAGTACGGGAATGGGTCCTCCGCAAAGTAAAGCGCGTAGTCCACAATGGACCATCCCCCCAGCTGCGACATGTAGCTCAGGCCGTATCGCGAAGAGTCCCCACCCCGATTGTCGCCTCCCAATAGCGTGTACGACGGTTCCACCCAACCGCGCAGAGCAATATTCGCCTCAATCTGCTTTTCCATGAACGCCTCAAAGTCAGACCGGCTGACTTCAGGATGCTCGTACCAGATGTCCTTGTACTTGTCGTACCAGAGCTTCCTGTCAGGTTCAACAGTCCGCGTCAACCCGTACTTTGCCACAGCATGTGATGTTTCGAACGCAGTCGTGTCAAACGGATACTCCGAATCAAACGGATACGGATCGTCATACACGAAATACTTGACCTTCTTCTCCCACTCTCCGCGCAGCCAGTCCGCCCGCTCCCGCCAGCCCTCCTCCTCAAGCGCGTCGATCAGGTCAACAATCAACATCTCATTGTACAGGCCGAGTCGATAAGCCCAGTACCCTCGGGCTCCGTGCGGGAGATCGTCCAGCCCGGCAAGCCGGAAGTGGGCTTCCGCCGTCCCGAATGCCCTCTCCAGGTAACCCGCACTGTCCAGGTAGTTCGTCGTTCCTGGGTAGAGCTTCGCAATCTGGTACATGTGAAAGTAGAGCATGATCACATGCGGATAATCGTAGCTGCGCCAGACATGTTCCAGACCTTCCCCCTTGGTCCCGAACCCGTGCTCACTGTGCCGGTTCTCATACCAGTTGGGCACGCCATAGATAAAGTAAGGGTAAGGCTTTTCGACATCCGTGCGCTGCAGCCCGCCCCATACAAACTTCTCAATGTAGTACTCGACCGCATCAATCTCCTTCTGCTCGGGGAAATGCACGTTCTTCGCCGCAATGAACGGCGCCTTCGGCAAAGCCGTGTCGTCGCAGGTCAGCGTATAACCGTACCAACCGTCGAATCCGCCCGTGTTCTCAGGACCCCGCAGCACGACTTCCCGCATGTCCCAAACCGAAAAAAGGCCCTCGTACCACTTCCCCGTACCTCTGTGCTGCTGCTTGTCCACCAGAAAGGCAGTACGCTTCTTGATCAAAGTCTCCAGCGGCTCGGTGACAAAAAACTCAAGGTTCATGTAGGAACCGTTGCCGTAGTTGACCGTCAGGAGATTCTCCCCCAGCCGGGAAAACTGTACCTGATAGCTTCGGGCATTTTCCTGCGAATCATCCACTTTTTCTATGTTGGTCTGATCAGGATACTCCGCCGCTATCTCATACTCTTCGTGCTTCGTCCGCATCGAGAAAGTCGCGCCCAGATCGATCGGTACCGTCATGCCCGGCACGACATGAACGTCGAACAGTCCCTGTTGGAAAAGGACATCACGCACGCCATCGTAATCGTCTGCCCACTCCAGGCAGAAGCCGTATGAAACGCCGTCGCCCTCAGTTCCCTGTGGCGAGAGCGAGACGCCTGTATGAGGTTGCCGCCAGGTGCCGCGAGTCTCCTGGCCCCCGGCTAATGCGGAATGGATATAGACGCGGTAGGGCACGCTGGTTGTCGAAGGGTGAGGATCGATCTCCTCATAGTACTCCAGCTTCGTTCCCGCCAGAGGCGTCATCACCAGGTATGGACCGACGCCATTGGGCCGCTGCCAGAACAGAAAAGATCCATGTCCCGAAATGAAGCTGTGGCGCGCCACAACCTGCGTATAGTTGGCCAGGTTGTCGCGCACAAAGCGTCTGTTAAAGGGCAGCGGCAGTCCGATCTCCCCGATCTCCACCCTCTCTTCCGTCTCGTTGCGCAGCGCCAGGCTCCAAATGAGCCGGTCCCCTTCCAAGCTGAACCGCTCCACCAGCCCCAGCCCCCGCAATCCGTGCAGCAGCTGGCTATCGCCGCTGTAAACGAACGCCCGCGACCCCCCTCCGATCTCTTCAACAGTGCGGATGTCGCCTGAGGAAAAATTGGTCGCAGATCGCCACGCCCCTTCCCCTACTCGATAGCCTACCAGCACCTCCCCAAGCGTTTCGCCCGGCGTAACGTATTCGGTATCGTAAACATCGTCCTTCAGCTTGAGGCTACTGATCCCCCCTCGATTCCACTCCAGCAGAAACTGCCCCAGCAGCGGCACTGCCTTCTCTGTCATCATATCGGCTTCTCGACTCTGTTTCCCGCGTCGTTCGCAGCCCTTCGCGTGACTTCGCGGATCAACCAATGGTGTCCTTCGCGCCCCTTCGCGTGACTTCGCGGATCAGAAAATGGTGTTCTTCGCGGACAGAATTCGCGGCACTAAGCCCTCCTCACCACATCACCCATCCCCCGGAATTGATGTCCTGACCCGTCATGCTGGCCGCATCATCCGACGCCAGAAAAACCGCAATCGCAGCCGCCTCCTCCGAACCGGCGCCCTTCTCCACGTACCCTTCATCCCCGCACCACCGCCCGGCCAGAACGGCGTTCGGCCGCGGCTCCCGGTACCGGCGCCGTAATGCCTCTTCATCAAAAGCCTCCCCCCTGTACTCCGCCCGCGCCCGTTCCAGCTCGACACTCCTCTCCTCGTGTGAACCCGGGCAGATCGCATTGACCGTGATATTGTACCGGCCCACGTCCGCCGCCAAAGTGCGTGTAAATCCAAGAATGCCCATCTTCGAGGTCGTGTAGGGAGTCCGGTGCGAAAGGGGCTGCTTGCCCGAACCCGAGCTGAAGTTGATTACGCGCCCGTACCTCTTGCGGATCATCTCCGGCAGCGCATACTTGCATCCGAGAAACGCCGAATCCAGATTGACCGCCAGCGTTTCCTGCCACTCCTCCAGGCTCATCTGCCATACATCCTTCGTCGGACCGGCTATTCCGACCACGTTCACCAATATATCAATCGTGCCGTAACGGTCAATCGTATTCTGCACAAGCTGCCTGACCGGCTCCTCCTTCGAAACATCGGTCCGCGAGCAAAATACGTCCCCGCCGGAAGCCCGGATCCGCTCGCCAACCCTGCCCTCCAACTCCTCTACGGGCACGATGTCGCAGACCGCTACCGCAGCGCCCTCCTCGGCAAACCGAACTGCAACCGCCTCCCCGTGTCCCCGCCCCGCCCCTGTGACCAGGGCCACTTTACCGTCCAAGATAGCCATGAATGACCTTTCCCTTGTCCCCTCGCTTACAATAACTGTCTCTTGACGACCGCCTCATCCAGTTCCACCCCCAGCCCCGGCCCTGTTGGCGGTATGATATATCCGTTCTCAAATACAATCGGCTCCTTGAACAGCTCCTGGTGCAGAGGCCCTCCGTTGTACTCCTGGATCAACAGGTTGGGCGAACACGTATCAAGCTGAACCGCCGCGGCCGCTGCCACCGGCCCGCAGTACATGTGAGGAGCGATCATGGCGTAATGTGCCTCCGCCATACCCGCGATCTTCTTCGATTCCAGTATCCCGCCGCACTGCCCCACGTCCAGCTGAATGACCTGCGCCGCCTGCTTCTCCAGCAGCTGAGCAAACTCGAACTTCGACACCAGCCGCTCGCCGGTGGCGATCGGGATGCTCGTATGCGCCGCCACCCGCGCCATCTCATCAATGTTCTCAGGCGGAACCGGCTCCTCGAACCAGAACGGGTCGAACTCCTCCAGTATCTTGGCAGCGCGGATCGCGCCGGCCGTGCTGAACTGCCCGTGCGTCCCGATCCCAATCTCCAGGTCGTCGCCCACCGCATCGCGAATGCACTGGAAGATCTTGGCAACGTGGCGGATCGTCTTCAAAGAATAATCGCTGGGATTCGGAAATATGGGCTGAAAGGGATCGAACTTGCATGCCGTATTCCCCTCTTCAACCAGCTTGATAGCGACCTCCCCGGCCTTTTCCGGGTTCTCCCAGATGCCTTCCGACGGCATATATGCATAGGCGCGCAGCTTTTCGTGGTAACGACCTCCCAGCAAATTATAGATCGGCTGACCCGTCGCCTTACCAACGATGTCCCAACAGGCCATCTCAATCGCGCTCAGTGCCGGCGTCATGTCAAGTCCGGGATGCCGGTAGTCGTGACGCGAGGCAAAGATAGTCTGCCACAGCTTCTCGATGTCAAAGGGGTTCGTGCCCACGACAAACTGCTCACACAGATCCTCGATAAGCCTGACCTGCGCATCCAGGTTCTTCGCATTTCCTGAAGGCCGCTCGCCCAGCCCGACAATACCCTCATCCGTCTTGACCTGAACAAACAACCACATGCTCCCGCCTCGGAAAGGCGGTACATTCTTTACTACCATGGTTTCAACTTCGACGACTTTCATCTCTTTACCCCGCTTGATGCTCTTGCGTAGTTTGTGATTGGCTACAAATCCCTCTGGTACACAAATAGAAATAAGGGGGACGCTCTACCAATCCAAAGAGCCGTCCCCCTTACTACCTTAACGCCGATGTGATCTTATGACAAAGGAGTTTTCGTCCAATTCCTGCGATGCTATTTAATCGGCCGCCACCACCCCCTCGGCCCGCAGTACAGGATCATCCCGGACCGGCGTCCTGTCGATGCCGTTGGACTCCCACTTCGACGGCCACCGGAAATACTCGTCCATCTCCCGGTTGTACCCCTGCCCCAGAATCGCCTCCAGGGCGTCCTCGGCCTGCGCATAGGAACGCGTTTCGTTTGCGTCCAGTAACTCCCATAGCAACAGAGAGCGATCACCGGTCTCAATTGCCAGCAGAGTCCGCTCAAGTGAGAGAACCAGAGGCAGGATCTGTGTAAGCATGATCTTCCGCGGCAGAGGGTCAACCTGAATGCGGTGGATACCTTCCTTGTTCACCACTGCCGGAATCTCCACCGCAATGTCATCCGGAACGCCAGGCAGCGCCCCGTGGTTGGGCAAGTTTACCTGGAACTGCCCTTCATTGTCGTTCACCAGTGCATCGATGATCGGCACTTGCTGCTCGATCGTCTTGCTCTTGCCCAGGCTCTCCACGAGGCTTGCCGCAGGGTCCTGGGCGAGTCGGGCGATCTGTTCCACCTTCCGCGCCTGGTTGTCAACGTACATCGGCCAGGACAGGTGCGACCGCTGTCCGCCCCAAGGCTCGCCGAACCAGAAACGCTTGGCATCGAAGTCCTTGTGATACCACCAGCCAATGTACTTCATCCACACCGTGTCGCCCAACGGCATCAGTCCATACAGCCTGTACATATGCACTGCCGCCCGTGACAGGTCGATCTCCCACGCTCGCCTCAATTCGCCGGACCAGCCCGACCTGCCCTCTGGCAACGGTCTGCTGGCCGCTGTTTCCGCCCAGTACGCCTCACCCTTGCTCTGAATCCACTCGTCAATCAATGGGTAAGCGTCCTTGCCCTCGTACTCAAACTGCGTCAGCCAGATATTGTGATTCAGACCTGGAGCCTGCCACTTCACCTTGGTATGGTCCAGTTCCAGCATGTCGCAGATGTCCCGGTACCCGTAATAGCCATGGCACAGTCCGCAAACCTTCACGCCGGTCTCGCGGCCGATAACCGTGCAACCGTCATAAACAGGGTTTCCCGACTGGATCAGCCACGCGTCCGGGCAGATCTTCTCAATCTCACGCGCCACGTCCAAGATGAACGACGTGTTGTAGAACGAATACTCAAGCGATCCCGGTCCATCCCAGTCGTAGCCGTACTCCTGGATGAGGTCCCGCGTTTCCAGGCCCGAGTCGTATGTCACGACCGAGGCCGTGTTGATTACAAAGTCGGCGTCCTGCATCGCATCGCGCCGGTCCAGAGTCTGGTCAAATGTAATGTTCGCCCCAAGTTCGTCCGCATAGCGCTCGGCCAGCCTGTGGATCATCTGCAGCCGTTCTGCGTCCACATCCATAAAGGTCACGTGGCTGCCGCTCAGACTTTCCGTCAGGCACAGGTCCTTCACCAGCCCCAAAGAAAACGTCGCGCTCCCAGCGCCAATCACACCGATCTTGACAGCCGTTCCCATGGTTCAAGCTCCTGTTCTGGATGAACTGTAATAGTGCTCGTTGACATTTCCTTCCAACCAGCATCCCACCGTAGGGGCACCCCTTGTGGGTGCCCAACCCCGCATCCCTTGAGAGGTGTCACCACGCCGAATGCCCTCCGTAGGGGCACCCCTTGTGGGTGCCCAACCCCGCAACCCTTGAGAGGCGTCACCACGCCGAATGCCCTCCGTAGGGGCACCCCTTGTGGGTGCCCTCGTGAGTGCCGCACACTCCAGGACGCTTCGCGAATCTTGGTCTCCCTCATGGACTGACAACTTGATGGGACCGCAAATTCCAGGTCGGTTAACCTTCAACCACTCCTAAGTACGACCTATGTACCGGGGTTGAGTATCCAGCGAGAGTGCTTGCTCCTCACTTCATCGAAACTGGCAAAGAAACGTTTACTGGAAGTCCCCGGCTATCCCTTTACCGCACCAAGGCGGATACCGTGAATAAAGTACCGCTGCAGGAACGGGTAGACGATCAGGATCGGCACCGTGGCGACGACGATATTGGCGGCCCGAATCGACCGATCCGACAGGTTGTAGATATCTTCCATGTTAACTGTCAATATCTGCAAATTCATGTCAACCACCACCGTACGCAGAAATGTCATGATCGGGTACTTGGCGTTGTCCATTATCAGGACCATCCCGTCAAACCACGCATTCCAGTGGAAGACTGCGGCAAACAGGGTTAGCGTCGCCAGAGCCGGCACCGAAAGAGGGAGAAAAACATACCACAGCGTCCCCCAATAGGAAGCGCCATCGATTATCGCCGCCTCTTCCAGCTCCTTCGGGATCTCGCGGAAGAAGTTCATCAGCAGGATCACGTTCCAGATTGGCAGTGCCCCAGGCAGCACCAGCGCCCACAGGCTGTTGAGCAGACCCAGGTTGCGTATCACCATCCACCAGGGGATCAGACCCCCGTTGAAGAGCATTGCAATCAGGACGATCCACATGAATACCGAACGCCCCTTCAGCTCCTCCGACGACTTCGAAAGGGGATACGCGGCCAGTACCGTCATGGCCATATTGATCGACGTACCCAGTACTGTACGAGAAACCGAGACCAGGAATGCCCTGTATACCGGTCCTGCCTCCAGGATTTCAAGATAGTTCTGAAAGGTTGTCCCCAGTGGCCACAGCGTAACAAACCCACCCATGGACGCCGCCCGGTTGCTCAGCGAGACTGCGATCACATGTACCATAGGAAACAGGCAAGCGAGCCCGAATAGAAACAGGAAGAGGTAATTCCCGAGATCAAACATCCGGCTCGCTACACTCTTTTCTTGTATCATCGGTTATTCATTGCCTGTCGCCAGCTACACGATTCGCCCTGCATTCAAAATATCCGATATCCCGCATACCTGCTGGCCAGACGGTAGGCGACCACGATCAGGACAAAGCCCATCGCCGATTGGAAGAGTCCCACCGCCGCGCCCATACTGTAACGCGCCGAAATGAGTCCCGCTCGGTAGACATAAGTATCGATTATGTCGCCAGTTTCATACACCGTCGGGTTATATAAGGTCAGCACCTGCTCAAAGCCGGCTTGAAGAACGTTTCCCAGGTTTAAGCAGGCAATCAGTATGACCATCGAGAGGATTCCGGGAATGTTCACGTGGCGAATCCGCTGCCAGCGGTTAGCGCCGTCGATAGCGGCTGCCTCATGCAGAACCGGGTCGATGCCCGTCAGAGCGGCAAGGTAGATTATCGTTGCCCACCCGGCCTCCTTCCACAGATTCGTAACCACAATGATGGGACGGAACCATGCGTTACTGCCCAGAAAGAGAATCGGATCAAAACCTGCAAACTCAATGGCCCGGTTGATCATTCCCGACGTTGACAGCAGATCCAGCAAAATGCCTCCCAGCACAATCCAGGAGAGGAAATGCGGCAGATAGATCACCGTCTGTACCGTACGCTTGAAGATCATTGACCGGATTTCGTTGAGCAGCAACGCCAGTGTTACTGCCATTAACTGAAGTGTCGTGATCTTGCCGACCGCGATGATGAAAGAGTTGGCGACTACGTTACTGAAGTCGGGATTGGCGAAGATAAAGTTGAAGTGCTTCAGACCTACCCAGGGCGAACCTCCGAATCCCAGGCCAGGGTTGAAATCCTGAAATGCGATCACTACTCCGTACATGGGGTAGTAGTGAAAGAGGGCAAGCTGAATGACTGGGAGCACCATCATGGCGTACAGAGGCCATGATCGCCCCAAATAGTTGCGGATTCGCAAGCGCTTTGCAGCCGTTTCGGCAACGGTGCCGTGATCCGCTTCCACTACTGCCATAATGTCAATCCGGGGATACTACTGGGACTTCATTTCCGTTCGGAGTACTGTCACCCTACCTCGCTGCGAAGGGCAGAGTGTCCCCGGTTCCCCGAGAACACGCCTGCCCCCTGCAAAGTCTGGGTACTGCCTTACGACCTTGCGGCCCACCACTCGTTCACTTCCTGCGTAACCAGGTCGCCGCCAAGGTTTGTCCACTGCTCGACAAATTCGTCGAAAGCGCTGAGAGGCTTCTCTCCGATAATCATGCCGAGCACGTTTTCCTCTACCAACTTACTCAGGTCACTGCCCCGTTCAATCATGGTCGGTGTAGGCAGACTCTGGTATTCCGTAATCTTGCCCTGTTCTGCCGTCTCCAGAATGAAGAGGCGTGACTGTTTGCCCAGAATGCTCACTCCGGTGGGGTCCTCAAGCGAAAGCGTCTGGTAGGCGTCCCGTTCCTCAGCCGGAATCTTTCCCCATTCCTCAAGCTGATAGTCTATCAGGTTGGCTACGTGCCGGGGATCGATCATGCCGCTTCCGCGCGTTCCTATCGGCCCAATCGCCCAGGGATGCCAACTGATTCCCGTTGCCGCGACCGAACCATCCTCCTGCCATTCATAGTTGTGGCTCTCCCAACCGTGGAAGCGCCGGTCATAGTCCTCGGTCAACTCGTGCATGAAGTTCGTAATCGTGAAGATCTGATCGACGTGCTCCATCCCCTTCCGGAAACAGAAGGGGCTGCTGCGGAAGTTGTTCTCAGTGTGCCGTGCTCTGACACCCCCCGGGCCGGCAGGATTGTCGGCAAATGCCCAAACTGTCTCGGGATCGTTTCGTACCGTGTCCAGCCAGGCGCCCCAGGATGGCGTGTAATGAATGCCGCACTGACTCGCGGCCACGTCCTGGATCGAGTCGGAAGTGTTTATCGTGAAGAAATCCTCGCGGAAAATACCGTCTTGGTACCATTGGTTCAATAGCGCCAGCGGCTCTTGCATCTCCTCGCGAACCGCGTCAAATACCAGTTCGCCTCCCACCTCTGTCCAGTGATTCGGAACAACCCCGTGCGGTGCCCAGATTGGATCGATGCTGCCAAACCAGGTCGCAGAAAAACTCTTGTTCGCAAGCAATCCGATCGTCGTTCCCGGCGCGCCCTTGCCTATGTCTGCCTCTACAATGGCCACCGCCGTGTCATGCAACTCTTCTAGCGTCTGCGGAACATCCAGGCTGAGCGCGTCAAACCAGTCCTGCCGGTACCAGAGGATATTGTCATTGTGGGCAAGGTCCTCGACTCGCGGCAAACCGTACTTTCGACCGTCTACCGTTGTGAAGATCCACGGAAGCTCACCATACTCAGCCCACGTGTCCTGCCACCGCTGGCTGGCATACATTGTGTATGCATCGGTAATGTCCTCAAGTAGATTGGCCTCTACCATCTTCACGAAGATATTGGAAGGCACAGTTTCCAGATAGTCCGGCATATCACCGCTTGCCATGGCCAGATTGTACTTTGTCGTTGCCTCGTCACCGCTCGACCAGGTCCAGGCCACCGTAAGCTTGACGCCGAATAGCTTCTCAATCATGCGCGACCAGGGATTGTTCTCCATGGAGTCGCCCTCGCCGAACTTTGTTTGGGCGTCCACCCGCCGCGTCGTTGAAATCTCAATCGGTTCCTGCCCCGGTGCAGGCGGCAGTCCCTCCGGCAGGTCAGGCAGTACGGTAGTCCAACCGCGGGGACTATTTGGACTCCCGGGCATGTCCGCGCCAAGCAGTTCGGGTACCGACTGCGTCGCAGTTTGCGGCGTGGAATCCGAACTCTCCCCCGCACTGCTTTCTGCTTCAGGCGCGCCACCCGGTCCGCAAGCCGCGATCAAGGCAGTCGCGCCGGCAGTGCCGCTCAACTTCAGAAAATGACGTCTCGAAAAATGTGTGCCGTTCGGCATTTCAACCACTCTCCTTTTCAACTCAAAAACCTCTGCAAGGTTGGAGTACAGAAAAGCAAGGCACAGTGAATGGAATGCGTCGCAAGTCGCGTCAACGTTCATCCTCCCCGCCACCCTGATGTGGGGACTGAACTATACAAGAACGCATTGGCTGTGTCAATCGTCGTAAAAGTAGTGTATTCTTGGCAATCTGGCTTTCACGGCAGACTTTGCCAACCCCAATTGCAGTGAGTTGCCAACAGCGAGAGCCCCTCAGATACACCCTCAATTCCCGCATTATCGTGATATGGCTGCTTCAAGGTACGCTGCAGACCAATCCCCGCTTAAGCCCGGTTTGGACGAGAGCCGCCCTCTGATTCAGAGTCGGAAACTTCGACTTCGCCCCTTCATCGAAAACCTCTGAAGGAAAACAGTTCGTCACCCCTCCCTGTATGAACTACAAGAGATGTAGGGACAAGTGGGGCCTCAAAACAGTAAACCACGCATGTGCAGGCTGGGATCGGCCGACCCCAAACAGGCCCACCAACAAAAGAAAAGCGACCCTGCCCACGACCTCGGTCATGTTCAGAATCGCTTACACTTCGCAGATCCTCTTCCGCCTGACGGCGCAAACAGGATTCGTAAACTGTGGTCAGAAGGTTAACCGCCAGGCATCCCGGCCAAGGCGTCTCACCTTCACTAGCTCACCCGTCGCTCTCCATTTCCGTCTCAGTCTCCGAATCCATCTCCATCGCTTCCACCACGGGCAACGCCTCAAACGGCCCCGTGGTCGTCACGTATGTGGCAGAAACCCAGCCATACCCGCTTGGAAGATCGGCGATCGCCACCTGCACCCAGTCGCCCGACTCTGTCCGGCCTATCCCGTTAAACGTAACCCCAGCCACCGCCTTGGCCACGATATCGTAATCGGTACTCGGACCGGCGCGCACGTTCAACCGCAGTCCGAAATCAATGACCGTAACTGTGACCCTTTCGGGGGGCCCGGCAGGGGTAGGTGTCGGAGTGGGCGTTGGCGTCTCCGTGCCCGGAGCAGTCTCCCCTCCTTCAACGGGGATCACCTCCTCCAGAGGTATCGTAAACTCTTTAACAGTCAGAATCTGGCCGCTCACGACCAACAGCTCATCTGCCGAAACCCAACCGTGAGCCCCATCATCGTGATAGACATAGTACCAACTGCTACTGTCCGTTCTGAAGGCCGCAGTTAAACGCGAACCGGCCTTGAAATGTTCCACGAATGCCCCGTCCTCGCCATCCCACAGTACTGCACCGCCAATTCGAGCCAGCGAGAGTGCCGTGGGTCCTTCAGGCGGCATGAACGGTGTCGGAGTTGCTTCCGGCGTCCCCGCCTCAGATGTAACCTCTGGCATGGCTTCTTCTGTTGGCTGCGGCGTCGCCTCTTCCATCGCCGCCGGCGTGCCCGTCGCCTCTTCCATCGCCGCCGGCGTGCCCGCAGCCTCTGGCGTCTCCTCCATTACCTCCTCAGGAGCCAGTTCACTCGTAGCCGTCCCCGTGGCCTCCACCGCTTCAGTCGCAACCGCCTCCGTTGTCGGCGTCACCGTTGGCGATGGCGTTGGCGGAACAGTAGGCGATGGCGTCAACGTGGGCGTCGGCGTTGGTTCCTCAACCGGAAGCCGCCCCAACCCTGCGGCCAGCAGAGTCCTTACCTCTACCCAGCCTTCAGTCTGGGCACGTGTCTGAACCAATACCCAGAGCAGGTCGGCAGAACGCAACCGGGCCGTGACAAGAGATCCGCCCACCAGCTCCTGCTGAGGCTCACCGTTTGGCCTGTCGTACAGCGTCGTACCTTGATTGCGAACAACCGCGAGGACTGTTGGGGTTACGGGGGTGGACTGGGCTAACTGATCTTCAAGTCGTCCGCTTTGGGCCGAACCAGGCTGGATTATCGCAAGATAAATTAGCGCTGCCAAGCCCAAAACGAGTCGAATCGTCATCGTCATATCTCCAGCACTCGGATGTGGTTCGTCATTGCGCTCCCCTTTGAATGCAGTTGACGTAGTGCCGTTAACGAATGGAACCTTGGCAACCGGTGCGTCCTCTTTGTCGCCCTGTCGTCACCACTCGGTTCCTACCTGAGTTTTCATCTTCACCGACTTCCGCAACCGGGCTGCACATGGAGCGGAAGTCCTGTGGGGCCAGCGTTTAGCTCAGTAAGCGATTACTCGACCTGCCGATGGATTACTCAAAGGTCGCTGAAACGAAGATTCCCGGATTAAACTGCGCGGTACCGTCTTCCGGTAACCGAATCGTAACGGGAAAGGTCGAGTTCCCTTTTCCGGGCAAACTGATTGGAGAAATCTTGGAAATCGTCGAAAGAACTGAAATGTCATCGCTGCCGAACCGGGTTATTCGCACCGGATCCCCGACCGACATCGTCAGCACCTGGTCCTGAGGTATCCCCACGACCAGCTCCAGCGCCGATGGATCGCCTATTTCGGCTGCTAGTGAAGACGCGCCAATCACCTGGCCCTCCTCGGCATTGAGTGCAAGAACTACCCCCGTCATCGGCGCGCGAACAGTGGCCTTGTCCAAACGCTGTTGCGATTCCTCCAGGTTGACGAGCGCCTGGCTCACCCGCAGTTCGGCTGACTTCTGGCTGGTCGTCAACTCCTCTATCCTCAGTACCGTCGCCTCCGCTGCCGCGACCCTCGCCCTGCCTACCGCCAAATCCACTTCCGAAATGCCTTCCTCGAGTTCGTTCAACGCATGTTGGGCCCGATGAGCCGCGGCCAGGGCGCCTTGTACTTCCGAAGCTCGCGCCGGCTGCGTCGCCTCATTGTAAGACGCCTGCGCCACATTCAGGTCGATCGTGACCCGCTGCAAATTCGCTGCCTGCGGCGTACGCCCGACGTCGCCTCGCCAGGCCACCTCGTTATACGCCCGCTGCGCCTGCGTTACTGCCAGCTCCGCCCTCTCCAGGCTCGCCCTCAACTGCTGCAAGCGGGCTTCGGTCGGGCCGGCGAGAAGCTCATTGTACCGCGCCCACGCAGCCGCGGCGCTCGCTCGCGTGGCGGCCAGCTCGTCTTCCGTCACGCCGCCAAACGCCAGCTTGTCAAGATTGGTCTTCGCCACCTCCAGATTGGCCCGTGCAACCGCAAGATCGCCCTCCGTAGACTGCTCGTCGATCTCCAACAACGCAATGCGAGCCAGCTCCAGCGCAATCTCCGCACGCTGAACCGCCCAGTCTAGTTGCGTCGCATCCAACCTGAACAGCTCCTGCCCCGCCTCTACCAGGTCGCCCACTTCGACGAACACTTCCATGACTTCCCCGCCCACGCCCGGTGTAACCGAACGCGATTGCGTAACCTCCAGAGAGCCGAAATATGTGGGAATGCTGATCTGCGACTCGACGGCCTTCGGCTGTGCCCCGGTGGCAGAGGCAAGCCACTCTCTCGCGGCCAAATCTGTCGTCAGTAGCCCACCTCGAACGAGAACGACGCCTGTCGCTATGAAGCCGATCAGCAGGAGTATGGGCACGACCCGGCCCAATGTTCTTAACATGCTGGCCTCCTCTGAAGAATCCAGATCCTTCGGAGCCTGATTTCGAATGGAATGTGGGGGGAAGAATGTACCGAAACCTGCTTTCAGTTCCGCTGGCCGCCGCAGCGAGGGACCAGCGCCTCCAGCCCAACTCTCGCTTTCTGGCGCAACCCAAACAGTATACCAACTCAAAAATTACAGCGCAAAGTCACTTCCAAAGCGGGTCTACCCAAACTGTCCCGGTTACGGTGATTTCCAAAAAATGAAAATACTCTTCTCAACCTTCTCAGTCGAAGCCCGCTGTTCTTTCTGGACCCGTTGGACTAACCCCAAACGGGTGCATCCCAAAATGGAGGCAAACTCAAGCATACTTTCGGCGCCACACCAACCATCGCCGCGCCGCGATAAATTCTGCGGCAGAAGAATCGCAGTCTCTGACAACTGACCACTGCAGTTTGGGCGGTCGGGCCTATTCGGCCCTCCCTTGTGCGGGGG
>VXOE01000371.1 GCA_009840225.1 Caldilineaceae bacterium SB0662_bin_25 | reverse complement strand
CCGCACAAGGGAGGGCCGAATAGGCCCGACCGCCCAAAAGCGAGGAGAGAGTAAGAGAGAAGTGAGGATAGAGAAACATCTTTCGCCATGCTGAATTTTGAGCGCCTTTGGGCAAGGACTTAGCAGTCACCCGGCATTATTGAAAGGACAGGACTTTGGATATCAACTGGTACGGCTTCTCCTGCTTTCGTCTGCGAGAGCGCGGCGTCACCGCAATCTGTGATCCCTTAAACAGGAAGGCGACGGGCATTCAGCTGCCCAGGATTCGAGCCGACATTGTGACTATCAGCAGCGGTTCGTCGGCCCTTGCTGAAGGCACAGACGGCGTCAGCGGCGAGCCGAAGATCCTGCGAGGTCCCGGTGACTACGAAGTCAAACAGGTACTCGTGACCGGCCTGCCGACCTCTCAGAACGGCACACGCAACGTTGCTTTTTTCCTGGATTTCGCCGGCCTCACGGTCGGCCATCTGGGAGAGCTTGGGCAGGTTCCGGCCAGCGCCGGAGGGGAGGAGTTGGGTGATATCGACGTACTGCTGGCGCCGGTGAGCGGACCGCATGTACCGGACGTTTCCCGCATCGCCGAAGTGATCAGTCAACTGGACCCGCGTATCGTTGTGCCGATGCAATACAGCGACAAAGGTATACGCAGCGAGCAGTCGGAATCGCTTGAACCTGTCGATCGCTTTCTCAAGGAGTTGGGCATCAGCGACCCGGAAGTAGCGGATACCCTCAGACTGACGAAGAGCGGCCTGCCGGAAGAGACCCAGGTGGTGCTTCTGCGCCCGACGGGAACGGCCCGCCCCGGTTAATCGCAGTTAGTGGTTGCCGGCAATTGTGCATGACGCTTTCGACAATTCCTCTAATTGCCCCCGGCCGAGGTGCGCCAGCTGAACCTCTGCTGCAACCAGACCTTCAACAGGACAGGACGAAGACGACGCCAGTTGTTCTTCAGCTCGTAGCGGACTTCGTCCTCGAAATGCTCAGAGCGCGGCGCGTAGCGGAACTGAACGTAGATTTCAATGATGCGCCGGATGAACGGGATGCCCTGGGGAAGACCTTCTGCCAGCAGCGCCTCTCGTTCATAGGGTGTCATCGCCTGCTCGACGGGCACTTGTCGAGCTACTTCGCCTGAGACCAGTCGCAAGGATGGGCCGTCCTGCGAGTTCGGTGGATCCTGCGTCTGCCGCGAGCGCAGGGGCATTTTCAGCCGCGCGGTCCAATTCAGCAACCGTTCGTAATAGATCTGCGGCTCCTGCATGAAGGCCTTGGGACCCTGATACATGCGCCGCCGCAGAAGCCAAACACCTGCGATCAGTGTCAGAACGATGAAGATGAAGCTGGTTGTGACGACGGGTGTTCGAGTTGGGAGTCCGCCGATGCCGGTGACGGGCCCGGCAATGTCCTGGGGGAACTCCTCTTCAAAATCAAACGCGTCGTCAAACAGAAAGTCCTCGTCCTCGGGCATGATCTCATCCATACCCGGAATCAGGCCGCTGTCCTGGAGTTCTACGCCGGAGGGGCGATCGAGAATACTCTCGCCGGCGGTGGGCTCGAACTCGATCCAGCCATATTGTGGAAAGTAGACTTCGACCCAGGTATGTGCGTCCCGTTCCGTAACCAGATAGGTGCCGATTTCCGGGTCGTAAGTTCCCTCGGCGTAGCCGCTGGCCGCGCGTGCGGGAATCCCTTGGCTGCGCAGCATTGCCGCCATGGCCGAAGCGTAGTAATCGCAGTAGCCGCTCTGGATGTCGAAGAGGAAATACTCAAGCGGGTCCTGATCTGGGCCTGGAGCCTTTATCCCTTCGTCGTAGGCAAAGGTACGCAGGAATCGCTCCAGGGCTTTGACTTTGTCGTAGGTTGTGGACTCGCCGGCCATAACCTGCTCAGCCAACTCTGCTACCCGCGGTGAGAAAGTGATGGGAAGTTGAAGGTAGCGGGTAAGATCCTGTGTCGGATATTCGACAAGTCCGGCTTCACGCAGCTCGCGTATTGTGACATTAGTCTGGCTGCTGATGACCCGATAGCTTTCGCCCGCCTCCAGCGTTATCCTGGAGCGCGCCCAAGTAAGTTCGCTGTCCCTTCGACCGCTTGAGGCCGAATCGGCCGGGTCAACGTAGTCAAGCGGCTGTTGAAGTGCGGCCAACGGAATGCTTGCCTGCACAACGTCCGGCATGGCCAGGAGGATGTTTCCGGTGGGGGTTCGAATCGTGACGGTCTGAGTGACCGGCGAGCGGGCAGTCCACTCCCTCGCCGGGATGGGCTGATTCGACCGGTATGTATTCTCGCCCTCGGCGGTGTTGATCCACTGCCGGCCGGTGAAGCGGTCGAAAGCGACGGCGCGCCAGTAGCGCCCGGTTGGCGCCTCCACCTCCATGATCAGGCGGTCGCTTACGGTGCGTTCACCGCCCAAGGTCAAGGTACGGCCAAAACCTGTTTGGACCGGCCGGGTCTGTCGATTCAAACCCTGGTAGAGGCGGTTCCACTCCTGCATTGCCGCCTCCCAGCGCATGTTGACGGGCTGCAGCAGGTCGTGGAAGGGGAGACTGCGCCCCATGTTGGGTGCGATAAACGCGAGGGCGATCACGGCCATGGTGTACATGAAGCCGGAGCGCATGAAATCGAAGTTGATATCTTCGCTGAAATAGATGCTCTGGGAGCGCCAGCGCTGGCGGTGGTCGACAAGCGTGGTCCAGGCCAGGAGCAGCAGTGCGACAATGCAGTAGGCAACGAGGAACCCCATCACCGACACGGGCGCGTAGTGGGTATTGACCAGGAGCGCGATGCCGGCCATAAGGACGCCCCGCCAGACGTGGCCGTGCCGAAAGACAGACCAGACACCCAGGTAGGTGAGCCACCAGACGAGAAAGCCGATTTCGAAGATGAAGACGACGTTGTCGTTGCTGGCCTGCCGGTTAATGGCGGCTTCGATCCATTCCAGCCAGCGCTCAAGAAGGAAATAGGCGCGGGCTTGCAGGACGGGGATGCCCCTCTCAATGAAGGCCTGGACACGCTGTTCATCCTCCACGAGAAAGGTCATCAGAAAGAACACCCACGCCAAACCGGTGGCAAAGCTGTGGGAAAGCATGAAGAAGCTGTCAAAGCGGCTGAAGGAGATCAGGGCGCCCATGGTCAGCGCGCCCAGTACGACTGCAACCAGCATGCTCATGCTCATGGCGCTGGTCCAGCCGGCATTGCTGAGCGAGAGCGCCAGGATGACATAGATGAATCCGAGCAGCAGCAGTGTGACCAACCGTCCCTCACGGAAATAGGCTATGGGGGATTGGGACTGCTCGTCAGATTCCACATGGGCGTACACCAGAGAAGCGTCTGCCTCCTCCGAGGCGGCGGGGACGAACTCTGATGCACCGGTGTCGGCGGCCGTACCGGCAGTTTCTGATTCGGTTGCGCGAAGTGGACCCCTACTTTGGTCTCGCATAGTCAGATTTTCAGGTTGCCAGGCAGACGATGGGCCACCAAACTCTTGCGACAGAACGGCGGCGCATTGGAACCTGTCAGACCGGCAAGAGGATCAATCACGGTTCGGACATTAAAGCAGCAGCCACAGCAGACCTGCAAACAGAGAACTGAGGACGACGGCCAGGACGATGGCAAGCCACAGCCGCACTACGTTAATGCTCTCAAAATGGTTCGTGAGCCGCTGCGGCGGATCTGTCAGGCCCAACAGCCAGACCCGCTGCGGGGAGTCGTCTTCGGGCCGTTCGCCTATTTCGATCTGCACAGTGCTGTCGGAGACCAACCGCCGCCAGCGGCCCGCTTCCAGCCGGTGCTGCGCCGCTCGCAAAGTCTGACGGATCTCCTCAGCGGCGGCTTCGGCGCGACTCGACGCGGTTGTTGCCGCAGTTGCTTCCTCAGTTGCGGCAGCCTCTCTTTCCAGTGAGGCTGCCATACTGTGCCACAGGTCTCCGACTGGCCGGAAGTCCACATCGATCGCCTGTGTGGTCCGCTGCCACAGCAGTTGGGTTTCCTGCCGTGTCTCCTGCTCGGTCGTCAGAAGGACGTTGCGCAACAGTGCCCAGTCAGTCAATTGGGGCGTGTTCTGGGCCAGAAGCCGACGTTTACCGGCGTCGAGATGGTCCAGCTGGATGAGAAACGCGCCTGCTTCCACTGTCAGTGCCGCATTTGCGGCCCCGGAAGTTGACCAGGAGTTCAACAGGTTGTTCAAGGCGCTCTCGCCGTCGACCCGCCTCTGAAAGATGGGGCGCGCCAGGGCACTGATGGACATGTCATTCTGGGATACTGTAACCGTAATCTGCCAATTGGCAAAAAGCGTTTGATACTCTGGCGGGGGCAGGGCCTCTCCGGTCAGTACCTCTTCACCGACCAGCGACACCGCAGCCTCTTCATTGCCTTCCTGCAACTGTTGCAAAACTTCGTGCAAGAGCAGCGCCCGTCGTTCGTCTTCCAGGGTAGCGGGATCGACGACATCAGCGGGCAGGCGAGCCAACCTTTCGGTTAACAGCAGGGCCTGGGGCCAGTTTTCCTGCAAGCGGGCGGCACGCAACTGATGCTGCAGGCCTTGGGCCACCCAGCTTTGCAGCTCCAGTCGGGTGGGCCCTTGCGGCGTCGCCGGGAGAGCTTTCTCTGCCTCCGCTACCATGAGCGCGACGTAGCCGCTATCGACGGAGCCATTGTCGGCAATTGCACGCCTGCGATAGAGCGCTGCCAGCCGGTAACGCACCGCGGCGAGAACAGTGTCGGGCCGGATGCGTTCCTCGCCCAACTGGAGCGCTTGCGTGTAGGCGGCCAGGGCCTGTTCATAGAAGCGGTCGCGCGACGCGGTGCGGAGAGCGGGGGCCTGGTGCAGTTGCGCGTACAAGTCGCCCAGCCGCTGCATAGATTCCAGACTGCTTTGGGCGCGTATTGCGTCTTGTGCGGCACGAATCTCCCGTATCCACTGTGGATGAAGCGCCTGGAAGTGGACGTCTGTGGTGGGCGGCCGCTCCTCACGCAGCCATTCCAACTGGCTGGCGCGCATTTTCCAGCCGCGCGGGGATATCTGCAGCCAGCTGTCCGAGGGGGCCAGCCACTGGTCCAGGTTGGCAAAATCGATCGTTACGCGCCAACCGCTGATATCGCTGGGCCAGGTGAGCAGCTCAGAAATTGGGTAGTGAAAGTCGAAGGTTTGCGTAGCGGCGAGGGGCAGATCGTAGCGCAGGGTGAGACGCCGCCTGGCATCAGCGTCGAACTCTGCCTGAACGCTCTGCCCAACATTCTGACCGGCGGATTGGAGGGTGAGAGGCAGTCCATCAAGGGCCACAGCGATGTTGCGGGGCAAGGGACGGCCGGCGGCAGCGGCGTCTGCAGGTTGCGCGATGAGCAGAGTGGCTGTAATCGCCTCGTCTTCCTCGTTATGCAGGCGGTAGGAGGCTTCGATTTGCAGTGTCAGCGTACGGCCGTCAACGGTTGCGACACGAACGTCCAGCGTATGGGTAAGCAGAACCGGGGATGTCTCAAGGGCAGGTTGCAGGAGGAGGTGTGACGCAAGGGCAAATTCCGATTGGTGTCTTCGTTCAGGGATACGGTTCTCAGCCAGAGGCGCGGCAAACAGGAGATTGCGGCCGCCGGACAGGAAGACTCCACAACAGAAGATACAGAGGAAAAACCGACAAAGAAAAGTTGCGATCTTAGTACACTCTTGATATGATGTAATGCGCATAAAAAGATGCACCCCTTTGTCGAAGGGGGTGACTACACGTAGAGGATTCGCACTTCTGTTGGGCACAGCCAGAGTGCATATGGTACGTTTGTTGATGCAGTGGGACATCAAAATGGGACATGAACAACCCTATTTTGAGTTTGTCATGCGCGAATATGCACCGGGACTGATGCGGTTGGGAATCAACCCCGCAGAAGTTTGGTATACCATCTATGGAAACGGCCCGCAAATGCTAACGATTGGCGAAGTTTCCGATTTGGAACGGCTCCAGGCTGTTCTGCAGAGTGAAACCTGGCAAAATTTGCACAGAAGACTCTTGAGGCACGTAACAAACTACAATCAGAGAGTTGTAGAGGACAATAGCCGCACCTTTCAGCTGTAGGGAAGGGGTTTGTTCGCCGCCCCCATCCAGACGGGCAGTTGCCGGCGGACAATAATGGAGAGAATTCATGGCACTTTACGTTCGGAAATTGGAGGAGGAAGAGTGGGAAGAATTGGAACGTACAATCCAGAATATGGAGAATGACGTTTCGATTCAGCGCCTTATGATCATCCTCCTGTCTGCTCAGGGCCAAAAGGTCCAGGAAATAAGCCGCGAAGTCGATCTGCATCCGATCAATGTGCGGAAGTGGATCCATCGCTACAATAAACATGGCCTTGATGGTTTGCGCAGCGGAAAATCGCCCGGCCGTCCTCCCGTATTTACGGAGGCGCAGCGGGAGGCGATCGTTGAGATCGCCTCTGCCGATCCCACTTCACTGGATTTGCCGTTCAATCAGTGGTCGTTGCAGCGGTTGCGCAAATACCTTATCGACGATGGAGTCGTAGACCAGATCTCCGTGGAAACTATCCGTCAGATATTGCGAGCACATGGCATACAGCCCCGTTTAATGGGCAGCCAGAACCAGGGCGAGCGCGAAGGGACGCGCGAGGAAACCCGACGCAATTCAGGAAACTCTGATCAGTAGTCCTCGGTGTCACGATCAGCGGTTCGTGAAACGCCTGCAAATGGCGGTGTCTTACGAGCTATGCTTCAGAATGAAGCGGGTATCGACCACTAGGGTCGCGCCGTGCGCGATCGATGCCCAATCATAGACACTGTGCGCGGTGGCGATCACCACACAGTCGGCTTTCTGAACCTCCCCTTCAAGATCGGTGACCGCGGTAAGAGGAACTCCCATTTCCGCCAAAGACAGGATATACGGGTCGTGATATCTGGCCTGCGCGCCCTTGTGCAGGAGGCGTTGCAGGATATCGACGACCGGTGACTCGCGCGCATCGGCGACGTCGGGCTTGTAGGCCGCGCCCAGCACGAGGACGCGGCTGCCTCTGAGGGCTTTGCCGGCGTCGTTGAGGGCAACCTGCACCTTCTGTACCCAAAAGTTGGGCATCTCGGCATTTATCCTGCCGGCCAGCTCGATAAAGCGGGCCTCGGCGTCGAGCGACTTCATTTTCCAGGCGAGAAAGTGGGGGTCAACGGGTATGCAAGGGCCGCCAACCCCCGGGCCCGGCGTGAACCGGCTAAAACCGAAGGGTTTGGTTGCGGCGGCATCCAGCACCTCCCAACAGTCCAACCCCAGTCTGTCACACATCAGGAGTAGCTCATTGACCAAAGAGATGTTGACAAAGCGATAGGTGTTTTCAAACAGTTTGGCCATCTCGGCGGTGGACGGAGAGGAGACGGGCACCAGCGTTTCGAAGACTGGTCCATAGTAGGCCTGGACAGCGGATAAGCAGTTTCCGGTCACGCCGGCGATAATCTTGGGCGTGGACTGGATGGTCCAGTCGGTGCGACCGGGGTCAACGCGCTCGGGTGAAAAGGCGACATAGAAATCGTCGCCCACTCGCCATCCGTGCGGTTGGGCGGCGGCTTCGAGGCGGGGCAGCAGCAAGTCGGTTGTGGTGCCGGGATAGGAGGTGGACTCGAGGACGACGAGCAGGCCCGGATGCAGGAAACTGGCGATCTCGTGGCCGCTGGCGAGAATGGCGGAAACGTCCGGCTGCCCTTGGCGGTCGAGCGGCGTGGGCAGACAGATGGAGACCGCATCACACTGGCTCAGGACGGCGTAGTCGCTTGTCGCGCGCAGGCGGTTCGCCTGGGCGAGTAAGTCGGTGTCGGCAACGTCGGCGATGTAAGAGCGTCCTTGATTGACGGCCTGGATTTTGGCGGGGTCCAGATCGATGCCGACGACTTCGTAGCCGGATGCGGCCAGGGCTACGGCCAAGGGCAGGCCCACGTAGCCGAGCCCGACTACGGCGACGCGCGCGGTGCGGTTGTGAAAGCGATCGAACACGATCAGCGCGCTCCTTGCGGGCAGGGGGTCATTGCATGGTGCCCGGCGCGGTTACGTGGACGCGGGGAACTTTTCCCGGTATACGTTCCAGTGTTCCTGGAAGACGTCGGGAGCGACGGTGTAGAGCATCTCCAGTACGAGCTGGCCGAGGCGGCGAATCTCCCACTGGGCGGCTTTGTCGACAGCGCGCAGCCAGAGGAAGTGGCTCCAGGCGGCGAAATTCATGCTGGTGACGATGCGGGTCTCGGTTGCATTGGGCAGGAGAAACCGGGCGTCCTCTTTGCGAATGCCCATTTTCCGCAGCTCCAGGTAGAGTTGCTGTATAAATTCCCAGGCTTCATCCAACTTGGCCTGGGCCCCCTTGTTGTCCTTGAAGGCCGGTGGAACGACGGCGCTCCATTCCCCTTTGTCTAATCCCACATACCTCTGGCTCTCCTGACTGAAGCTGGCCAAGCGGTGGCGCACCAGTTGGTGAGTGCAGGCGCGGCTGATCCCTTCGAAAAAGAAGGTGGCCGAACCGTGGTGGAGTTGGGCTTCGGCGTCGTCGAGACCGGGCTGGGTAAAGGCCAGCAGCGTCACGCGCAGGGGGCCTTCCTCGCGCGGGCGCAGGCAGGACGTGTCCAAGTCGAGTGAGGGCATGGGCGGGGGCGGCAGGATGGCGGCAGGTTCCGGGGCCTGGGCGCCGTTGCTGCTTGGGATTTCGGCGGCGAATTCGGCGTAGACTTTGGGCGCGATCGCTTGCAGATACGGCATCGCTTGCAGCCCGATCCCGCGGCGGAAGAAGTCCAGCCAGACGCGTGTGTTGGCGCTGACGAGCCAGCTGCCGTCAGCTTCCTGCGTCACCTCGCAGTGGCGGTTGAGCATGCGCCAGCGGAGGGGTTCTTCGCTGTTGCGCACGCGCACTGTGGCCACGATGTGCTCGATTATGTCCTCGTGGCCTTCCTTGACGCGGTTGACGATGAACCGCGGCGCGGTGCCCATGCGGTGCGTGCTGCGATAGCAGACGCGGCCGGCATATTCGATGACGTTTTCGGGGTAGGTGCTGGCGCCGTTCCAGATGGTTGCCAGATCGCTCATTTCGAGCAGGTCGGCGGGGTCGAGGGCGGGATTGGCTTGGGAGTAGGCTACGAGTTCTATGTTCATGGTGTTTGAGGATTCTAAAGCGAGTCTCCTTTCAAGGAAATTTTAGTACGACATGTTAGCGCGGCAAACCTTCCAAGTCCGGCGCAAGGCGCCAGATCTCTAACGAATCATACACTCAATTTAGGCGGAATGTCTTCGTACGCTTTGGGTAGCAGAATTGACTAGCGCAAGACTGAACTTCTGAACTGTTCTTCGTCGGTTGCCGGACTATCCAATAGCCGGATTCAACGAGAGCTCAAAGAGGATTGTACCACTGGAGACCTGGGATTCGTCCGAAGTCCGAGTCGTGAGAATGCAGCACCGCTCGGTGTTCAATAGCCAGTGCAGCAATATGGGCGTCCGGCACCAAATTCGCGCTTCTGCCGACGGCGTCAAGAATGTTCTGCAAGTGTGTTAGATGTTCCGCGCCAGGATCAATCGGTTGAATGTGGGCATATTGGAACCAACTCTTCACCCGGCCCAAGGCAGCTGACGGAGAAATGGGAGTTGCCAAAGCTCGAGGATTGGCCATCAATCGCACGAATGCAATTGACACAGACCATGGAATACCAATACTCTCCGTGCCGTTGACCAGACCTTCCAACCAGAGGCTCGCTGCTTCGTGATAAGGGCTTTGCTTGTGATGCGCGAAAACGAGCAAATTGACATCTGGAACGATCATTTCAAATTTTTCCTAGCGAAATGCTCGTCATCAAGATCATAGAGTATTTCCTTTAGTTTGTCGGGATCGACCCCGGGGGCGTATTCGCTGCTATGCGGCTCTACTCGGAATGTCTTGGTGTTCAATTCTTCCAATTCCTGTTCAATTAAATGCAAAAGTCCTTCACGTCCTTGCTTTTGCGCTAGTGAACGCGCGCACTTCAGGTCACTCTTGGCCAAAAGGATCTGTCGAAGAACCTTTCTTGCCAGTCCTCGCTTGAAGTAGACTTCAGCATCATCCGGATTGATGCGTAAAGCGTTATCACAATTGGCAATCGCGTCTTCCGCTGTGCCAATGGCATTCTTGGCCTGTCCATGCATTTCGGACACCTCCCACCCACAATAATTCTTTCGGAGCTTCATTCACGTGTAGCGTCCATTCATGCGAATTATACACCAACCGGCTCACCTCCGGCTCATACGCCCAGAAACCTGCTTGCGAGGGGACGCATCTGCAGGCAGACGGCGCAACTGTCTGCGAGACTAGAGCTTTTCGTTGCCGGTTAACATGATGCCGCAAGAGAGAATCAGGAGCCCCCCAAGAATGCCCGGCGGACGTCGCGGTTGTCGAGGAGGGCCTGGGCTTCGCCTTCGTAGGCGTTGCGGCCCAGTTCGAGGACGTAGCCGCGGTGGCTGGCTTCGAGACCCTGACGGGCGTTCTGCTCGATCATGAGGACGGTGAGGCCGATCTCGTTGTTGAGGCGACGGATGTTTTCGAAGATCATGCGGGTGATCAGGGGGGAGAGGCCGGCGCTGGGCTCGTCCATCATCACGATCTTGGGTTCGAGCATGAGGGCGCGGCCGATTTCGAGCATGCGCTGCTCGCCGCCAGACATGGTGCCGGCCATCTGACTGCGCCGTTCCGCCAGGCGCGGGAACAGCTCGAAAATGTACTGGATGCGCTGGCGGGTGCGCGCCTGGTCGTCTTCGAGATACATGCCCATCTCCAGGTTTTCCATGACCGTCATCTGCGGAAATACGCTGCGCAGTTGAGGGACGATAGAGATGCCGGCGCTGAGGACGTCCTGGGGGCGGGCGTTGGTGATCTCCTGTCCGTCGAAGTGGACTTTGCCGAGACGCACGCTGACGAACCCGTAGATCGCCTTGAAGACGGTCGATTTGCCGGCGCCGTTGGGGCCGATGACACAGACGATTTCGCCGGGATGCACGACGAGGGAGACGCCCTTCAGAATATCGAAATCCTGATAGCCGGCATAGACGTCTTCGACGGTGAGAAGAGGGGCAGACATTTGTAGTGGTCAGTGGTCAGTGACTTCAGTGCCAAGTGAATGGTGGAAGGATACCGGACTCAGGCTCCGAAGTAGGCGTCGATGACAGCTTCGTTTTGCAGGATCTCCTGGGGGGTGCCTTCGGCCAGCTTTTCGCCGTGATTGAGCACGTAGACGCGGCTGCAGAGATCGGCGATGAAGTTGATGTTGTGCTCGATCAGGAGGAAGGTCTTCCCCTGGGCGTTGAGCGTGCGGATGCGATCTTTGATGGTTTCGATCAGGGTTGGATTGACGCCGGAGGTGGCTTCGTCCAGAAGCAGGATGTCGGGATCGGGCATCAGGGCCATGCCGATCTCGAGCAGGCGACGCTGTCCGCCGGACAGGTGGCCTGCCTCCTCGCCGGCCAGGTGGCCGATCTGGAGGAAGTCGAGCAGTTGGTGGGCGCGGCGGGCAGTGCTGGCAGGGCTGGGCCGGAGCATGCGCAGAAGTGACGTATCCCGCCACTGGTGACTGATCAGCATGTTGCGGAGGACGGTCATTTTGCGATAGACGCGCACCGACTGGAAGGTGCGTGCCAGCCCCATTCTGGCAACCTGATAGGGGCGCGCCCGTGTCACGTCACGTCCCTTAAAGGATACTTCGCCGCTATCGATGGTTTGTAAGCGGCTCAGACAGTCGAAGAGAGTTGTCTTGCCGCTACCGTTAGGCCCGATCAAGCCGACGATTTCGCCGGGGTAGACGGCGAAATCGACGTTGTTGACAGCGGCCAGCCCGCCAAAGTATTTGGAAACGGTATGCCCCTGCAGCAGGGGCTGTCGGTCAGAGGTCATGGTCGCGGTTGGCGTCTGGTTGCGTATCCTTTCCGAAGTCTACTACTTACTCCTGCCGACGCGGCTCAGGAGCCGTCCGAGCGATGTGCTGCTGCGGTCTCCCAAGGTGCCCAGGATCCCTTCCGGCATGAACAGCACGATCAGGACCAGGAGCAGGCCGAGCGCCAGCAGATGCACGCCGAACAGACTGCCCCAGAGGAAATCCTGCAGGAAGTAGATGACGACTGCACCGAGAGGCGGGCCCCAGACCGTGCCGAGGCCGCCCAGCATCGACATCATGACCATTTCGACCGTGCGGGCTTCGACGAAGACGATATCGGGATCGATAAAGGTGTTCTGCCAGGCCCAGAATCCGCCGACGATTCCTGTGAAAAAGGCGGCGATCATGAAGGCGGCGATTTTGTGGAGCGTGGTGTTGATGCCACGCATTTCGGCGCCGATTTCGTCCTCGCGGATGGCGATGAGGCTCTGTCCAAACTCGCTGCGCTGGATCCACCAGATCAGCGAAACGACCAGGCCCATTACGGCCAGCATCAGATAGTAGTCGCCGACACGGTTGAGGACCGGGGGCAGGTTGAAGCCGACGCCGCCGCCGGTGATCGGGCGCAGCACGCGTGCGATCTCGCGCATCGCGACCAGGGTCCCGAGCATGGCGATGGAGAAGTAGGGGCCTTTCAGACGCAGGGTCGGCAGGCCGACCAGGAGGGCGAAGAGAGCCGCGGCGACGCCACTGGCCGGAAGAGCCTGCCAGAAGCCCCACTCAGGAGAGATCAGAAGAGGAGAGCCTGTTACAAGAATGCCCATGATATAGGCGCCGATACCGAAGAAGACAGCATGGCCGAAGTCAACGTAGCCTGTCATGCCGCCGATCAGATTCCAGTTGGAAGCCAGGGTGACCAGGACAAAGATCTGGCTGCCGACTAAGAGGGCGGCACTGGAGACACCGGTGTACGGGTACAGAGCCAGCAGGAGAAGGAGCAGCAGCCAGAGCGCGAGGCCGGTCCAGCCGGCAAGGAGCGAATGAACGGGGGCGAGAATTCGAAAGGGAGACTTTTTCTTCTCGCTCTCCTCGCTCTTGTTTGGGGGTGGTCCGGTTTCCATCACTCGGCCTCCGCGTCGATCGGGCGCAGACCGCCCATCAGACCTTGGGGCCGCACTACCAGGATGAGGACCAGCAGGACAAAGCTGGTGGCGACGCCGAGATTGGTGCCGATGCCTTCCACATAGGTTGCGACGAAAATCTCGGTGACACCGAGGACCATGCCTCCCATCAGTGCGCCGGGGATCCGCCCCAGGCCGCCCAGAGCCGTAATCGTGACCGCCTTCAAGGTGAAGGGCGGTCCCATGAACGGGAAGATCGCCTGTGTGGGGCTGAGCATTGCACCGGCGGCGGCGGTCAGAGCGATGCAGATGCCGGCCGTTATGGCGTAGACGTTGTTGATGTCGACGCCGACGATGCGGGCGGCGGTCTTGTTTTGGGCGGCGGCGCGGATCGATTTGCCGAGGCGGGTGCGCTGCAGGAAGAGATGCAGGCCGGTCATAATCACCAGGGCGGCGCCGAAGATGATGGTCTTGACGATTGGGAAAGTGATCCCGGCCAGCTGCAAGGAGCCGTTGTAGGCTACGGCCACGTTGCGCGGGTCCGAAGTGAACAGGATTTTGAAGAGATTGGCGAGCGCGATCGAGACGCCGAAGGTGACGAGCAGGGACATCAGATGGGGGCGCTCGACGATGCGGTTGATCAGGACGATCTGGAGGAGATAGCCGAGCAGGAACATCAGGGGCAGAATCAGCACGAGGGAGGCGAAGGGGTCCATTCCGAAGAGGCGGAACAGACCCCACGCCATGTAGGCGCCGATCATGAGGAATTCACCGTGGGCGAGGTTGATCACACCCATCACGCCCCAGATCACGGAAAACCCCAGCACCATGACCGCGTAAAAGCCGCCAAGCAACAGCCCACTGACAAGAGCCTGCGAAAGTTGGTCCATAGGCAGATAAACAGAGAGCAGAGCGGCTTAGCGATCTTCCCAGGCCGGCGCCGGGTAGTTCAACTCGGCAACCGCGGCATTGGCAGGCGCCACAACCAGGATCTCGCCGTCCTGGATCTGGATTGCCCCCATCGGTTTGCCGACGTTGCGGCCCTTTTCATCGAAACTGATGGGGCCGTAGAATGTGACCACGTCGAGGCTGCGCAGGGCTGCGCGTACGGCATCGGTATCCAGCGAGGCGGCCTGCTCGATGGCAAGGTGCAGGGCCAGTGCGGTGGCAGTCGATTCCGCGGCCTGGTAGGTGGGCGGCTCGCCCCACATATCTTCATAGCGGGCCGCGTACTCGGCGGCGGTGCCGAGGTATTCATCGGCGTAGCTCATCGACGCCTCCCACTGCGTCGGACCAATGACATATTCGGTATCGGCGCCGACCTCTTCGATCAGCTTAGGGTTGCTGGGGCCGACGGTGATCACCATGGCCTTGGGGTTGAAGTCCAGTTCCTTTGCCGCTCGAATGAATAGAACGGCGTCGTTAAAGTGACCGCCGCCCACGAAGATGTCGGGCTTCAACTCCTTGAACTTTGACATGATGCCGCTGACGTCGGCCACGTTCACAGGATAGGTCTCGACGCCCAACACCTCAAGGCCATACTCTGCGGCCCAGCGCTGGGCGCCATCGGCCACACTGGTGGGGAATGCGGTGTCCTCGTAGGCGATTACGACGGTCTTGGCTCCTTTCCCGGCCAGCAGCTGCAAGGCGGAGCGGGTATAGTTTCCCGCCGGCGTCAAGACGGCGAACAGGTTCTGGAAGCCGCGTTCGAAGAGAGGTTCGGCGGCGCCGTTGCCCTCGATCATGATTTTGCCGTACTTTTCGGCAATCGCGCTCGTGCTTTGGGTCAGGGATGAGCTATATGGCCCAAGGAGGAAATCGACCCTGTCCTCGTTGATCAGCTTTTCCACCAGGCGTGCGGCCGTATCGGGGTCGCCCTCGTCGTCGTACATGATCAGCTCGACGCTATAGCGCTCGTCCCCGATCTTGACGCCGCCGTACTCACTGTTCACCCAGTCCAGCCACAGGCCATACCCTTGACGCGTGTCTTTGCCTTCGCGGGAGTATTTGCCGGTTTCGCTGACGGCGGCGCCGAGGTAGATGACCTTTTCTGCGTCTGTGCCGGCGGCGGCCGTATCGGGTTCGTCCACGGGCGCGGGCGGTGCAAGGGCGCAGGCCGCCAGAAGAAGCGATGCTACCAGCAGTAGCGTTAACCGCATGTGGATATGTCGCATTTTTTTGTCCTCCTTCAGTCCGCGTGACAGGTCACCGCGGAGGTATCCATTGTGAAAATGATGATACTGTAAGGGATTTCTTACTGTCAACATATTGCCGATAGCGGCAGTTTCGCAGATTCAGACGAACACCACAGTTTGGCCGGGCATTTTCAAGGCCCTTTGACACTGTTTGGCATAGCGTGATCAGATGCAAGACGGGCCAACTGAATGTTCTACCTACTTTGAGGCCGCAAGATTATCCCCTTCCCCACTTTAGCGGTTTCTAACAGGGATTGTCTCGCTCAAATGGGCCAGTCTCGGGACATTCACTACCTGATCGCGGCCGGTTGGACAGACAGTTTTCCGAATCAGGATAGGTCCCCGAATGGGACATGGAGAATGAGTCAAGAAGCCCCAGAAAGAAGGGAAAGGAAAATGTTGAAAATTGGTAACTACTGAGCCATGTGCTGTGTGTGTACTGTGTGCGGTCTGCCTGGGGGGAATCTACAGTCAGTGTTTCTGTAGCGGGCTCTCGATGGTCATGGCGGTGAACGTTGGGCCTGATTGGGCGTTGCCTCTCCTACCTTGCCTGCGCTGGCACATACTGGGAATCTGCCAAGACGCGGGGTGGGGTGGGGGGT
>VXOE01000074.1 GCA_009840225.1 Caldilineaceae bacterium SB0662_bin_25 | reverse complement strand
CCCCCGCACAAGGGAGGGCCGACTAGGCCCGACCGCCCATAAGAGCAGTGGTCAGCGACTGGTCAGTTTGCTGGTGATAAATGTAAGGACCTAACGCAGGTTTGTCGTTGCCAACGTTTTGCGAAGACTTTCCCCATTCCGGGATGTGTTGGCGTTTTCGTGCGTGGTATACTTCATGCATGGGCAATAGAATCATTCACTCACTTCCTCAGAGAAGGGTCGTGGAGGAGGCGGTCGCAGGGCTGGCCGATACAGATTCTGAAGCGGCAATGGCGCATGAAGTGGAGAGAATCGTGCGCGAATATGCCGCCGAACTGGTTCTGCTGGCGGTGCGCAAGCATCTGGGCACAGGAAACAGCCAGATGCGGGGGGGATTGGGCCGACTGGCGGCGTTGCTGGGTGGGGCGGAGACGGCTGCGATGCTGCGCAAGGAGGCGGGCCGGCGAGACAATTCCACACAGACGCGGTTGAATGCGGCGATGATCCTGGAGAAGTTTCTTGGGATCGAGGTTTCGGCGGGTCTGATGGGCGATTTGAGGGACCCGAATCTGGTTGTGATGCAGAGCCTGCAGGATGCGGTGACGGAGGCGCGGTCCAACCGGCATGTGTTGCTGGAGTATGTGAGACAGATGAGGCAGGAGAATCAGGATATTGCCTATCTGGTTCTTGATTTAATCGGCCAACTGTCAGAGGCGGACCGACCTGAGCTGCTGCGGCTGATCGCGTACGATTCCCGGGGGGGCGTTGTGGAGGCTGCATTGGACAGTCTGGGTGCGCTGCGCGGGTCGGAAGTCGGGAGGCAGAGCGCGTGGGCTTTACACACGCTGCAATCGACCCTGGGGCCAGAACTGGCTCAGAAGGCAGCTCGAAACCTGCGCAAGCTGCGGATGGCGGGCGTTCGCTGGGAACCGGAGAAGACGGTGGACGACTGGTGGGCTCTGCTCTCGCCGAGCGATATGCAGGGCACGCAGCACCTATGGTTCCTCTGCGACGGAGACGAGGATGGTTGCAGACTGGTCGGGCTGCGCATTAACAGGGCGGCGGGTGTTCTCGGAGCATTTGGGGGCGAGGGCGTGGAACGCAGGCAACTTCCGGCGAGGCGGCAGGTAGGGGAGCGGCTGTCTATTTCGGTGTCGCCCGGAGAGCGGAGCATTTTCGTTGCCGTTCCATACAGCTATGCGCGTCATTGCCTGGAAGAGAGTCTGGAGGGCCAGTGGCAGGGCTCTGAGCGCCCGCTGCCGGAGGAGTTCACGCTATACTGCCCCTTTCTGTTTGAATGTGAGAGGGAACCAGTTTCCGATGCGTTATCTTCGTTGCCGGCATCGGGGCGCGCGTTGTGGGAAGAGAAGAGGGAAGAGCTGGCGAAGTTTTCGGCTGCGTTGCTGGAACATCCGGCTATGGCCGGCTGGGTCGTGCCGGTAGGAAATGCGGACGCCGACACAGGAGAAATCAGGCGTCAGCTGGCGGCACGCAGAGGGGATAGCACCGGATTGCAGAGTCTGGCCGGCCTGCCTTTGGAGGCTTTGGGTAAGCTGGCGGCTTCGATAGTTCCGGAAGAGGTCCCGCAGGAATTGGGCGGGCAGTTGAGGCGGGCGTTACTGGCGCAGAGTGCGTGGCTGCATTTTGCGGGCGACCAGATAATTGCCCGCTACGCAGCGATGGTTGCTGAAAGCTTACTCAGCGAGCCGCTTCACGGCCATCCGCTACTTTTGCAGATGGTAGCGCTGGGATTCCTACAACCATTGGGAGAGGGGCGAGCACAATAGAGATTCAAGTGAAATTGACTTAGAATCTCGATGTGTTCGGGTTTGAGCAGATTCGAGTCAGAGAGCCGCAGCCGCAAACATCACAAAGCGGGACACGCTCTTTATACAGATTTTGCACAACACCGTAAAATGTGTTTTATATAAGGTGTAGATTCCTGTAAACTGGGAAGGGCGGGGTATAGTTCCTCTTCTGCCAAGTTACGACCTAGTCTGTCCAGGGAAAAGCGGGTTCGGCCCGGCATGAAACTGGGTGCAGAGGCAGATTTGAATGAGAAGGCAGAATCTCTAGGCTATTGCGCCTCTTTTGCGGTGACCCCAGAGAGGAAAACAATCAACGGCAGCGTAGGGTATTCGCGAAAAGCAGGACGTGAGACTCCGTTGCATAGTTGACTTTTGGCCTGCCTGGTGTGAACGGAACAGCAATGAAGCTGGCCACCAAAATTTCATCGGGAACCACAGGCAAACTCACAACGCCGAAATGGGGTTGCTCGGTTTGCGACACCTTTTTCTCCCCTTTTGAAAGTAGCAAGGATTTTTCCACGCCCCGGAAGCCCCGGAAGACAAAACCGATAGCAGTCAGCGCTCATATGGAAATCGGTGCGTGTAATTCCGCCTTTCTTCCACAGTCGCTCTTTCAGATTTGCCGCGATTTGTTTCAGGAAGAAGCGGGGCAGGTGATTTATTTCCTATGGAGAGTAGATGACCTGGTGTCTGTTTCCACATGTGGTGGATAGGGGCCGGCAACGGGAGTAATCCGGATGGGCAGAAGGGAGCAAGAAGGAGTTTCCAAAGCCTGGCCGAAGGGCGACGTGCACGTTGCGGCTACGGAGATGTCAGTTGTGGTGCATCGCTACTTTCCCATGGTGTTTGATGAAGCCGAGGATGGTGAGGAGAGAGTTAGCTCTTCTTTTGGAGAATGTGGGCAGCCGTCAGGGCACCCACGAGGGGCGCCCCTACTTCCGATAGAGGATTTAACGATTCCCAGCAGTATCAGTTCTTCGTTTTACTGAATAAAGCGAACTCAATTGACCAGAACGCGTGCTGCAATTGTTGACGGCTTGCCAATCAGTTTCAGAAATTACGTCGGGTAGTTCCAGAGGAGAACCGTAGGTGAAGGCAGTTGAAAGGGCTTTCTTGAGTAGAATCGGCGATTTGCCCAGCAAGTGTGTGTTTCGCGGGCAGACGGACAGCAGTTGGAAATTACATTCCACTGCTACTCGCCGTCTGATAAAGTTCTTTGATGGTGACGAAAGTGTGACCGGAGAAGTCTATTTCTCCCCGATGCACCATGTTTACCATCGTTCCGTGCTGCTAAAACGTGCCCGAAACTTAGGATTCGGATTCGCAGATGGACACGAAGTTCCTGATTTACAGCTTCTTCTCAAACTGCAGCGATTTGGCGCTGCTACAGGATTCCTGGACTTTTCGCGAGATCCCTTGGTGGCACTGTGGTATGCTTGTGAGGATGTCGATCGTGATGGACGAGTCTTTGTCCTGAATCTGGACTATACAACTGCACTCCGGGGCGTACCTTTTGCAGAGGCAGTACATAGTACAGAAGAGATTTTCATGAGGTCAGGCAAACCTGAAAAAAATGTATATATAGAGATGCCGATGCAGGAGCAAGAAGCCGAGGGCGGACTTTTAAATGGTACAGTAAGCGTTCAGGCGTGGCCGATGATTCCAGAGGGCGCCGTAAGCAGTTTTGTCATCAGAGCTTCTGACAAACCCCTGATACGACGGGAACTTGAGAGTTTTTTCGATTTCAAGAGACCATCTCATTTCTTCAATTTTCTGCAGTTTTCGGCTTTGAACAGCGAAAGGCTACCCTTGCCACACATTGAAGATCCAGAATTCAGTCTTCTCTTGGGCAATCAATGCTGTCTGCAGGGTGACTTTGCAGGCGCGATCGAACATTATAACAAAGGCATAGAGCTTGCTCCAGATGCGGATATTGCATACTTTTCTTATGTTCGAGGGAATGCCAAGACCGAAGCGGGGGATTTGAGGGGCGCATGCGATGATTACGATGCAGCCCTCAGCCACCTGGAATTGCTCTCAGGGGATCAGCCAGATAGCTCAAAGGAAGAGTTCAACAAACATCTAGCAAGACAGCTCTACTTCAATCGGGGCAACGTAAAGTCTGGTACAGACGACTTTGAAGGTGCGCTGGCGGACTTTGAAGAGGCGGTCAGCCTTAGTGTGCAAGTTGGTGAAAGGGATCCTTGGTGTTTTCTGAACAAGGGGAATGTCAACTTTTTGCTGCACAGGTTTGGCGAGGCAATTGTCGATTACGAAGAGGCCACTAAACTGGACGGCCAGATCGCCCATTTGAACAAAGGAAATGTTCTTGTTACATTGGGTCGATTTGATGAAGCACTTCAGTCCTATGATGCGGCGATTCGAGAGGGAGAAACGAGTTCCCTAGTCATATGTAATCGAAACAGCGTGTCGGCAATACTGAACAGGATAGGGGGAGACGGATACGTAGTAGAGCCACCCAGATACAAGGACGATACGCGCCGCATGATAATCGAAGTGTCGCTAAGAGCCGACGCCAAAAACAGGTATACTGAGTTTTATAATTTCCATGGAAATTACGGAAACAGCGGCAATATTGGCAGCGTGGAATTGCCTGGAGGAAGAGGTTTCAAAGGCAAAGTGGGATTTGTCGTCATAGTGAAAGGGGAGGAATGGTGATTCGGATTCCGAAAACGTGAACCTGCGTTATTCGATCAGTGTTTTGCGCCATTTGGCGAGTTAGCCTGGATAACAGTTGGTCTGAGACAGGGGCAAAGAGCCTCGTTCAGGAAGATACGTCCTTCCCTTCCAGGACCGTCGTTGAGGGCATAATCGGTGCGGTGGGGCTTTTTTCCCAGAAAACTTAACTTCGGGTTTTGGCTCAAGTAACATTTCCCATTCAAAGAAGCAACGTTTTCGCGGAGTGATGAGCGGTGAATTGCAGTTGGTTATTTGTTGCATAGTGCAGAGGAGTCATAGCACGTTTCGATATGCGAATCATTCCCACCCTTAAGCTGACAGTCATAGTTGCGACGCTGGCAGTAGCGGCAGCGTCAGTTCTGACGGCTCCGTCCGCTATTTTGGCTCAAGCCCCCGCAGGCCAGGATGGCGCTGCGTCTGAGGCCAGTTCAGGGATCGATGTTGCCACGGAGGTTGAGATTCAGCGCCAGTTCAACGAACTGCGGCGGGAGATTCTGGACGACCGGGCTGATTCGGTCGGATGGTGGCTGACCGGGATCGCTCTTCTGCTCGCCCTGATGGTGATACTATTGGGTTTTGCGGGGTACCTTGCTCTCAGGAGGTTGCGGGAGATTGAGGAGGCGGTACGGGAGAACGTCAGGGCGGCGCGCGGGCACGCAGAGGAAGCGGGCCGGCTTGCGGAAGAGATTCGGGGCTATGGCGGGAAAGCCGACGAGCCGCTGCGCAGTATGGCAGGCGTAGAGCTGCCCTATGCGCGAACCCAGATCGGCGAGGAACTCAGTCGTGTGCCGGGCAGGGCCGGGGCATCTGCCATTGCGGAGGCCCGGCAGTTGGAAGAGGATGGACTACTCGACGAGTCGATAGAGAGATGGAAGCACATCGCCAGCGTTGCGGAAGGGAGCAATAACGAACTGGCTGCGCTGGCTTTTCGGTCCATAGGAGACCTGTCGGAACGGCTGAGCAGGAGCGAGAGGAGATGACCGAACGGCAAGCGCGGGCGTATTTCCTGCCGAGCAGCGGGTTGAGCGAAGGGGGCACGTCCGGGTCACGGGAGGCGCTGGCGGCATACTCACAAGCGGTACGATTGAGACCGGATTACGCCGAGGCTTACAATAACCGGGGAAACGTAAAGAGCAACCTGGGCCAGTATGAAGAGGCAGTTGCAGATTACGATCGGGCAGTTCATCTGCGACCGGATTTGGCCGAAGCCTACATAAATCGCGCCAATGCCAAGGCTGCGCTTCAGCAGTATCAAGATGCGATTGTGGACCTGGGTACGGCGATCAGGTTTGACCCGGAGAATGTATTTGCGTTTTTGAATCGGGGGCAATTGCTTGCCGAGCTTGGCCAGTACGGGGATGCAATAGCCGATCTGGACGAGGCAGTCCGTATCGAGCCCGAATACGAGAGGGTCTACGTCGTGCGAGGGAGTGTCAGGTCCAGGCTTGGTCGTAGTCAGGAGGCAATTGCGGATTTCGACATGGCGATTGGGCTAAATCCGGACAATGTGGAGACATTCAATAGCCGGGGACTGTTGCAAGTTGAGTTGGGGCGGTACGAGTCGGCGGTCGCCGACTATGCGCACGCGATACGGTTGCGGCCAAAGTACGCGGCGGCGTACAACAACCGGGGGGTAGCGCTGGCCAAGCTGGGACGTCTCGGTGCGGCTGTGGGCGACTATGATGAAGCAGTCCGGCTGCTGCCTGAGAGCGCTGAGCCATATTTTAATCGCGGGAATGCGAAGGAGCGACGCGGCGAGTATGAGGAGGCCATTGCTGATTACGACCAGGTGATCCTGAGGCGGCCCAACGACGTAGAGGCCTATAGAAATCGGGCGGTGGCGAAGGCGGTGCTGGGACGGACCGAGGAGGCGAAGTCAGACTTTGACCGGGCGCTGGAGATTGCGGCGGGACGAATCTGAGCCTTCGGGGTCCTGAACGGGCCGCGGGATGGCGGCAATCGGACTCCCAAGTAGAACCGTTCACTAACCGGGCAGATGCGGCGCCGGGCGCGGACGGCGACAGAATAGGTAAGCAAAACCGCGGGGGGCCTAGAGTGACAGGTCCACCTTAACGTGAGATTCCCGAGGGCCTGGTTTTTCGTCTCCGACCAGGTCCCGTGTCTTGTCCAGGCAGAGGGCGAGTTGCCCTCACAGTTCAGAAGATACCCAGCTCGTCTTTGGCGTCCTCGGACATCATGTCGGGATTCCAGAAGGGGGTCCAGACCAGGTGGACGTTGACTTCGCTGACGTTGGGGAAGGCGTTGTGGGCGGTGCGCTGGACGTCGCTGATGATCTGCGGGCCGACCGGGCAGCCGGGGCTTGTCAGCGTCATGGTCACGTCGATGTTGTTCTCGTCGGTCACTTCGATGTCGTAGACCAGGCCGAGGTCGACGATATTCATCATCAGTTCGGGATCCTTGACATGGGTCCTGATTTCGGCTCGAACCTCGTCGGGCGTGGGTAGTGTGTTATCGCTCATCGGGTCTTTCTCCTCAGAAGGGTCTTTCCACATAGATGTCGCCACCGTCAACCTGAACTTCGTAGGATGGGGTTGGCTCGAAAGCGGGCATGCTGAGCGCCTCTCCGGTGCGGATGTCGAAGCGGGCGCCGTGCCTGGGGCACTCGACCTGGCCGCCATTAAGGATTTGGCCTTCGACAAGGGGGCCGCCATCATGCGTACAGACATCCTCGATGGCGAAGTATTCGCCGTCCAGGTTGAATACGGCGATACGGATGCCTTCCACTTCGACAAGGAGCCGTTCTCCCGGCGGGATGTCCTCAGTTGCGGCGACTCTAACAAAATCTTCCATTTGTGCTTAGTTCCTCGGCGTTTGGTCTAGTCAGGCCACTCTGTCAGGCCGTAAAGACCTGCCTTGAGCGCTTTCAAGGGCAGGAGTGCGCATTTGAGGCGGACGGGCCCGATCTCGATTCCGAGCAGGTCGAGGACCTCCTCTTTGCCCCATTCTTTGAGTTCGGCAACGGGCATGCCGATTATTTCCTCCATCATCATCGACGCGCTGGCCTGGCTGATAGCGCATCCCCGACCTTCAAAGGCGGCATCGGCTACGACGTCGTCTGCGATCTTCAGGTGGACGGTTACCTCGTCGCCGCAGAAGGGATTCAACTCGTGACGGTGGACATCGGCGTCATCCAGCTTTCCCTTGTGCCGGGGATGCTTGTAATGGTCAATGATCGCTTCTCGAAACAGGTCCATGTGCCCGTAGTATTGACCTATAGGAAAGGCAAAGGGCGGTAACTGCCCCTTGCCTTTTTGTGATTGGCAGCTTCAGATTGCAGTAGGGACCAAACGGCAGAGACGCAGCCTCTACCTCTCGATGGGCAGGCCGACGGCATTGCCCCATTCGGTCCAGGAGCCGTCGTAGTTGCGGACGGTGTCGTAGCCGAGCAAATAGGTCAGGACGAACCAGGTGTGGCTGCTGCGTTCGCCGATGCGGCAGTAGGCCACGATGTTGTCGCTGCCGCTGAGCCCCTGCTCTTCCTCATATATGGCGCGCAGGTCATCGGCGCTCTTGAATGTGCCGTCGTCATTGGCGGCGCGTGCCCAGGGTACGTTGCGGGCGCCGGCGATATGTCCGCCGCGAAGCGATCCTTCCTGGGGATAGTCTGCCATGTGGAGCAACTCGCCGCTGTATTCGGCCGGGCTGCGAACGTCAACGAGGGGCAGGCCGGCCTGCTGATGGTCCAGAACCTCGTCGCGCATGGCGCGAATTGCGCCGTCGTTGCGCGCAGGCGCGGTGTAGGAGGCGGCAGGGTAGGAGGGCGTGTCGGTCGTGAGCTCTCTGCCCTCGTCGACCCACTTCTGGCGACCACCGTCCATCACTTTGGCGTTGGTGTGTCCGAACAGCTGGAAAACCCAGAAGGCGTAGGTCGCCCACCAGTTGCTTTTGTCACCGTAGAAGACGATTGTGGTGTCGTTGGAGATTCCCAGCTTCTCCATGAGGGCCTGGAACTGCTGCTGACCCACATAGTCGCGCACGACGGCGTCGTTCAGGTCATCCTGCCAGTCGATCTTCTGCGCGCCGGGTATGTGGCCGGTATCATAGAGCAGGACGTCCTCGTTTGATTCGAGCAGGCGGATGTTGTCGTCGTTCAGATGAGCGGCGACCCACTCGGTGCTGACCAGCACGTCAGGATTGGCGTAGCCTTTGTCTGCCATAGCACTCCTCCAAGATTGGATGTATGTGATTACCTACTAATCTTGCGACTGATTACCATTTCCAACTTGCGCATGACGGCTTCTACGGGAACGCGATCGAGCACGCCTTGCAGAAAGCCCTGCACTATCATTCTTTCGGCCTGGGGTCTGGTGAGGCCGCGGGCCATGAGGTAGAAAACGTATTCGTCCTCGACCTGTGCGGCGGTGGCTGCGTGGGTACAGCGGACGTCGTCTGCTTCGATCTCGAGCCCTGGAATGCTGTCGGCGCGGGCGCTTCTATCCAGGATGAGGTTTCCATTGCGTTGGAAGGCGTCGGTTTTCTGTGCGCCAGGCAGCACTTTGATTATACCCATATATACACTGCGGGCACGATGTTTGAGAGCGCCGTTGAAGAGCAGGTCGCTGTAGCAGTTGGCAACGCGGTGCAGTTGCAGGGTCTGATGGTCGATATGCTGGCGCCGGGTTGGGAAGTAGAGTCCCAGCAGCTCGCCGTGTCCCCCTTCTCCTCGCAGGTCCAGGTCGAGGAAGGCCTTTGTCAGACGGCTGCCCCAACTTACCTGGATCCAGCGCAGGTCGGCGTCCTTGCCCAGTACTGCCCGCCCGGTGAGGAAGTTCCAGGCGGTATGCTGGAAGTCCTGCAGATTCATGTAGCGGACGTTTGCATTGTCCTTCAGAATTAGCTCCACGACGGAGGCCTGCAAGGCGTTTTCGGCGCCCATGAGGTCATCGACAAGGGTCACTTCGGCTCCTTCTTCGGCCACGAGAAGGGTATGGTGATAGCCACCGACGCGTTCGCCCTGGAAGAGGACCGCATGCAGAGGAAGTTCCACCTTGGTGTTGCGGGGGACGAAGATGAAGGAGCCGGTATCCCACAGCGCGGCGTGCAGCGCTGCGAATTTGTTGGCATCCGGGGTCACAGCCTCGGTCATGAAGTATTCTTGCACCAGTTCAGGGTGCTGCTGTACGGCCGTTTGCAGGTCCGTAAAGAGGACGCCCTTCTCTCTCAGCTTTTCGATTTCCTCGCTGTACAGAACGCCTCCGTCACGATAGATCAGGCAGGCTGAGGACTCCATCTCTTCAAGGGCGTTAAGGAGGACCGGCTCAAGGCCATCACGTTCAACCGTCCCGTCGGGGACGGCGAAGGGTGTGAAGTTTTCCAGATTGAAGCCGGTCAGGCGCGTGCGGCGCCAAGATTCATCGGTGGGCTTGGGCCATGGCAGGCTTTCAAAGGTCTGCCAAGCTCGCAAGCGGAATTCCAACATCCAGCTGGGTTCGTTTTTTGCGGCCGACGCCTGGCGCACGGTTTCCTGCGAGAAGCCGGCGGCTGCGTCGACGATTTCCTGTGGTTCCTTTAGTAGTACAGTCACAATTATTTGCCTCGTTACGGGAAAACGGGAGGCAGTTCGTCTTTGACTGCTTCCCGGTGCGCAATGCGCAGTTCGAGTCGCCTTTCGCCCCTGGTTGGGGCTGATGCCTGCTTCAGGCGAGCTATCCGATGCTGCCCTCCATCTGCAGTTGGATAAGCCGGTTCATTTCGACGGCGTACTCCATGGGCAGTTCTTTTACAAGGGGTTCGATGAAGCCACCTACGATCATGGCGGCGGCCTCGTCCTCATCGATGCCGCGGCTCATCAGATAGAAGAGCTGTTCTTCTCCGATCTTGCTGACCGATGCTTCGTGGCCGATGCTGACATCATCCTCGTCGATTTCGATGTAAGGGTAGGTGTCGGAGCGGCTGTCGGCGTCCAGCAGAAGGGCGTCGCAGACGACGTTGCTGCGGCTGTGTTGTGCGCCCTTGGCCACTTTCAGGAGGCCGCGATAGCTGGCGCGACCGCCATCCTTGCTGATTGATTTGGAGACGATTTTGGAGCTGGTGTTGGGGGCGGCATGAACAACCTTTCCGCCGGCGTCCTGGTGCTGTCCGTTGCCGGCGAAGGCGATGGACAGGATTTCGCCGTGGGCCTGGGGGCCCATCATGTAGACGGCGGGGTACTTCATTGTCACCTTGCTGCCGAGATTGCCGTCAATCCACTCCATGGTGGCGTCTTCGTAGGCCATTGCGCGCTTGGTGACAAGGTTGTATACGTCGGTGCTCCAGTTCTGGATGGTTGTGTAGCGGCAGCGTCCGCCCTTTTTGACGATGATTTCGACGACGGCGCTGTGGAGGCTGTCGCTTGAGTAGATGGGTGCGGTGCAGCCTTCGACATAGTGGACGCTGGCGCCCTCCTCGACAACGATTAGGGTGCGTTCGAACTGTCCCATGTTCTCGGCGTTGATGCGGAAGTAGGCCTGCAAAGGAATATCCACGTGTACGCCGGCAGGGACATAGACGAAGCTGCCGCCGCTCCAGACTGCGCTATTGAGCGCGGCGAACTTGTTGTCTGCGGCCGGGATGACTGTGGCGAAGTACTCCTTGACGATGTCTTCGTGTTCGCGGAGGCCGCTGTCCATGTCGAGGAAGACAACGCCGAGCTTTTCCCACTCTTCCTTCAGGCTGTGGTAGACGACTTCCGACTCGTACTGGGCACCGACGCCTGCGAGGAATCTGCGTTCCGCTTCGGGGATGCCGAGGCGGTCGAAGGTACGTTTGATGTCCTCGGGCACGTCGTCCCAGCTCTTGCCCTGCTTTTCGGCGGGGCGCAGATAGTAGTAGATGTCGTCGAAGTCGATACCGCTCAGGTCGGCACCCCAGGTCGGCATCGTCTTGGAGAAGAAGATGTCGAGTGCGTCGTGCCGGAACCGGCGCATCCAGTCGGGCTCGTTCTTGATGTCGGAAATCTGGTCGACTACCTGGTGCGTCAGGCCTTTTTCGGACTTGAAAACGGCGTTTTCTTCGTCGCGAAAGCCGTACCGGTACTCTTCTTTGACGCCTTCAAGATGTTGTAGATCGGTGTTTGATGCCACGTTAATCCTCCTCTAGCAGGACTGGCAGGACGGGTTGTGTGTTTACCTTTGCCTTCGAGTCCTTGACCTCACTTGTAAACTGCGCTGCCGAGGGAGCCCCGGCTCTGTTTTGCCTACCTTTTGTGTTGCCATCGCTTGTCAGACGGCCACAGCCCGAGCCACAAACTCATCTTCAACCCACTTGTAGCCTCTTTCTTCTAATTCCACAGCCAGTTCGGGTCCTCCGGTGGTAACGATGCGCCCGCCGAAGAAGATACTTACGAAATCGGGCTTAACGAAGTTGAGAATGCGCTGATAGTGGGTGATGAGCAGGAAACCCCGGTCCTGCGTGGCCAGTTTATTGATGCCGTCTGCGACGACCTGCAGGGCATCGATGTCCAGGCCGGAGTCGGACTCGTCGAGAATGGCGAATTTCGGCTCCAGCATAGCCATCTGCAGAACCTCGGTGCGCTTTTTCTCGCCGCCGGAGAATCCATCATTGAGGTAGCGGCGGGCAAAGCTGGATTCGACGTTGTACTCCTTCATCTTTGTATTCAGTTCGCGACGGAATTCGCGCATGGGCATGAGGTTGCTGCCGATGACACCGTTGGCGTTACTTTCGGCCTCTTTGCTGGTATAGCCGCGCACGTTGGAAACAGCGGTACGCAGGAAGTTGGCGACACTGACGCCGGGAATCGAGACAGGGTACTGGAAGGCAAGGAAGATCCCCGATCTGGCGCGTTCATCGGCTTCCATATCGAGAATGCTTTCGCCGTCGACAAGAATGTCGCCCTGCGTTATTTCGTAGTGGGGATGGCCAGCGATCACGTAGGAAAGTGTCGATTTCCCGGAACCGTTCGGTCCCATCATTGCATGGATCTCGCCGGTGTGCAGGGTGATGTCCACACCTTTAAGAATTTCCGTATCTCCTACAGAGACGTGCAGGTCTTGAATTGCTAGTGTACTCATGACTTTCGTGACTCCTCAATGTGACGGCCGTTGCCAGCCGTGATCAACACGATAAGAGACTTTCAATGCGAATGACCGGTTCAGGACTCGAGTTCGAGTTCGGCGTTACTGCTCTGGGTAATCACAAAAGAGCAGTTGCCATGCCCGTCCATTATGCAGTCATCCAGAGAAACATCTGCGCCCAGGGCCTGCTGCATCATCAGCTGATCCATTTCGCAGATCTCGCGATGTGCGATGGCAAGGTCGTGATAGGGGCAGTTATACATCTTCAAGGCTATAGTATTGTTCCCGGCTACGGTTACGTCGGTGAGTACGCCTTGCCGACTCAGAGCGCCGGCAAATTCCTCGACGCGATGCTGCAGTTCGGCCGCACTGACGCTTTCTGAGTAGCGTTCGGCGAGTCTAACGCCGACGCGATTCAGAAGGGTCCCCATCTGTTCAGCGCCGACCATCCCGTACATTTCCTGAAGCATCGTCAGAGCGAGCACATCACAGCGGCATGCGAACAGTTCCCGGGCAGCGTCGGTCGCTACGTAGATGTAATGTGGACGCCCTACTCCGGAACGCTCCTCCCGCCGGTCCAGATAGCCATCGGCCTGAAGGGCGTTGAGATGCTGACGGACGGCCGTTGTCGTCACGCCGAGTAAGGTTTCAAAGTCCTTGATGGTTGCGGAAGGATTGCGCTGCAGGTATTCAAGGATCTGCCATGCGGGTGAGTTCTGGTCCGGACCGATAGACATTGGATTGTTCCCTGCTGTTCAGGGCCGGATGCGTTGCAGAGCACACATCCTGGTCAGGCCTGCTTCGACGTATTTGTTCAATCTTACCACAAGAAATGGGTTTTGTCAATTTACACAGTTTATATTGTAAAAATTGACAAAACTCACAGGATGACTCTGTGTTTATACCATCCAGATTCAGTTCCGTCCAAAATTGGAGCCTTTCGATCGACGTCAGTTTCGATCGGGAGGCGGTACAGTGCAGTTTGGCATTCCCGCTCATCGACCGTAGACGTAGACTTTTGGCGGATCGTCCGCCATCCTTATATAATCGCTGTTTGTGCGGTCGCCACGTTGTGCGGAGATTGCCGCCCGGCCGGTTGCTGGAAGGCATATTGCACTGGGTGCAAGTTGGGGTCGGCGTGCCGAGTCGAGTTGGGCGCGGGCCCAGGCGGACTTGCAGAAGCCGGGTAGGAGGAACGGTTGATGGAGTTCAATGTTGCACAACTGATGAAGGAGGCGACCGGCGCTTCAAGAGAGTATGAGCTCGACGATGACATCACGAACCTCGATGGCGGTCTGACACCGCTGGGCAGACTGACCGGAAACCTGGTGCTGCTGCGCATTCACAGCGGTGTGCTGGCCACGGGTGACTTGCGGGTTGCGCTTTCGTTGCAGTGCGGGCGCTGCCTGGAACCGGTCTGCGTTCGGGTGTCGGTCGAGTTTTCGGAGAGCTTTCGCCCCTTGACCGACATACAGACAGGGCGCTTTCTTTCGCCCGAGGAGTTTGAAGGTCAGGCCGAGGACCTGACTGACGAGGCGCTGCTTATCGATGCGCAGCACATTCTCGACATTTCCGAGGTTGTGCGGCAGAACATCTGGCTCTCCGTTCCGATCGTAGCCGCCTGCGATTACATTGACCCGGCAAGCGGCAACGCCGACCCAGATGCTTGTCCGAAATACATACAGTTGCTAACTGAGTCTGCTCTTGCCGATACGGTTGGCAAGCAGACACCTTCAGAAGCCGAGGGTATCGACCCGCGTTGGGAGGCGCTGCTGGCGCTGCAAGATGAACCTCGCGGTGAATAGATTGAGGAGAACGGAAAATGGGACCGCTACCGAAAAGGAAGATCAGTAAGGGCCGGCGCAACCGGCGTCGCGCGCACCACGCGCTCGGGGCTCCGAGACTCGTGACCTGCGCGCAGTGCAGTGAAAAGACGCTGCCGCACAGGGTCTGCCCGCATTGCGGGACATATATGGGCCGGATGCAGGTCGTGGACATGGACGAAGAAGAAGCCTGAACAAGATGAGTTTGCCGCTAGCGTACGGTGAAGAATCCAGGCCGTTGATATTTCTGTTTCCCGGACAGGGCAGCCAGCACGTGGGCATGGCTAAGGAACTAGCCGAGGCATACCCGAGCGCACGTGCGGTGTTCACAGAGGCGGACGACGTTCTGGGCACGGCGATCAGCAGGATTTGCTTTGAAGGGCCTGAGGACCTGCTGACGGATACGATCAACGCGCAGCCGGCGCTGTTTGCCTCGAGTATGGCGGCGCTTTGTGCCATGCAGGAGGAGACGGGGCGTCTGCCGCGACCCGCCTATTTCGCGGGTCACTCGATGGGCGAGTATACGGCACTGGCCGCGGCCGGTTGCATCGGCTTGGCCGACGGGTTACGCCTGGTGCGCGAGCGGGGCCGGCTCATGAAGGAGGCAGGCGCGAAACAGCCGGGGCGGATGGTGGCGGTGATCGGTCTGGATGAGAGCGTGGTTGCCGGGATCTGCGCGGAGGCGGCTGCGGCAAGCGCTGGGGTTGCGCAGGTTGCAAACGATAACTGTCCCGGGCAGATCGTTATATCCGGTGACGAGGATAGCATCGCAACCGCCATTACCGAGTTGGAGGGGGCAGGTGCGCGGCGAGTCGTGCCGCTGGCGGTCAGCATTGCGGCTCACTGCCCATTGATGGGGCCGGCCGCCTCGCAGTTGAGCGCTCGGATCGAAGCAACCAAGGTGCGTGAGCCGCTTGCTCCGGTGATTGGCAATACGAGCGGGCTGCCACTTGACAGCGCGTCAGCGATCCGCGAGGAGTTGAAGGCGCAGCTGACAGGCAGTGTCAGGTGGACCAGTTCGATGCAGCACGCTGTCGAAGGCGGTGTCGAGACGGCTGTGGAGATCGGACCCGGCAGTGTGCTTACGGGACTGATGCGGCGCATCCACCGGAGGGGAAAGCGGGTGAATGTGTCGAACGCGGACGAAGTTCGGAGATTCGCGGGGGCGTTCGGTTGAGAGCAGGAGTCAGGAGGAGTTCGATGCCGCGTGCGGGACCGGGTTGGCTTCTCTCACTTGGTTTTGGCTCCGAGTTCAGCCTGGACGCCACGGTGCATTCAGGGCGAGTTGGGTGCATCCCGGATTTGGGGTGGGAACAGTGTTGGGGCGGGTGCGAGGGCAGGCACAAGGCCGGCACGTACCGGGAACTGAAGGGACTGGCGGGACGCGGTCAGGCTGGACACGTTCGATTAGGCACCCGGTCGAATATCGACACCCGGTCGGGTAGGCAGTAGGGGGGCGTTGGGGGGGGGGGGGG
>VXOE01000206.1 GCA_009840225.1 Caldilineaceae bacterium SB0662_bin_25 | reverse complement strand
GGGGGGGCCGCCCCCCCCCCCCAACGCCCCCCCTAAACCAGGCCATGCCTCATCGGCCGGGTGTCGATATTCGAACGGGTGCCTAATCGACCTTGTCCAGCCAGACCACGTCCCGCCGGCCCCTCCAGATCCCAGCAGCTGCCGGCCTTGTGCCTGCCCTCGCACCCTCCCCAACTGACGGACTCCACCGTACGGCCAGACCAGGCGCCTGCACTGCGTCTCGGCAAAAACAGTATACAACTCCAGCCGCCGCTGGCACTGATTCCCCGCCAGACTGTTCCCACCCAAAGTCTGGGATGCACCCATTCAGACCGGCTGACAGAACAGTCCGTCATTGCGAATCCAGGCAGACCGCACACAGTACACGCACAGAACATGGCACAGTAACTACACGGAAACAGTTGCTTCAAGACGGCCGGCCACTAGACGTCCCCGATTTCCACGACCACCTGTCCTTTATTCGTTCCGCGTATAACGGCGATCAGCGAAAGCACGGCAACCGCAAAGGGGTACTTTCGCCTTAGCAGACCTGCCATCGCTCTCTTCGTCTCTTCGTCATCTGAGATCGACCTGACAACGCATTCAACCCAGGGACCCTGAACGTTGCCCCTCATGTCACATCTGGCAACCCTGACACGCGGGTTGTTGCGAGCGCGTCTGACTTTCCAACTGTCGCCCTGCGTCCATACCAGCAACTTGCCCTCTTGCGCAACAGTCCAGACAGGGGTTCTGACCGCCTGTCCGTTCTGGCGGAAGGTCTCCAGAGCAATATATTTGGGATTGCCTATATCTGACAGCTTCACGCGCCTGACTTCCTCGTTCTAAGCCCGTCACTCCGAAAGTATATCGCGCAGAACGATATCGCGTCTGCCCATCAACACTGAATTGCCCTCGGAGTCGAGGCCCTCCTCTATCTCCATGATCAGCGCCGACACCTCCTCGCCTGCCCCCGCGAAGATCCGGTCGGGCCCGGCATTCGAGTCTTTACTGAAATAGAACTGGGTGGTCAGAAGCTCACGCCCGTCCATCCGGACCTTCACGTGGATATGTCGAGGGCGTGGATTGTAGTCGCCCGGCATGATTGTCCTGAAACTGTAGCGGCCATCCGGCCCGGTTTCCGATTCACCATACGACTGAAAGTTCACATCCCTTCTCGAACTGTTGGAGTCGCCTGGGTGCATGTAGATTCCGTTATCATCGGTCTGCCATATCTCGACAACCGCGCCGGGAACGGGAATACCTGCACCGTCGTAAAGAGTTCCTTCAAAGACGAGAATCTCCCCGGCAGGCCTTCCCCCTGCCCCGTCCACGACGAAGAGATCGTTGTCTCGATCATCGGGCATCTGCACAGGATAGAAGGGCCCTTCGGTCTGCGAAGGTGTGTAGTATTCGATCTCAATTCGCAGCGCCTCGAGGTCTTGTTCAACTGACGCCTCGCCCAGGTCACCTTCCTCCTGACTCGCCGCGCTCACTTCCTTTGCCGGGTTGCCTTGAGGCGCTTGCATACCGGACTCTGCGCCTATCTCGGTGGCCACACACGCGGCCAAAGCTATCGCCGCCAATGCTGCCGCGAGCAGTACGCTTTGGAGTGTTCGCTTATTCATGGGATTTTCTCTGGTCATTCAGAGGGAAGCGAAAGTTGGGCCGCATCGCCTCCCTCAACTATCCAGGGCAATATCAAATTCGGCCTCAGTCTTAGCCTGGACGGCTTCCAGCGAGGCCCCCTCCATCAGTTCGGTGACCGTCAGTCGTCCGTCCACAAAGCGAAAGACGGCAAGTTCGGTTATGATCACGTCAACCGCCCCTGTCGCAGTCAGCGGTAGCGTGCAGGCCGGCACGATCTTCGAACTGCCGTCACGGCTGCTATGGGTCATGGTCACGATCAGGCGCCTGGCGCCCGTTGCCAGGTCCATCGCCCCGCCTACGCCCAGCAGCGGCCTCCCTGGTGCAGCCCAGTTGGCCAGATTGGCCTGCTCATCTACCTGCAGTCCCCCCATGATCGCCACATCCACGTGCCCGCCCCGGATCATCGCAAAGGAGTCGGCACTGTCAAAGTAACTGCTGCCGGGCAATGCTGTCACCGGAATCTTGCTGGCGTTGATCGGGTACTCCATCGCCCCGCCGCTCTCCGGCGCGGGACCCACCCCCAGCATCCCGTTCTCGGTATGCAATATGATGCCGTGCGCCGGTGTGATCAGGTCCGCCACGAGTGTCGGTATGCCCACACCCAGGTTTACTATGTCTCCCGGCTTAAGTTCGGCCAGCGCACGACGCGCCAACTTCATTCGCAAACCGCCAGCTCTTTTGCCGCTCTCGGCAATCGACGCCGACGAACCCAGGTCGGCCTCTGACGTCCTCACCGGCACCAGATAGTCGACGTAACATCCTGGCGTATGCACCGACTCTGGCCTCAGTTCCCCGGCCGGCACGCACTCCTCAACCTCTGCGATGACGAGGTCTGCTGCCGTGGCCATCGCTCTGTTGAAGTTCTGCTCAGTCATCCTGTATACAAGGTTGCCGGCTGCATCCGCGGTCCACGCCCTGATCAGCGCCACGTCGGCCCGCAAAGCCGGCTGAAAGACATGCCGGCGGCCGTCGATCTGTTTCGTTTCCCGTCCTTCGGCCAGCACAGTGCCGGCCGCCGTCGGTGTGTAGAACCCGCCTATCCCGGCCCCGCCCGCCCGAATCGCCTCCGTCATCGTGCCCTGCGGCATCACTTCAAACTCGATTGCACCCGTCTGTGCAGCGGCAACCGCCTCCGGATTGCTGGTAAAGAACGATCCAATCGCCTTCTTGATCTGCCCGTTTCGCAACAATCGCCCCCCGCCAAGGCCCGGCTCACCTACGTTGTTGGCGATATAGGTCAATTCGCACACGCCCGAATCCGCCAGCGCATGCAGTACCTGGGTGGGATTGCCAGTCATGCCGAAGCCGCCCACAAGAACTGTATCTCCGGACTTGACCAGTGCAGCAGCTTCCGAAGGCGTGATATGCGGTAGCAGCTTCAACCGTCCACCCTTTCGACCACCGTCGCCTCGCCCTGACCCACGCCAACGCAAAGCGTCGCCAGACCATACCGGGCAGTCTCGCCTGCATCGGCTCTTCTCTGCATCTCGTGGATAAGCGTCGTCAGTATGCGGGCGCCCGAGCAGCCCAGGGGATGGCCGAGGGATATCGCCCCGCCGTTTACATTCGTAATCTCTTCTCCCAGATCGAGCTCTCGCACTACCGCCAGCGTCTGCACCGCGAAAGCTTCGTTGATCTCGGCCAAATCAATGTCGTCCGTCGAAAGCCCCGAACGCGCCAGCGCCTTGCGCGCCGCATCCACAGGCCCTAGGCCCATGACACGAGGATCCACGCCGGCTGCCGCCGACGCCACCCAGCGGGCCAACGGCCGGATCCCAAGTTCGCTGGCCCGCCCGCGCGACATCAGTACGAGCGCACTGGCCCCGTCGTTCAGCCCGCTGGCGTTGCCGGCGGTGACCGTTCCTCCCTTTCGAAATGCAGGCCGCAGGCCGCTCAGAGCCTCCATGCTGGTCGCGAGCCGGTAGCCGTCCGGTCCATTCGTATAGCGAGGGTGTTCGTCGGTATCGAATACAACAGGATCACCTCGGCTTTGCGGGATCTCTACAGGCACTATCTCACGCTCAAAGTGGCCCTCGTTGATCGCACGGACCGCCTTCTCCTGGCTCTGCAGGGCGAAGCGGTCCTGTTCTCCGCGGCCTATCGCGCCCCCCGCGATCTCTGACGCGCAACTCATTTCGTAAATGTTCTCGGCAGTCTCTCCCATCGCTTCCAGCGGAAATAGTGCCTCCAAGGCCGGGTTGGGATACCTCCAGCCTAGCGTCGTATCATAACCGGTTATGTTGCCCGACGGGCCAAATCCGGTTGGGTTCTTCGGTAGGGAATAGGGCGCCCGGGTCATGCTCTCCACGCCGCCCGCAACGAAAACTTCACCTTCGCCACACAAAATCGCCCGCGCCGCCTGGTTGACGGCTGTAAGCCCACTGGCGCAAAGCCGGTTCACCGTCACACCGGCCACCTCCTGCGGCAGTCCCGCCAGCAATGCTGCCATGCGAGCGATATTGCGATTGTCCTCCCCTGCCTGGTTGGCGCAACCGAGATAGACCTCCTCGATCTCGCCTGGCTCTACTTCAGCGCGAGACACGGCCTCGCGGACGACAAGCGCCGCCAGGTCATCCGGCCTCACTGAAGCCAGCGCGCCGCGTATCCGTCCGATAGGCGTCCGCACTGCGCTGACAATGACAACCTCGGTCATGCGACTCAGCCCACCAGATTGATCAGGGCCAGAATAAAGCCGTAATGCTGAGACTCGTGATAGATATTGAAAGTCAGCACCGCGTCAAGGTCCCCCAGCGTGAGTCCCGATCTCGTCTGAAACCCGCTGAACTCGTTCTCGCTGAAGCGGCCCGCCGCGAAATCTGCCTCCAACTGCTCCTGCTGCGGCATCAGCTGCGCCACCAGCGCTTCGGCGTCCGGCTCAGTCTGCCAGTCGGCTGGCGAAGTATCAGGCAGATACATTGGCATGGTCTCTTCCGAGACCGACAGAGGAAGACCGCTGGAGCCGTAAAGAATGCGCTGCTGGACCACCATTATGTGCCCCAGATTCCAGGCGATGTTGTTGTCGAATCCATCCGGCATCGCGTGCAGTTGCTCCGCAGACAACCCTTCAACTGCCGTGAGTATCGAAGATCGAATCTGCCTGTGAATCCCCACAGCAACCTGTGACATGAAATGCTTCCTTTCCTTTTATGCGTCTGAAGAGGCGGCCTCTTGAGCCTTCTAAGTCTTCTCCGCCGAAGATGTTTGCTACCCTAATGTCAGCCAGCATTGTACCACAGCCGAAATTCGCACCCATACGTCGGCCGCCTGCACAAGACAGGCGCTGACTCGCCTGCCTTCATCCGATTCGGAAGCCTGACCCCGCCAGAGTCGGTTAAGAACCCCATGCCACTGACATCGCCTTATGTCCAACACTTGTCACTTCTTCAACCCTCCTTCATAATTCCTGAACAGTTGTGCGCGATAATACGTTCTGGAGCAGTGCTGAACATCGCCAGGAACCCGGACCAGGTTGCCGTCCGCAAACCAGGGCCGTTCCTATTTGCTACGCAATAGTAGCGGGAGAACGATTTCGTGTCGCAGACTATCCTCGTTGTAGACGATGAAGTCAAACTGCGCGAAATGGCGCGCTGGTACCTGGAGCGCGAAGGATATCGCGTGGTGGAGGCAGCCAACGGCCGCGATGCCCTGTTTGTGGCGCGCTCCGAGAAACCCGACCTCGTTCTCCTCGACCTGATGATGCCGGAGATGGGCGGCTATGACTTTATTCGTAACTTCACTCAGGAATCTGACACACCAATAATCGTGCTGACGGCCAGGCTTGAAGAAAGCGACAAGGTCGTTGGCTTGGAGCTGGGTGCCGATGACTACGTGACCAAACCGTTTGGCGTCCAGGAACTGATCGCACGCGTCCGTGCCGTACTGAGAAGGGTCGGCCAGCAGAACCGTCTGCCGGAGATTCTCCGAATGGCGGAAATCACGCTGGACCGCGCCGGCCGAACCGTACGTGTCAGCGGCAACGCCGTTGCTCTTACACCTTCAGAGTACGAGCTTCTGGAAACCTTCATGTTGTCCCCCGGCCGGGCATTCTCCCGACTCGATCTATTGGAGGCGGTCAGCGGAGACGCCTACGAGGGTTACGAGCGTACAATAGACGTTCACATCCGGAACCTGCGCACAAAAATCGAACCTGTTCCCAGCAAGCCCCGTTACATCCAGACCGTATATGGCATGGGGTACCGCTTTGCTCCTGAGGGCTGAAAAATGTTTCGCTCATTGGCGGTGAAACTCACGCTGGCTTTCGTTGCAGTAGGGATTTCCGGCGCGTTGCTTGTTGCATTCATCAGTGGGCAGCGAACGCGCTTGGAATTCGACCGCTTCGTTTCTCAGCAGAGCGAAAATTCCGTGGTTGCCGTACTTCTGCTGGGGTTCTACGAAGAAAACGACTACAGCTGGGAAGGGATTGAAGAATGGTTGAACAATGAGCCTTCGTTAAGCTTTTTAAGCAGACTCGTCGTGCTGGTCGACAGCCAACAAAAAATCATCTATTCGCCCGAACCAGGTCAGGAAGGGCGCGAAACGGATCTCGCTGACCACAATGGTGGAATAGCCGTCATTCACGACGACGAGTTGGTAGGAACTGCATTCTTACGAAGCAGTCTCATTCCTGGCGAGAGCCTGCCCGGTTTCTCTCCTGAAAGCTTCTTCCTCAATAGCGTGAGCCAGGCCACCGCGCTGGCGGCCCTTATTGCTGCAATACTGGCTCTCGCGCTGGGCATTCTGTTGTCTCGGGCCCTGACACGCCCACTTCGCCAACTTACTTTGGCCACGCAGCAGATGGCCGCCGGTCAACTGGGCAAGCAGGTCGACACACCCACCGCAGATGAAATCGGGAAACTCGCGGCTGCATTCAACAAAATGAGCAGGGACCTGGCCCAAGCCAGCCGTCTTCGCCGCCAGATGACGGCTGACATTGCCCACGACCTGCGCACACCCCTGACAATTCTGCGCGGCTATACCGAGGGCCTCTGCGACGGTTCGATCCAGGGTGGTCACGAGCTGTACGACCTTCTCCACATGGAGGTGGTCCACCTTCAGCACATGGTGGAAGACCTGCGCATTCTGTCACTGGCGGATGCCGGGGAACTCAGGCTCTCCCGCCGTGTGATCGATCCCAAAGCACTTCTGGAACGAGCTGGCCTGGCACATGTTGTCGCTGCCCGCCAGAAAAACATCATGCTTCGCGTAGACGCGCCGGATACGCTTCCCTCAGTCTCTGTCGACGTGGAGCGGATGACCCAGGTCTTGGATAATCTGGTCGCAAATGCCCTCCAATTTACTTCTGAAGGAGAAATCGTCCTGGGTGGTTCGAACAACAACACCTCGGTCACGCTACACGTCTCCGATTCAGGGATAGGCATTCCGCCTGATGAGCTGGAACATATCTTCGACCGTTTCTACAAAGTCGACAGATCACGCCATCGCAACGGTCAGGCACAGTCCGGTCTCGGCCTCGCTATCGCCAAAGCGATCGTTGAAGCCCACGATGGCGTTCTTCTGGCAGACTCCACCCCAGGCAAAGGTACGCAATTCACCATTCGACTGCCTAAATCCCCACACTGAAACAACTCCCAAACACCTCCTTCACATTTTCTAAATGAATAAGTTGTACGATTACATTCAGTGTTGAATATTGCGTCCCAGCCTCGACAGGCTGCGGCTCCGGTTCAACATACAGAATGACTGCTTTCGGATACTGCGGAACACGTGGATACGGTTAACCCCGCGAGACGAGCAGACGCAATGGCTGTCTTAGTAGTATCGGGGTGGCCAGCCACCGAGTCCTGTTCTGGAGGTCGACGATGTACAAACTCTTTCGCTTCGCCAGTACCGTCCTCTTGGCGGCAGCACTCTCTTTTCGCGGGGTCAGTGCAATCTTGGCCGACGGCAACGACGGCAAGACTGAACCTGTGGCGCTGATCCTTAGATCCAATTCAGACGTGGAACAAAACGGGGACGACGACGACGACGACGACACACCCTCGCCAACAGATGATGACGGATTCGACACGCCGTTAACCGACTACGATGGCATAGACACTCCGGCAACGGACAACGACGGTGTCGACACGCCACTGTCGACGGACGGTGACGGGATTAACACGCCTTACACGGACTACGATGGCGTCGACGTTCCGGGTGTGCCAACTCTGCGCGCCAATGCATCTGTCACCGCCATCGAGTTAACCTGGAACGCAACTGCGGCCGCTGACTCCTACCAGCTATGGCGGTGGGAGCAAACAAATGGCTGGAGGCAGATCGGTGGCGGGAATCTCAACGCCACGGCGTACACGGACGATCACGTTGCCCCGGGGACGACTTACATTTACACCGTACGTGCGGTAAGTGGAGATGGAGAATCAAGCGCATGGTCAGCCTATGCGTCAGCTACGGCGCAGGAGCCCGGCTCACTGACAGCCGCCCCGGTGCTTTCGGCTACCGCGGGGACGAGCCAGGTGGACCTCAGCTGGAACGCCCTTCCTGGCGCAAGTCGCTACGAGCTATGGGCCTGGGATAGTGAGAATGGCTGGGAACAGATCGGCGGCGCCAACCTGACTGGAACAAGCTTTCAGCATAGCGGAGCTTCCAGCGGTGTGACCTACACTTACACCATTCGCGCCTTGGCCGGGTCAGGCAGCCCAGGTCCATGGTCGCAATATGTTGAAGTAACAGTCGCGGACCCGTCATCCACTTCGACTTCAACACCAACCTCCACGCCTTCCTCCACCGCGACCGCCACACCGACCGCCACGAAGGGTAATTCACCTCCAAATCCGCCAGGTGTCAGCCTCAGATCGAGTCACTTTACTGCAACGCCAACACCCACTGCTACTTTGACACCGACGACGACATCAACCCCCACGCCTACTGCAACCACCGATCTGAGGCTTCAGCCCCCAGACACTGACAACGACGGTGTCGATACGACCGACAACGACGGCATCGACACGACCGACAACGACGGCACCGACAGCGACGGCATCGACACACCCACCCCGACCGACAACGACGGCACCGACAGCGACGGCACCGACAGCGACGGCATCGACACGCCGACGCCATCGACGCCATCAACCGGATCAGTAAGTTCGGCCAGTAGTTAACAATGACTGACCTACTGCAGGGAAGCGCGTTCGCAGATGTGCCTGTAGTTCCCCGGGTTGAATTTCCCGTCGACCCTGCGCTGCCCGATCTGGCGAAACTATTCAACGGTAGTTGGGTCTGGCAGGCATCGCGCAGCCAGTTCGCCGACGCGGATAGGATTCCTTGCCAGTTCCGGGTGCGTCAGTTCAGCCACACACCGGGCAGATCTGCCACCATCAGTTACTTTGCCGATTGGGCTCCGGAGGAGTTCCAGTCCCCCGACATTCTTTCCTGCAGAATCGAAGCTGGTACGCCTCCCGCTTTCTCCCGATATCCTCGCGATCAGTTCCTTCCCGGTCTTGAACAAGCTGCCTATCCGGATTCGGCGCTAAGTCTTCTCAACGAGCATGTTTTCGCCTTTCCTCGCAGGAAACTTCGTGTAAACATGATCAGATACCGGCCGGGAAACCGCGCCGTACTTCGGCACCGCTCCGGCAAAATCGGGTTGTACGTCAGATTGATGAGGCCTTCCAGAGTGGAGGGACTGCTCAAGGCCGCTGAAATCATAGGACATTCAGGGTTTGCAGTCCCCAGAACTGTTGGCTACTGGCGCCAGGGCGGCGCGGTATGGATGTCAGAGATTCCGGGCAGAAACGTTCGACGTCTGATGCGCCGCGCCAAACCCCCGGATCCCGACGCGATTCTCGACGGTCTCGAAAGCCTCTGGAGTGCATCCCGCCACGCTGAAGGTCGCGCCTTCGACCTGCGAGGGGCATACAGAAGGGCAAAACGTACCTTCGGGCACGCACTCGGCAAATACGACGACGTGCGTCAGGTCTGTGAAAATGTAAGCCGCACGCTTGATCCATTCGTTCGTACCTGGCAGCCCTCAACTATCGCCCACAACGATCTCTACGATGATCAGATGCTGTTGCTGCCTGATGGCCGCGTGGCTATCGTCGACTTTGAGGAGGCCGGACCAGGAGATCCGATGCTGGATATCGGAAACTTTCTTGCGCATCTGAAATGGGCTGCGCACGTTTCGAGTAGCGCCAAGAAGGATGTGAGCGGCCCGTATTACCATCGGCTCCGAGACGCCGCCTTGGACCGTCTCAAATGGAACCAAAGCGATCTGGACATGAGAGAGGCAGTTTGCCTTTTCAGAATTACCACCAATGCGATTCGGAGACCTGATCAGAATTGGCGTCACCGCACTCTGAAAGGGCTGAGTCTGGTCGCTAATACCTTGAAGTGATGCTTGACCCGTCTGATCATAAACACTACCTCGACCCGGAACAGCCTTCGGAAAACTCTCTTCACTGAATCGCCTCTTGTTTCCCCGTTAATCTCCGCTGACCAAGGGCCGCTGACGTTTCCTTCCACTGTCCGTCCCCCCGTAGGGGCGCCCCTTGTGGGTGCCCTCGTTGTCGCCCCACTCTCACGAGAACTTCACTTAACTCTGTGTCCCCCGCTGATTGACTACATTCTAGTCCGGCAGACTTCAGGTCAGACAAACGTCAACGAATCCTGATGTGGATGCGTGCCCCTCCTACAGTCGAAGGCCTGGTTAAACAGGATTGATCTGGATCTTCACACTCCTTAATGCTCTGTTGGCCGTCAAGACTTCGCCCAGCTGATCAGGCTTTCGAATCCCCGCTAAACAGGATCTTCTGCAACGGCAGCGCCTTCCCCTTCTCCAGGCTTTGCTGCGACTGCACGCCCCCAGAAATGGTGTATAACGCGCGCAATGAAGAGCCGACCGGCCTTGATTGCGCAATGTTGTGGCATCTCAATATTGTGTTAACAGCTTGTTAATGGAGGGCGGGTACAGTAGAGTAGTGCGGAGCAGGCCTACTCATGGCGACTGCTCTTCATCGTATTCTGCCTGGGACAGTTGACTGCCAAAAACGAGGTGAAGAAATGAAAAGAGTGCCTGCGAGCCTCCTTATCCTCTTGACACTTCTTTTTCTTGCTGCTTGCGGCCGGAATGGCGACACCGAAACTGCAAGTGCTGACGAGGCCGCTGGCAATGTGTCCCAAGAGAGTTCTGATCAATCGGCCTCCAACCCCGACTCGTTCTCCGCTTTGGACAGATCCTACGAAGGCGCGCTGCCGCCGACGAACCAGCTAATCTTGGGAATCCTGAAACTAGAGGATACCAATGACGCTGTGACTTCTGCTCAAGCTTCTACTTTGCTGCCCCTCTGGCAGGCCCTCCAGAGTGGCACAATTCAAAACCAGTCAGAGAGAGCTGCTATTCTGCGCCAGATAGAAGGTACCCTTACCGATACGCAGATCGATGCAATTGGCTCCATGCAGTTGACCGTTACCGATTTGGGCGACTGGGCACAGTCGAATGGCATAGAGTTGCCCCAGTTCCGTCAGGGAGGAGGCCAGGGTCAGCGTGGCCAGGGCGGGCAAGGTGGCTTTGGCGGTGCCTTTGCCGACATGTCTGAAGAGGAAAGAGCTGCATTCAGAGAGGAGATGCAGAATCTCTCGCCTGAAGAGCGTCAGGAGCGACTACGTGAAATGGGCGTTGAGATTCCCGAAGGCGGCTTTAGAGGCCAGGGCGGCGGGCAAGGTGCAGCCGGCGGAGGTGGACGCCTTGCTCTGTTGCTGACACCTCTTATTGAGTTACTCCAGTCAAAGGCTACACTCTGACGCTAGACTCCCCCTGGTACAGATCTTCATTTGAGCTGTCTGAGCCTTAAGCATGATTCTCTTTCGCAAATCCGCAAATGGACAATCGACGACTTCCTCTTGAGCCCAGTACATCCCGGTACCTTCTGCTCTTTCCCCGGTGGAGCAGACCGCAACAACCGGGTTCGAGGTAACCCTTGGCCGGAGGCGCTTCTTGCCGCAAGGAGATGGGCGGATACTCTTCAGAATCCCAATCAAACTTTACGCCTTGGCGACTACGCCGAAAGGGCAAGCGGCGCACAACAGAATTGTCGAACCGTGGCTGTGAAGAAACAGTCGGGTGCCAGGCGACTGTGATGACGGCAGCATCGGAGGCGTTCCTCGGAGTGGGCCCGTGAATAGTACCCTGGGATTAAGCAGACGAGATTGGTTGACAATGACAATGGCCAGGATTGGTATCCCCAACCCGATGGTTTCTGATAGTGCCTTGATGGAACGGTAAACCGCTAGCCGGTGTAATCTGGGGCATTGCAATGAAGTCGATTCTGATCAGTTTAGTGGTCCTGCTGGTTTTCGGAACGGGAGCCTACTACGGCTACAGCACCTATTTTGTAGTCCAAGAGCCCGCAGTAGCTGCACCGGAACTGCAGACGGCACAGGTGCGGCGCGGCGATATCGTTCTCACAGCCGGCGGAATTGGCACGCTTTTTGCCGGTGAGGAAACGCAGGTCGGATTCAGGAGTAGCGGTATCGTAAGCAGCATTGCCGCCCAGGTCGGCGAACAGGTCGACGCCGATCAGATCCTGGCAACCCTGGAGTATGATTCAACCCTGAACTCCCAACTAATCTCGGCCCAAATCAACCTTCGCCTTGCCGAGATCGCCCTGATAGAGCTGACCGGCGAAGTAGGTGCTGCAGATCTCGCCGCCGCGCAGTCGGGCCTTGCCGCCGCGCAGGCCGAGTATGACCGCTTGGTTGCCCCGCCAACCGCTGAGGAGGTCAACGCAGCACGCAGCGAGCTTATCAGCGCCCAGAGCGCACTAAACACGCTGCTGGCAGGCCCCACGCAGGACACCATCACTAGCCTGCAGGCCGACCTCAAATCAGCAGAAGTCGCCCTTGCCGAGGCCCAGTCGGCCTACGACAGAGTTGCTTGGCGCAACGACGTCGGCCGAACCTCGCAGGCAGCCGATCTACAGTCTGCCACGCTCGCCTACGAGAAGGCCCTGGCGCAGTACAACATCGGCGCAGCCGGAGCCGCCGAAGACCAGATCGAATCCGCGCGAGCCCGGGTCTTGCAGGCGCAAAATACGCTCAACCTCCTGCTTCAGGAGGCCGATCAGCTGGATGTGGCCGCCGCTCGGGCCAAAGTTGAGCAGAACCGCGCCGGGCTGGAAGACCTGCTCGACGGCCCAAGCGCAGAAGAGCTGGAACGAGCCGAACTCGCCGTAGAACAGGCGCGACTGACCGCCCAGGACGTGCAACGCGAAATCGAGGGCGGCACAATTCGCGCCCCGATCGCAGGCGTTTTAACCTCTGTTGCAGTACAGTCAGGTGACTCAGTCTCGATGGGCCCCATTATCGGTCTGGCCGACACCGAAACCGCACAGGTCCGATTCTGGATCGAAGAGCTGGACATCTCCGCGGCCGTGCCCGGGTTTCCCGTCAGCATCGTCTTCGAGGCATTCCCCGAGTTCACCTATACAGGCAACATTACGCGGGTCGAACCCGCCCTTGTGGAAGTCGACGGGGCCTCCGCCATTCAGGCGTGGGCCAGCATCGACATGACCCAACACCAGGCTCCGCTGCTCTTCGGCATGAACGCCGAGGTGGAGATTATCGCCGGAGAAGCCCGCAATGCGCTCCTCGTTCCTGTCCAGGCCCTGAGAGAGATAAGTCCCGGGCAGTTCGCTGTATTCGTTGTTGACCCGAGAGATGAGCTTGAATTCCGACCCGTTCAGGTAGGCCTGCGAAACTTCGTCAGTGCAGAGATCCTTTCAGGGCTGGAAGAAGGGGAAACCATCAGCACCGGCGATGCACAGGTTGGGAACAACTGAGTGCTTGGGGTAGCCAACGTTCTGGATGCCTGACTACCGTGGGGACCTCATGAACGATCTCGTCATTGACATCACCGATATGACAAAGACCTATGGCGAAGGTGACATCGCCGTCCATGCTCTGAGCGGGTTGGACTTGCAGGTTCAAAGAGGTGAGTTCGTCGCCATCATGGGGCCTTCGGGATCCGGCAAGTCCACGCTCATGAACATTATTGGATGCCTGGACCGCGCCACGAGCGGCCTCTATGTTCTTGACGGCGAGGACGTCAGCAGCCTCAATCGCGACCAGCTGGCATCCGTGCGCAACCGCAAAATCGGCTTCGTCTTTCAGTCGTATAATCTCCTTCCTCGTCTGAGCGCGCGCAAGAACGTGATGTTGCCGATGATGTATAACGGCTTTCAGAACTGGAGCGAAGATCAACGCAGCGACAGGGCCTCGGAGTTGTTGGATCTTGTTGGTCTGGGTGATCGACTGCACAACCTGCCCACCGAGCTGTCAGGTGGACAACAGCAGCGTGTAGCAATAGCGAGGGCTCTGATCAACGACCCGTCTCTCCTTCTAGCCGACGAGCCTACAGGGAACCTTGATTCCCGCTCCAGCACCGAGATTATGGGCGTTTTCCATCGGATACATGGCCGGGGAGCCACGATCGTGATGGTAACACACGAATCAGAAAGAGCGCGTGAGGCTGGGCGTGTCGTCAATGTTCTGGACGGAAAGGTCGTCGCCCCCGAGTCAGAAATTGACCGAATGGCAGTAACTTGACTTCACTCGAATTCGCCACAGGACCAACCGCCTTCGCACCTGCTCGAAGAACATAATTCATCAGAGAGGAGGAACTGCACATGCTGCAGGACTCTGTTACAACTGCGCCATTGGGCAGACAGAGGCTGGAAGATGACTCTTTCAAAGACCTGCATGGGATGACCCTTCCAAATTCCTTTCGCGTCGCCTGGGAAGGCGTGATGCTGAATAAGCTGCGTTCTTTCCTCACCACTTTGGGCATCATCATCGGCGTCGCCGCCGTCATCATCATGCTGGCTGTTAGTGCCGGCGCCGAGGCCGAAATCGAAGATCAGATTAGTGGGCTGGGAGCCAACCTGATAATGGTGACGCCTTTTCGCAGTTTCGGCGGCGTTCGCGGCGCCGCAGGCCCAAGGGGAGGCCCGGGAGGGATAACTACCTTCACCTACGACGAGGTTGTTTTCCTGTCTCAGAACTTAAGCAATATCAGCGGCGTGTCTTTGGAGCAGAGTACTACGCAGACGGTCAAGGGTGGTGCTGCGACTTTGAACAGCGTTTCTGTGGTTGGCGTAACGGCAGACTTTTTGGAGGTTCGCGACTACTCGATTGGGCAGGGTCGCTTCTTCACTCACGCCGAGAACGAGGCCATTCAGCGTGTGGCAATACTGGGCGCAGGTATTGCAGATGACCTCTTCGAAGGCGTTGACCCCATTGGGCAGCAGGTGCGTATCGGCTCCTCGCGATTTACGGTTATCGGCGTCATGGCCGAACAAGGCGTCGTCGGCGCGACCGACAATGACGGCCGCATCTACATTCCCGCCTCAGTCGTCTTCAAGAGATTTGGCGGCTCCGGTTTTGGCGGCGACCGCGTCCGTATGATCCTGGTTAAGGCGGAAAACGGTGACGTGATGGACAGTGTTATGGAGCAGATTACCTCTCTCCTCGCCGGACGCCGCCAGATCGATCCGGCTGAACCCAATTTCGGCGTGCGAACACAGCAGGACATAGTCGACGCACGTGCCTCTACCACGGCCGCTTTTCGCAGCCTGCTCGCTTGGGTGGCGGCAGTTTCACTCGTCGTGGGCGGCATAGGCATCATGAACATCATGCTTGTCAGCGTAACCGAAAGGACGCGCGAGATCGGTCTCCGTCAAGCGCTCGGAGCACGCCCACGCGACGTACAGCGTCAGTTTCTGCTCGAAGCTGTGATGTTGAGCCTGGTTGGCGGATTGGCTGGCTTGCTAGTAGGTGTGGGCGGCTCTTTCGTATTCGGCGAGCTGGGAGGAATGCGGACCGAGCTTGTACCCCTGTCCCTCCCGCTGGCATTTGGCGCATCCGCCGCTGTCGGCATCTTCTTCGGCTACTATCCGGCCACGCAGGCCGCACAGCTTGATCCAATTGAAGCCCTGCGCCGAGAGTGAACATCTGGCAGGTCTTTTCCGATACGTCTCCCCCCTGATGTTTCGGTCCACAGCAATTCAAAGAGAGGTATGTTCCCGTGATGAATCCCCCAGCTACGAATGTAACCCTTATTGGACTGTCCTTAATCCTGGCGACACTGGTACTGAGCGCATGCCCGGGCGCCGCGCCCCTGCAGGGGGCGCCTTGTCCTTCCTAGCCTGAGCAGTCAGTCGGCACGTCAAATGAGACGTCTACAACGCAAGAAACACCTGGCGACGCAGCCCTTACACTCGAAAAGATCAATCTCAACCACATGACAGGAGACGAGCTTCACAGTACGATCCCAGACTTCGGGTCTCGAATGGTCAATTCCCATTCCAGTTTCCGCCAGAAAAAGCGCCTTCACTGACTACTAACTACTGACTACTAACTGCTGCAGTTCTGGGCGGTCGGGCCTATTCGGCCCTCCCTTGTGCGG
>VXOE01000175.1 GCA_009840225.1 Caldilineaceae bacterium SB0662_bin_25 | reverse complement strand
GTTGCGGGGGCGGAGCCCCGCACAAGGGAGGGCCGAATAGGCCCGACCGCCCAAAAGAGCGAGGAGAAAGGGGGGAGGAAAGAGAGAGGGAAGGGTGCGGGGCGGGTATTCGCAGGCGGTGGAATTTGTGTGCTATGATGGGGCGGAAACAGGTCGCGAATGGAGATATTTGTGTCGAAAACCGTACCGCTCGTCATCCATGCCACCCACGAAGCCGGCGCGAAGGTAGGAGGCATTGGGTCGGTCCTGGACGGGATTCTGGGCGCAAAGTCATACAACAGCCAGGTCGGGCGGACGATTCTGGTGGGCCCGATGTTTGGCTGGGATCCTGTGCAGATGGCGCGGCTGACGGAGGCGGGGAACGGTGTGGAGATCCGCTACAGCAGCCTGCACGGGATTCGGTACGATGTCAGTGAGCCGGTGCAGCAGGCGCTGCTGACGGTTGAGCGGACTTTCCACGTGGCGCTGCTGTACGGGCGGCGGCAGTTCGGGGATGTGGAGCATGAGATTCTGCTGGTCGATGCGAGCAATCCGCACATGGGGCACGTGGAGAAATTCAGCTACTTTCTGTGGGAAAACTACGGCGTCGAGAGCTTTCGCTACAACTACGATTTCGAGTACAACCTGTATGTGTCGATCGCGCAGCCGCTTTTTGCCGGGCTGAAGGCGCTGGGGGTAGACGAGGGACTGGCGCCGCACGAGCGAGTGATCATCGCGCACGAGTGGCTGGGACTGCCGGTGGCATTTGCGGCGCAGCTGAATGAGCCTGAGCAGTGGCGGACCGTTTTCTATGCACACGAGGTGGCGACGGCGCGGTTGCTGGTAGAGAGCCACGCAGGGCACGATACACGCTTCTACAATGCGCTGCTGCGGGCGCGGGAATCGCATCTGCCGCTGGACACTGTATTTGGCGAGCAGGACTCGTATTTCAAGCACGCAGTCGTCCGGCAGGCGATACATTGCGATGCGATATTTGCGGTGAGCGACTCGGTGCGGGAGGAGCTGCGGTTTTTGGGCGGGCCGTTCGCCAATTGCAGGATCGATCTTGTCTACAACGGGATCGGGTCGGAGGAGATCAAGGTAGCGGACCATCTGGATTCCAAGCGGCGGCTGCAGGGGTACTGCCGGACGTTGCTGGGGTTTGAGCCGGACTATGTTTTCACGCACGTGGCGCGGATGGTGATGTCGAAAGCGCTGTGGCGAGACGTGCGGGTGATGGAGCACCTGGACAGGCTTCTGGAGCCGGCAGGAAAGACAGCGGCGCTTTTCGTGCTTGCCACGAGTGAACCGGCGGGCCGGCAGCCGGAGCTGATTGGGAGCTGGGAAAGTTCGTACGGGTGGCCTGTGGGACATCGGGGCGACAACGGCGACCTGGTTGGCGAGGAGGCGCCGTTTTTCTTTGATGACGTGGAGCCGTTTAATCATTCGGCAGGCAGCAGCAAGATCGTGTTGGTGAACCAGTTCGGTTGGAGCCGGGACCGGTGCGGGACGCGAATGCCCGAGGAGATGGGGTTCAGCGATATCCGCCGAGGCAGCGACCTGGAGTTTGGGCAGAGTATCTATGAACCGTTTGGGATAGCGCAGATCGAGCCGGTGCAGTTCGGTGCGCTGTCATGTGTGAGCAGCGTGTGCGGGTGCATCGGATTTGTGCAGGCGGCGGCGGAGGCGCTGGTCGAGCAGGGCGTGATGGCGCCGATTGAGGCGGCAGGACAGGGCGAGGGTCGAGTCATTCTGCCCGGCGGCGGCCTGCTCGGGACAGCATTCGCCGACAAGGGTTTCCCGCTGGTGGTGGCGGATTACGTGGGGTTGCCGGCAGAGCAGATGCCGGGGACGCCGCGGGATGCTTTGGATATCGACGGTGAAGCCCGGGGGCGTATCGAGGCCGGAAGTTCAAGGGAGAGTGCCGGGCAGATTTTTGAGCGTCTGCCGAGAAGCAGGGAGCAGATGGCGGAACTGCTGCGGCTGGGCAGCGCGCTGGCGAGCAGCATGAGCTGGGAATCGGTGGTTGAGACCAGCTTTTTGCCCGGGCTGGAGAGGGTCTGCAGGGAGTAGGGCCAGTCATGCCGGCGCCAGGAGTCGTGGACGATTGGCTGCCCTGAACTCTGCGGGCCCATCATGTTGTCCATCCACGACAGGCACAGAGATAACCAGGCGCCCTCAATCGTGAGGCAACCACGAGGGCACCCACAAGGGGTGCCCCTACGGTGGGAGGCCTGGTTTGAAGGAAGTGTCACCAGGCAGTAGAAACAGTTGTGCAGGCGCCGTCAGACGGTGACGTCTTCTGTAGGAGAGGGAATCCACAGTTTTGGCGCCATCCTTTAGCCGGGACGCCCCAAGTCGGGAGAGAAGGACGCAATCTTTTGAGTGGATCGTGGTTTACGGATGATGAGGCCTACCTTTTCGGCGAGGGAAACTTTCTCTATTGCTACCGCAGGTTCGGCGCCCACTTTCGCACTGTGGAAGGCGTCAGCGGTGTGCAGTTTTCAGTTTGGGCGCCCAATGCCCAGGGCGTAAGTGTTATTGGGCCCTTCAACTGTTGGGACCCGCATGTCCACCCCATGCAGGCCCACCGGGAGGGGATCTGGGAGCTCTTCATCCCCTCTTCCCCCATGCCGGCGACAGGCGGCCCGCCCAGCGCCGGTTTGGAGGCGGGCAGTGAATACAAGTTTTCGATTCAACTGCCGCTGGTTGATATTCGCATCGACAAATCGGATCCGTATGGATTTTTCGCGGAGTATCCGCCAGGGACGGCCTCTCGGGTCTGGCCCATGGACAGTTATCCGTGGGGCGATATTGAGTGGGTCGAGAGTCGCGCGAGCAGGCAGGCGCTGGACCAGCCCCTGAACATCTACGAAGTTCATCTCAGCAGCTGGCGGAGAAACCCCGAAGATAACCGAGTTCTTGGCTACCGTCAGCTGGCACATGAGCTGGTCGACTATGTGAAGGAGATGGGCTATACGCACATCGAGCTCCTGCCGGTAACCGAGCACCCTTTTGAGGGTTCGTGGGGGTACCAGAGCACCGGGTATTTCGCGCCGACCTGCCGATTCGGCACGCCGGACGATTTCAAGTATTTCGTGGACCACTGCCACCAGAACGGTATCGGCGTGATCCTGGACTGGGTTCCGGCCCATTTTCCCAAGGATGCTCACGGGCTGGCCTACTTTGACGGCGCCGCGCTGTATGAGTATGAGGACCCGCGGCGGGGGGACCATCCCGACTGGGGCACGAAGATTTTCGATTACGGGCGCAACGAGGTGCGCAATTTCCTCGTGGCGAGCGCCCTCTTCTGGGCGGAGGAGTACCACATCGACGGGCTGCGCGTGGATGCGGTTGCCTCGATGCTGTACCTGGACTACAGCCGGGAGGGGGCAGAGTGGATTCCGAACCAGCATGGCGGGCACGAAAACCTGGATGCGATCTCGCTGCTGCGGAAGACGAACGAGGTGCTGCATGAGCGCGTGCCGGGCGTTCTGACGATTGCGGAGGAGAGCAGCATCTGGCCGATGGTGTCGCGTCCCACGTACACGGGCGGGCTGGGGTTCGACTACAAGTGGAATATGGGGTGGATGCATGACACGCTGAATTTCTTTGAGATGGACCCGCTGTTCCGGCGCTACAACCATCAACTGATCACGTACAGCCTGAGCTACGCCTTCAGTGAGAATTTCATTCTTCCCCTGAGCCATGACGAGGTGGTGCATCTAAAGGGGTCGATGCTTGAAAAGATGCCAGGGGACCGCTGGCAGAAGTTCGCGCATCTGCGGCTGCTGTACGGTTTCATGAATGCCCATCCGGGCAAGAAATTGCTGTTCATGGGGGGAGAGTTCGGACAGTGGCGCGAGTGGACTGAGATCTTCAGTCTTGACTGGCATCTGCTGGAGCTTGAGGACCATCGTAGTTTGCAGCGTTTTGTACAGGACAGCAATCGCCTCTATTGCCATGAAACGGCTCTGCATCAGTCGGACGCGAGCCTGGGCGGTTTCCAGTGGATTGATTACCAGGATGTGGACCATTCGATCACCAGTTTCGTGCGCCGCGACGCTGAGGGTGAGAGCTGCATTGTGGTGGTCTGCAACTTTACGCCGGTGCCACGGCACGGGTACCGCGTCGGTTTGCCCGGGCCGGGGCGCTACAAACAGATCCTGAACAGCGATTGGGAGATCTACGGCGGCAGCGGTGTCGACAACCCATTTCCGCTGGAGGCCGAGGAGATTTCCTGGCAGAGCGCCTCCTGGTCTGCGTTGATGGAGTTGCCGCCGCTGGGTGTGCTCTATTGGAAGCTGGATGCAGACTGAGGCGGTTGTGCACTGAGCTTGGGGAGCAAATTGAGCAATCGGGAAGGTTGGCAGGGCGGAGAGTCACCGACGTTGGGCGGCGTAGCCGGCCTGACCGCGCGGACGGTCTTCGGTGCTGCAACCGCGCCGCCGGGACAGGCATTCTCACTCGCGTTCCGGGACGGGGAAATTGGCGGCTGGGAGGGTGAAGGCGCGCGATTGGCAGGACCTTTACTGGATGGAAGCGGTTGTACGCTGCTTCCGGGCTTCATCGACGTTCACATTCACGGCAGCGGCGGGGCGGACGTGATGGACGCGACGTGGGAGGGCCTGGAGACGATGAGCCGCTTTCTGGTCCGGCACGGCGTGACCGGATTCTACGCGACGACGGTTACGGCGTCTCACGGGGCTACGCTGGCGGCGGTGGAGAACGCGGCCCGGTATGTAGAGCATTCGCGGGCGGGAAACGGTGAAGAGAGGGTCGCCGGGGCGCGGGTGTTGGGTGTTCATCTGGAAGGGCCGTTTCTCAGCGCGGCGTTTCCGGGGGCGCAGAACCCGGCGCATATCCGTCCTCCTTCGGCGGCGGAGTTTGAGGCGCTATTGGGCGCGGGTCCGGTGCGCATGATCACGCTGGCCCCGGAAGTGGCGGGGGCCGACGTCTTGATCGAGATGGCTGCGGCGGCGGGCGTGCGGGTGGTGCTGGGGCACACGGGGGCGACATTCGAGGAGGCGACGGCGGCAGTGGACGCAGGCGTCTCGCAGGCTACGCATACGTACAATGCGATGACCGGGCTGCACCACCGAAGGCCGGGCGCGCTGGGCGCGACGCTGAGCGACGACAGAATCTACGCGCAGCTCATCGCGGATGGTATCCACGTCCATCCGGCGGCTATGCGAATTCTAGGGCGCTGCAAAGGGCCAACGCGGACGTTGTTGATCAGCGATGCGATTGGGGCTGCAGGCATGCCGGAAGGGCGGTACGAGATGGGCCGTCTGCCGGTCATCGTACAGGACGGCGCGTGCAGGCTGGAGGACGGGACGCTGGCCGGCTCGGTCCTGACACTGGATGCGGCGTTGCGGAATTTCATGTCAGCTACGCGGTGGCCGCTGGTACAGGCGTGGCCGGCGACGAGTCTTTCGCAGGCGCAGGCGATGGGGCTTGACAGAGAGGTGGGGAGGATCCGGCGCGGGGCGCGCGCGGACCTGGTCCTGCTGGACTCTGAGGTGCAGGTAGCGGCTACGGTGGTTGGGGGGCGACTGGCCTACCTGCGGGACAGCTGGCGGCTGCAGGGTTGAGAGGCGGTAGGCGTTACGAACCCACCTGGGTTATCACAGCGCCCGCGGCACCGGCGGCCAGAAGGGCTTCCTGTACGGCCTCCACTTTTTGATATTCCACGACAGCTATCAAATTGCCGCCGCGGCCGGCGCCGCTGAGCTTTGCGCCGGCGGATCCGGCCTCTTCGGCGACCGCGATCAGCCTTTCGAGCTCCGGTGCGCTGACGTCCAACCGACGCAGAAGCCGCTGGTTTGCGCGCATCAGCGGGCCCAGCGCGTCCACGTTTCCGGAGACGATGGCCCGGCGGGCGGCGGCGGCTGTTTCTCCGATGCCGTCGAAGATCTCCTCGTAAGACAACCTGTCACTTTCCCAGGCGCGGCGCACGTCTGAGACGACCGCAGCTGTGGAACTGGCGATCCCGGTATCGGCGATGACGAGGTGGAAGGGGCTGGCGATGTCAAATCGCAGGGGTGGTTGACCGCGCACGAACCAGACGGGCTGTGCGTAGACGACGACGGTGTTGTCGATGCCGCTGGGATTGGCATGGTGAAGTTTTTCGACTTCGTAAACGATGCGGTTGACGGTCCCGGCGTCGGGCTGAGCACAGGCGTCAGGTTCGCTGTGGGCGAATGCGGCTTTAACGAGGGCGGCGCTCACGGCCGCGCCGCTGCCCATGCCGCCGGCGATGGGGATGTCGCTGCGGACAGTTAGCTGCCAGTCGGGTTCTGCCTGGAGGCCGGCTTCTTCGAGCGCAAGGCGGACGGCGAGGGCAAGGGGGTCCTGGGGGTGATCGGAAAGGGAAACGTGAGCGCCGATGTCGGGGGCAGCGATTGTGCAGCCGGCGCCAGCGGGGGCGTCGGTGAGGGTGACGGTTGCCTTTACCTTGGCCACGGGTACGGCGATGGCTGCTCTGCCGTAGACGACAGCGTGTTCGCCGAAGAGAATGACTTTGCCCGGGGCGGTTGCCGTGGTGGTCGTCATGGGGTCAGGCGGCGGGAGGTACCTGCGACTATTACGCCCGCGAGAGCTCTTTGCGGATAGCGGCTGGAATATCGGTGATGATTGCGTTTACGCCCAGGTTGGCGAGACGAAGGGCTTCGGCGCCGCTGTTGACGGTCCAGGCGTTGACCAGCTGGCCGCGGCTGCGTGCCTTTGCAACAAGCTGGGCGTCGATTGATGTGAAGTAAGGGTGGAGGGACTCCGGTGCGAGGCCGCGGCTGAACCAGGGTCGGCAGAAGTAGAGAAGGAGGTCCTTGAGGGGCAGGCTGCGGACTTTCTGCAAGAGGCTACCCTTTCCATCGGGAGGGTGAGGCGGCCTGTCAAAGTAAAGGAGGCCGAGCGGGATCGAGGGGTCGAGTTGCCGCATCCTGCGGAGGGCGATGGGGTTGAAGCTGGAGACGATTACCTGGTCGTAGAGCCCGCGCCGTTGGATCAAGCGGGCCAGCGGCTCGGGTTCGCGGCCTCCGTCCCAGTCCATGTTCTTGATTTCTACGTTGACAACACAGCTGTCGCCTACGAGGTCGAAGACCTGGTCCAAGGTGGGAATCGGCGTGCCGGAGAAGGCGCTGTCGAAGCGGACGCCGGCGTCAATTCCGGCGAGCTGGTCCAGGGTGTGGGTGCGGAGGGGGCCGGCGCCGGTGGTCGTGCGTTCCAGGTTGTAGTCGTGCAGGACGACCAGCTGGCCGTCGGCGGTGGCCTGGGTATCGAGCTCGATGCCGTCGGCGCCCATTTCGAGGGCTTTTGCGAAAGCCGGCAGCGTGTTCTCCGGTGCGACGGCGCTGGCGCCGCGGTGGGCGAAGATCTGTGGAAGCGTCGTCATGACCGTCCCTGGTCAGGCGTACTGGGAATGTTGGGAGGCGTTGCCGGTGACGGGCGCGGTTCGCGAGACGTAATCGGCAAGGGGATTTCGCTCAACCTTGCAGGATGAACATCCACTCTTCCAAACCGTCGTCATTGGGTTTGTGTTCGACGTGGCAGATGCGAAAGTTGTGACGTTCGATAATCGTAAGGATGTCGATCAGTGAACGGCGTTCGGCTTTGGCGGGGTGGTATTCGAGTTCGCCGATGGAGACTTTGACGTCCTCTTTGATGAGGCTGTCGCCGAGAACTTCGATGCGCCAGGTCTTGCCCGTGGATGATTGGCGGGCTTTGGTTTGAAGAATGATGGTGTGCATGGTTCCTCTTATTGTACAGTTAACCCGGCTTGTGCGGCCTGGTCTCCGGATGGCTACTTGGTGAGATGGTTTGGAGTCGGACCAAGGGACAAGGGCAAGGCATCCCTAAGGGGCAAGTCTACCGAATTTAGCCGGTTTCAGCGAATTCCCTGACGGCGCTTGACCGCTGATATCACTTTGTCGGCGGCGCGCGGGTTGCCTTCGACCGCGCCGAAGGGATCGCTGATGCCGGCAGGGCTGCGGCTGAGCACTCTGAGGGAGGAGAGGATGCAGTGGGGCAGGGCATTCAGATCGTACCCGCCCTCCAGGGTGCAGATCAGCCGGCCTCCGCATAGCGACTCGGCAAAGGCGAGGAGATCTTTCACCAATGCTGCGTATCCACCGACGCTCAGGCGATGGGCGCTGAGCGGGTCCATCCAGTGGCCGTCGAAACCGGCTGACAGGAAGATGGCGTCCGGTCGGAAGTCGCGAGCGAGGGGGTGGACGAGTTGGCGAAGGGCTGCGAGGTAGCCGTCATCACCGACGCCGGCAGGGAAGGGTATGTTGACGTTGAAGCGTTCGCCGGGGCCTTGTCCGACTTCGTCGATGCTGCCGCTGAAGGGGTAGTGCGGATACTGGTGGATGCTGATGAAGAGGACGGAGGGATCGTCGTAGAACATTTCCTCGGTGCCGTTGCCATGATGCACGTCGAAGTCGACGATGAGGAGACGTTCTGCGCCGTGGCTTTTCTGCGCATGGCGGGCAGCGACGGCTATGTTTCCGAAGAGGCAGAATCCCTTGGCGTTGCTGGGGCGGGCGTGGTGGCCCGGCGGCCGGACCATGGCAAAGCCGTTTTCGGCGGCGCCGCTCATCACTGCGTCGGTCAGTTGGAGGAGGCCGCCCACAGCCCGCAGGGATGCTTCCCAGCTGTCACGGAGGACGTAGGTATCCGGATCGAGCCAGAGTGCCGTTTGGTCCCAACTCTGCAGACTGAAACTTCCGCCGGCGGGCTCTTTGATGCCGCGGCAGATTTGCTGCAGTTGTTCGACGTAGGCGGCGTCGTGGACGGCCAGGATTGGGTCGAGATGGGCAGGCGCATTGGGCAGGCTCGTCAGGGAGTCGAGGATGCCATCGGCTTCCAACAGCGCCCACGCGCTCTGCATGCGTTCCCGGCATTCGGGATGGCCGGGGAAGCTGTGGTTGCGTTCGAAGGGGTCGTAGACAAATGCGGTGGTCATGTGGATTGAAGGAAAGTGGGGACAAACAGGTCGGTGCCCAGGCGGAAACGCAGGTTAAAGCTGTGTTCATCGGAGCCGAAGGGCTGGACCTGATTCTGAACGGTGACCGGGCCGTCGAAGGCGACCGGGCGAGTCGTGTGCAGGGTATCACCATCCCATAGCAGACTGACCGTGTCCTCCTCTGCCTGCGCCCGGTAGGGGAGTTGGATGAGTGCCCACCAGTCCCAGTGGGAGGGCCATTGCCTGTGTATTGTCAGCTCGCCGTTTGCTGTTGTTATACCGAGTAGATTCCAGATTGAAGTCGCGTTGGGGGAGGGCTGGTCTGAGAGTGAGGCGTCCTCGGTGTTTCCGAGCCGCGTTGCCGCGCCGGCCCATTTGGCGGCGTCGTCGGTCTGATTCAATAGGCGAGCGAGGGCGGCGGCAGAAGTCAAGCCGCGGCGGCTTGCGTCGGAAACGGTTGGGGACGAGGAAGTACGACAGTAGGCCGCCAGTTCATTGGCCGCGGTGGTCAAGGCTTGCTGGTGCGTCGACAGCCATTCGTGGTCGGGGAGGCGCTGCAGGTGCGTGTGCAGGGCACCCAGGTAGGCAGCGGCCGCGAAAGGAATGTCGCCATCGGGGACGTCCACGGGCCCGCGCGGGAGGACGGGGAGGCGGCGGGGAAGCGCGCCGCCGGTGCGTTCGGCGACGCGGCGCAGGGTATCGAGCATGTTGCGGCTGTGTAGGGGCGCAAAGGTGTCGAACAGGTCGATGAGTCCTGGGACGGATTCGATGGCGCGGTCGGCGGGTGCGAAGCCGGAGCGGAACCGGGCCAGTTTCTGGACGGCGCCGATTTTGGCCTGTTGTACGGCGTGGGTGGTTGCGGCATCGGGGGACCAGAGCCGTCCGCGGTGCGTAATGTCATGCCAGCTGTTGCGGCTGCGTTTGAAGGCGCGTGAGATGTCGCGCTGGACGAGGAAGCCGTTCCAGGCTACCTGCTCGCCTACGTCGCTGAGCGCGAGGATCAGGGGGAGGTCGACCTGGCCGGCGACGAGGACGTGGTAGATCAGGTGGGCCTGGGAGGCGCTGGGAAAGTCGACCAGGTCGGGGCGGCCTTCGGCGGCGCCGAAGACGCGGGTGCTCTCGGCGTTGCGCTGGCCGTGGGCACCGCTGGCTTCGCCGGGATCCTTCTGCACGACCAGTAGTCCGTCAACCATACGCTGGTCCAGGGGTTCGCCCCAGTCGATTTCGACTCGAATCTGGATCAGGCGGTCGCCTTCGGCCTGGGCTTCCATCATCCAGAGAAGCGACCGGTCGTAGTAGCTGTCGAGGGGCGCGAAGATGCGTTTGCTGACGATTACGCCTTCGACGCCGTAGATGGTCTCCTGGTAGCCAGGGTATAGCTGGACGGCGAGAGGAAGGACATCGTCCAGTTGCTCACTGCTAATGCCGCTGCTGGTGTAGATGGGCGCGTCGATGCGGATGCGAATGGAGCGGGCGTAGGCGCGCCTGTGCCAGTGCCAGCGGAGATTGTAGAGATCGCTGTCCCTGTCGGCGACAAAGTAGAGCTCGCCGTTGGTGTGGGGAAACCTGACCTCGCCGTCGATGTCGTCGTACTCTTCAAGTTGGGGCTGGTCGAGCGCGGGATCTGTCATCCGTTCCTTGTTTTCCTTGCCTGGTTTCGTCTGGTTGAAGACGGTCGCGTGTTCTTTGGGTGCAGGGCGCTGATAGGGCCTTAGCAGGTCAGCCGGCCGGCGACTCGTCTTCGGCGCTGACACCGGCCATGAGGAGTCCGATTTTTTCGCGGGTTGCCTGGCTACGCGGCAGTATGGCGCTGATTTGGCCGTGGAACATGACGGCGATGCGGTCGGAAAGGGCCATAATTTCGTCCAACTCGTAGCTCACGAGGAGGACGGCGACGCCCTCGTCCCGTTTAGCGACGATCTGGCTGTGTATGAATTCGATTGAGCCGACGTCGATGCCGCGCGTCGGCTGTGCGGCGACGAGAAGGCGGATGGGGCGGCCGAACTCGCGGGCGACGACCATTTTCTGCTGGTTGCCGCCGGAAAGATTGGCGCCGGAGGTCCTGACTGAGGGGGTGCGGACATCGAACTGCGCCACCAGTTCTTCGGCGTGCTGAGCGATGGCCTGTTCATTCATGGTGAGGCCGGAGGAGAAGGGTCTCTTGTAGTAGGAGCTGAGCACCAGATTGTCGGCGACCGAGTAGGCGTCGACCATACCGTACATGTGGCGGTCTTCCGGCACGTGGCAGATGGCGCCCTCTTCGGTGATGCGGCGAGGGGGGGCATTGGTCATGTCGACATTGTTGATGCGTACTGATCCGGCGGTGGCGGGACGCAGGCCGGTGACGACTTCAACGAGTTCGGTCTGGCCGTTGCCCTGAACGCCGGCGACGCCGACGATCTCGCCGGCGCGCACGTCCAGCGAAACGCCGCGCAGGGCGGGCTCGCCGAGGTCGGTGTATGCTTCGATTTCCCGAATCTGCAACAGGACCTCACCTGCGCTGGCGGCCTCTTTTTCAACTTCCAGTGTCACTTTGCGTCCAACCATAAGGGCGGCGAGGTCCTCCTGCGAGACGGTGGCCGGGTCGGCTTCGCCCACCATTTCGCCGCGGCGCAGGACGGCGATGCGGTCGGCGATACGCAGAACTTCCTTGAGCTTGTGGGTAATGAAGATGATCGACTTGCCCTGGCTGCGCAGCAGCTCCATGACTTTGAAGAGGCCCTCTATTTCCTGAGGCGTGAGAACGGATGTTGGCTCATCCAGGATCAGAATGTCGGCGTTGCGGTAGAGCGCCTTCAGGATTTCGACGCGCTGCTGAACGCCAACGGGCAGGTCTTCGATGACGGCATTGGGATCCACGGGCATGTTGTAGCGTTCCGACAGCTCGTTAATCTGCGCGGAGACGCTTTCGCGGTCCAGTAGGCCGCGGTCGACGCTTTCGCTGCCGAGCATGATGTTGTCAATGACGGTCATGACCGGCACGAGCTGGAAGTGCTGATGGACCATGCCGATTCCCAGGTCAATTGCGTCGCGGGGGGAGTGCAAATCGACCGGGCGGCCATCAACCAGAATCCGACCCTCGGTGGGCTGGTAGAGCCCGTAGATGATATTCATGAGGGTTGATTTGCCGGCGCCGTTTTCGCCGAGCAGAGCAAGGATTTCGCCCTCATGCAGTGCCAGGTCGATGTCTCTATTGGCGACGACCCCGGGAAAGAGCTTGGTAATTCCGTTGACTGCGAGTTTTGGGGGGCCGGCATTTGCTTGCTGGGCCTGAGTCGATTGGGCCGCGGTCATGAGCTACCCTCCGTCTCGTAGACTTTGCCTTCGGCGGCAGGAGGCCGCACACGGCCGACGAGGCCGGAGACGGCGACGATGGTAACGACGTAGGGCAGCATGGAGATGAACTGTCGGGGGACCTGGGTGACACCGGCGAGCAGCAGTTCGTTCTGGAGGGCTTGGGTGTAGCCGAAGAGGGTTGCTGCGCCGAGGGCGCCGATGGGGTTCCAGTTCCCGAAGATCATAGCGGCAAGGGAGATGAAGCCGCGACCGGCGGTCATGCCTTCCTGGAACTGGCCGACTGCCTCGAGGACGAGGAAGGCTCCGGCAAGGCCGGCCAACATGCCTCCCAAGGAGGTGTTTACGTAACGGTAGCGGTTGACGTTGATGCCGACGGTGTCGGCGGCGCGGGGGTGTTCACCGACGGCGCGCGTGCGCAGTCCCCAGCGGGTGTAGAAGAGACCGACATGCACGACGACGACCATGATGAGAGCGAGATAGGTGATGGGCGGATTGTCGAAGAGGACGGGTCCGAGCACTGGAATCTGGGCCAGTCCGGGGATAGGGATGGAGGAGAACTTGCCTTCGGCGATGGCGTCGCGGTTGTAGAGATAAGAGGAGGTACCGAGGGCGAGGATGATGATGACTGTGCCAGAGATGATCTGGTCCATGCGAAACCGGATGGAGAAGAGGGCGTGGACGGCTCCCATGAGGCCGCCGACGGCCATGGCGACGGCGACGCTGAAGACGAGGCTGACGGCCAAGGGCCAGTGGTTGGTGCTGGTCTTGGCGACGAAGCCGGCGAATGCGCCGGCGAGCATCATGCCCTCGATGCCGATGTTGATGATGCCGGACCTTTCGCAAAGGATTCCGCTGAGGGCCCCGAGAACGAGAGGCACAGTCGCGCGCAGGGTGAAGTTGAGGGCGCTGATGCCGAAGAGCACGCGCAGCCAGGTCTGCTCTTTGAGCGGGGTGAGATTCACCAGGATGGCCATGACGACGAGTGCGAGCGCCACGATCATGGTGTTGCCGTAGCGTCTGCGCAGTCGATGGAGTGCCGAAACGGGTGCGTTCCTGCTCACGTGCCACCCCAGCTTGTGCTGACTGCAGAGCCCGCGTCCTGATCGGTCTGCTGGCGGAGGCGGAAGAGCATGCGGATGATGAGAGGGGCAGCGACGAAGGCGAGAACGAGCGCCTGAATGATCTGGATGATGTCGGCGGGGACCCCGGACACGAACTGCATTGTGGCTGCGCCGCCGTCGAGAGCGCCGAACATGAAGGCGGCCAGGAGGACGCCGATGGGATGGGTCTGGCCGAGTAGCGCGACGGTAATGCCGTCGAAGCCGACGGCACCGCCGAATTCGGGGGCGAACTTGTGGTTGAGGCCGAGGGTTTCGATTGCGCCTGCAAGTCCGGCGAGTGCACCGGCAAGGGCCATCGTGAGGATGATGGTGAAGTTGACGCGAATGCCGGCGTAGCGGGCGGCGCGCATGTTGTGGCCTACGGTGCGCATTTCGAAGCCGAGGGGGGTCTTGAAGATCAGCCACCAGACGAGAATTGCGGCGGCCAAGGCGAGAAAGATTCCGTAGTGGACGCGGTAGGGAGGGCCGAAGAGCCATGGAATCTGAGCCGAGAGCAGTACGTCGGGCGTTTCGGAGATGGCGCCGGCGGTGCGATCCCAGAGGGGGCCGGGGGTCTGGCCCTGTGTGCCGCCGGCGTAGACGGTCCAGCCGCCGAAGAGGGAGGCGACGTAGTTGAGCATGATGGTGACGATCACTTCGTGGGCGCCGGTATAGACTTTGAGGATGCCTGGGATGGCGCCCCAGAGCAGGCCACCGATTATGCCGGCGATTAGCGCCAGAGGCAGGTGGATGAATATGGGCAGGCCTTCGAAGTTGATGCCGACGGCGACGGCGAAGACGGAGCCCATCACGAACTGGCCGGATGCGCCGATGTTGAACAGGCTTACCTTAAAGGCGAGAGCAACGGAGAGTCCCGTCAAGACGAAGGGGACGGTCTTGCGAATGGTCCGCGCCCAACCTTTGCCGTCGCCGAATGCGCCCTGGAACAGGCCGCTGTAGGCGGCCATGGGGTCGTCGCCAGAGAGGAGCATGACAACGGCGCCGGCGAGCAGGGCTGACAGGAGAGCGAGCGAAGGGATGAGGAGCGCGCGCAGAGTTCTTCTTATGCCGGTTGTCGAAGTTGCGGTCGCCAAGACGGGCCTCGGTCTGAAGGCGTACTATGCGGCCAAGGGATACCGGTTTTTTCGGACTGACTGCGACGGCGGGATTGCAGGTACGGGGATGGAAGTTGTCCCGCCGCGGACGGTTCCAGATGTGAAGCGGGAGGCCCCGCTACAGAGGCATCCCGCTTCAGATGGATCCTCGCCGGTTTCGCCGCGGGTGCGCTTGACGAGGACCCAGATTACCGGTTCACGAGCCGGTGGAATCAGTTGCCGTATCCGGTGTCGATTGAGCCATCGATCAGGCCGGCCTTGGTCGCTTCGAGCAGGTCCTTCAGTTCTTGGGGGATCATGTCGTCAAAGTCGTGGAAGGGAGCCAGGTCGGCGTCACCGAAGTAGTTTCCGCCGGGGAATTCGCCCTGGCTGGCCATGGTGACCAGTTCGACAACGCCCGGAGTGATCAACTTCATGGCGCTGGAGACGAGGCAAGGCTGGGCGGCGGGCACGGTATTCCACTGGTCGGTGTCGACACCGATGCAGAAGACGGTCTCGCCGGCACCGTCAGCGGTGGCGATCTCCTGTAGTGCGCCGTTGCCGGTGATGCCGCCGGCGCCGAAGATCACGTCGGCTCCCTGGTCCAAGGCCTGTTTGGCGGTGGCGGCGCCCCACTCGGGATCGACGAAGGCCTGGGAGATTTCACCTGGGTGGTAGGTGGAGATGACGTTGATGTCGGGGTTTACCGACTGGGCACCGGCGACATAGCCTTCGTTGAAGGCGACAACGGGCGGAACGAGGTCGGTCCCGAGGACGGCGGCGATGGTACCGGTTTGCGACAGGCTGCCGGCGAGGACGCCGGCCAGGTAACCGGAGTGGTCCTCATTGAAGATCAGGCCAGCCAGATTGGGTATGACCTCACCCTGGAACTGGTCAACCCCGATGAAGAACACATCGGGATTTTCGTGGGCTGCGGTGGTCGTGGCGTCGCCAAGCGCAAACCCGACGCTGACGATAACATTGTAGTCGGCGTCGATAAACTGCTGCATATTGTCGGCGTAGTCTTTTGCGTCCTGCGTTTCGATGTACTTGATGTCATCTTCGGCCAAGCCGAGGGCTTCTGCGGCTGCGACTACGCCTTCCCAAGCGGACTGGTTGAAGCTGCGGTCGTTGACGCGGCCGACATCGGTGACGAGACCGACTTTGAAGTCACCGGCCATACCGTCGGCGGAGTCAGAACCTGAGTCGGCGGCGGGTACTGCCGCGGGGCAGGCAGCGAGCAGAAGGGCAATCGCTGTCAAAATAACGAGAAGGTTAAGTGTGCGTGGCGCTTTCATTCGGTTTCTCCTTTTATGACGTTAGAGATATATCACTAAAGTGCCCGGGCCGACAGGATGTGAACTGCCATGAAGGGCAGGTCGACCCAATTGTCTATTCAAAACATAGTGCTCTGTATCTCGGAGGCACCGACACGGGAGGTCAAATACTGCGGTGCAACATCAAGCAATTTTGGCACATTATATGCTGATCGCAGTGGGTTCGCAAGGAAAAGGAAAAACAGGTTGCTTCTCAGTATTGGGGTGGCAAAGGGCAGGCACAAGGCCTGCCCCTACGAGTCCTCCAGGGTGCAAGGTGAAGTAGGGCTGCACGAGCGTGCGAGGGCAGGCATATGGCTGCCGCTACGGGGATCTGATGGGACTGGCGGGACGCGGTCGGGCCAGACACCTTCGATAAGGCACCTGTTACGAACATCGACACCCGGTCGGGTAGGCAGTAGGG
>VXOE01000112.1 GCA_009840225.1 Caldilineaceae bacterium SB0662_bin_25 | reverse complement strand
CCGCCAGTCCCATCAGATTCCCATATGTGCCGGCCTTGTGCCTGCCCTCGCACCCGCCCCAACTGACGGACTCCACCGTACGGCCAGGCTTGGCGCCTGCACTGCGTCTCGCTCAAAGACGGTATACAACGCCAGCCACCGCTGGCACTGATTCCCCGCCAGACTGTTCCCACCCCGAATCTGGACCGCACCCCCGCAACGCGGTTCTTCGCAATCGGGAGGAGATGTGGCAGGAGAGCGTCGAACGAGGAGGAAGAGCCCGCGGCCTGCACGCAAAAACTCGCGGGCAGGTTTGCAATGCCCGCGAGCGTCTCAACTCATGTCCGGTTTTCTTACATGCCCGTGCCACGCGGGCGGGGCAGTGGCCGGCGGCGGCCAAAGCCGCTCGCGGCCTGTACAGACCGCCGCCAGTTAATACACGCCCAGATAACGGTCCAGCTCCCACTGCGTTACAAAATTGCGATAGCTGTCCCACTCCTGCGTTTTTGCCTCGACATAACGTTCGAAAACGTGCTGGCCCAGTGCCTTCTGCACCACCTCGTCCTCACGCAGCGCATCCAGCGCCTCGCCCAGGTTGCCCGGCAACGTCTCCAGCCCGGAGCGGTCGCCGTTCATCTGGTACAGGTCCTCCTCGGCCGGCATCGGCGGGTCCAGCTTGCGCTCGACGCCATCGAGTCCCGCCGCCAGCATCACCGCAAATGCCAGGTAGGGATTCGCGCTCGGGTCCGGGCAGCGTAGTTCGCAGCGCGTACTCTGCGTCCGGTTGGGATTGATGCGGGGAATGCGGATCAGTGCACTGCGGTTTGTGCGCCCCCACGAGATATAGACCGGCGCCTCATAGCCGGGTACCAGCCGCTTGTAGCTGTTCACCAGCGGCGCGATGATCGGCGTGATCGCCGCCGCGTGCGCAAGCTGCCCCGCGATAAAGTGCAGCGCCGTCTTGCTCAGACCGTACTCATCGTCGGCGTCGTACATGCAGGTCTCATCTTCACCGAAACGCCACAGACTCTGATGAACGTGCATGCCCGACCCGTTTACACCGGTGATCGGCTTGGGCATGAAGGTGCAGTGAAGCCCGTTCTTCTGCGCGATCGCCTTCAGCGTTGTCCGCAATGTGATCGTGTTGTCCGCCGCCGCCAAGGCGGGACCGTACTGGAAGTCGATCTCATTCTGCCCGCTGGCGACCTCGTGGTGGGATGCCTCGACCTTAATGCCCAAAGCGTTCAGCGCATCCACCATCTGACGGCGCACACCATGCGCCGAATCGGAGCTCACGTCGAAATAGCCCGCCTCGTCGTGGGGCGTCAATGGGTAAAGGCTGTTATCCTGGTGGCGCCGGAAAAGGAAAAACTCCAGCTCCGGTCCAACGAGGAAATCAAATCCCAGATCCTGGGCCCGCTTCAACTGCCGGCGCAAGATATAACGGGGATCGCCCGCAAAGGGGTCGCCGTTCGGGGTGAACACATCACAGACTACGCGGGCCGTGGACAGCTCCATCTCCCAGGGAATCGGCATGAATGTATCCAGGTCCGGCACCAGATACATATCGCTCTCAGCGACGCGCGCGAATCCCTCAATCGAACTGCCGTCGAACCAGACACCGTTTTCGACCGCGCGATCCCAGAGCTCGATCGGAATCGTTACCTGCTTGACGATGCCCACGATATCGCTGAACTGAAGACGCACAAAGCGCACATTGTGTCTCTTGATCGTGTCGTCGATCTTTTCCAGCGTCTCCATCAGTTTTTCGTCTGCAAATGCATCCAAGAGCATATCTGCCTTCCCCTTTCAGATCGTCTTCAGTAGTCAGCTCTTATCGATAATGTGAGTGAACATGAAAACCCAGAGCCTGAACTGCTGAAAACTGAACAACCGTCAGTATGAAAGAACAAGAGGGCAGACACAATGCGCCGCGCCGCCCCCTTGTTGTTAAGAATTATCGGTCCGACTCTTCTAGATGCCGTAGTACATCACGAATTCCTGCGGATGCGGGCGCAGGCGGACGGCATCTACCTCTTCAAACCGCTTGTAATCGATGTACGCGTCCAGCAGGTCCGGCGTGAAGACGCCGCCTTCAAGCAGATAATCGTGGTCTTCCTCGAGCGCGTCCAGAACCTCGCCCAGGCTGCCCTTCACCAGCTCAATGTCCTCCATGACATCCTCTTCATACAGGTCCACCTCAGCCGGATCGCCGGGATCGATCTGGTTCTTGATGCCGTCCATGCCGGCCATCACCATCGCCGCGAAGGCCAGGTATGGGTTCGCGCCCGGGTCGGGGCAGCGGAACTCGATGCGCTTGCTATTCGGTGACTGGCTGTACATCGGGATACGGCAGGCGGCAGAACGGTTGCGGGCCGAGTAGGCCACAACCACCGGGGCCTCATAGCCGGGAACCAGGCGGCGGTAACTGTTGGTCAGGGGGGCGCAGAAGGCCAGCAACGAGTTGATGTGCTTCAGCAGGCCGCCGGTAAAGTACAGCGCCATTTCGCTGAGGCCGGCGTACTGGTCACCGGCGAAAAGCGGCGTGCCGTCTTTCCAAAAGCTCAGGTGTGTGTGCATTCCCGAACCGTTATCCTCATATAACGGCTTCGGCATGAACGTGACCGTCTTGTCGTTCGCCTTGGCCACGTTCTTGATGACATATTTGTACAGCTGTACCTGGTCGGCCATCTGCAGGAGCGGCTTGAACTTCATGTCGATCTCAGCCTGGCCGGCCGTGCCCACCTCGTGGTGGTGCACTTCGATATCAATGCCCGCATCGATCATCTTGCGCGTCATCTCGGAACGGACGTCCTGCAACGTATCATATGGGGAAACCGGGAAGTAACCCCTCTTAAGGCCAACCGAATGGCCGAGGCTCATCTCACCCGAGTTCCACGGCGCTTCCACACTGTCCACGTAGTAGCCGGCCGTGTGGCGGCCCGCCTCGTAGGAAACACCGTCAAAGATGAAAAACTCGGCTTCCGGCCCGACAAAGATCGTGTCGGCAATGCCATCGGCTTCGACGTACCTGACCGCTTTGCCGGCCACGTTGCGAGGGTCGCGGCTGTAGGCTTCGCCCGTAAGCGGGTCATGGACGTTACAGATCGCGCTCAGCGTCGGCATGGCGCAGATCGGGTCGATTATCGCGGTCGTGGGATCCAACCGCAGCACCATGTCGCTGTTCTCGATGCTCTGGAAACCGCGAATCGACGAGCCGTCAAAGCCCAGCCCTTCATTGACCGCATCATCCGCATCGAACTCTTCAACCGGCATTGTGAAGTGATGCCACTGGCCGAACAGATCAGTGAATTTCACATCCACCATCAGAATGTTGTTGTCCTGAATGGCCCTGTTCAGATCTTCAATTGAACTTACGTTGAGTTTCATTCCTCACTTAATCCTTTCAGAAATGGCGTGGGGTCCTGTTGACCTGAAAATAAGACGATGTAACGATAACCACAGTAGTATACCCTGCCACTCACGGCCCATTCATGGACAATCCGAATAACGATTGTCCATATTTGTTTGTGCAGGTTGCATGATGGCCGGAAATGTCCCTCTCCCTTCCCCCATTCCCCGCACTGCCTGCAACGCACGCGCCGTACGCAGCGCAACCCGCCTATCATATCCATCCGGGATGTTACAGTCTAATTTCGCCCCTCACGATTTCACTGCTACACTGATGCCCTGACAGCAACAGCCTGACGCCGAGCGTAACGAGCTTCCCTGCCGATAGACATTTATGAGCCGACGCCATGTCGAAACTCGCCCTCTATGAAAAAAATCCGTCCGTTCGCATCGTAACCGGCGCCTGCCCGCATGACTGCCCCGACACCTGCAGCTGGCAGATTGCCGTGGACCGCACGAGCGAGCGGGCGCTGGATATCTGGGGCCATGCCAACCACCCGGTGACGCAGGGCACGTTGTGCGGCAAGGTCGACCGCTACCTCGAGCGAGTCTACCACGCCGACAGGCTGACCCACCCCTTGCGCCGCGTCGGGCCCAAAGGCAGCGGCCGCTTCGAGCGCATCTCCTGGCGAGATGCGCTGGCGGAGATCGCGGCGCGCCTCCAATCCGTCATCAACGAATGGGGGCCGGAGGCGGTCCTGCCCTACGCCTACGCCGGCACCATGGGATTTCTGCAGCAACACGGCATATCCAACCGTTTTTTCCAGCAGATGGGCGCCAGCCGCCTCGCATACACGATCTGCTCCGAGGCCGGGTTTGAAGGCTACCTCTACACGATCGGCTCAACCATCGGGATCGAACCGGAGGATTACGCACACGCCCGCCTGATCCTGATCTGGGGCAGCAACACGCTCACCAGCAACCTGCACCTCTGGCCCTTCATCCAGGACGCTCGCAAACAGGGCGCACGCGTCATCGTCATCGACCCAGCCCGCACACGCACCGCCAGGGCCGCCGACGAGTGGCTGCCCATCCGCCCCGGGACCGACGGCGCCCTCGCGCTGGGCATGATGCACGAGATCGTCAAAGCCGACCTGCATGACAAGGAGTATGTAGCAGCCCATACGGTCGGTTTCGACCAGCTGGCCGAACGCCTGCAGGAATGGCCGCCCCAGCGCGCGGCCCGGATCACCGGCATCCCGGCCGACCGGATCCGCGAACTGGCGCGCGACTATGCCGCAACCAGACCCGCGGCCATCCGGGTCAACTACGGCCTGCAGCGCCACTACGGCGGCGGTATGGCGATGCGCAACATCACCTGTCTGCCCGCGCTGATCGGAGCATGGCGCGAACAGGGCGGCGGCATCCAGCTCAGCGTCAGCGGACAGCTGCGCCACCTCGAAAAAAGCGGCCTGGAGCGTCCCGATCTGCTCGCCGGACGCATCATGCGCACCATAAACATGAACCGCCTCGGCGACGCCCTCAGCCTCGACCGCAACCGCCTCGCCGCGTCCCACTACGCGCCCCGGCCCGTGGACCGCAAGCCCGCGCCTGACGATGCCGGCCCGCCCGTCAAGGCCCTGATCGTCTATAACAGTAACCCCGCCGCCGTCGCCCCCGATCAGTCATCCGTCCAGGCCGGCTTGGCGCGCGAGGACCTGTTCACCGTCGTCCTGGAGCACTTCCAGACCGACACCGCCGACTACGCCGACTATCTCCTGCCCGCCACCACGCAGGCCGAGCACTGGGACCTGCAACGGATGTACGGCCACCATTTTTTGGCACTCAACCGGCCCGCGATCCCACCGGTGGGCGAGGCGCGGCCCAACAGTGCCATCTTCCGCGGCCTCGCCCAGGCCATGGGCTACACCGACAGCGGCTTCTACGAGGACGACGAAACCGTCCTGCGCAACTTTATCGAGGCGCAGCATCATCCCCTCTACGAAACGGTCACCTGGGAGACCCTGCTGGAGAAGGGGTTCGTGCGCCTCAACCTGCCCCAGCCCTATCTGCCCTTCGCCGAAGGCAACTTCCCCACACCGAGCGGCAAGTGTGAGTTCTACAGCGAACGCATGGCCCAGGACGGCTACGACCCGCTGCCCACCTACACGCCGCCCAAGAGCGAGGAGAGATGGGTGAGGAGTGAGGAGAGAGAGAACGGCAGCGGCCAGACGGAGCAGGATCCGCATTCGCTGGCCTGTATTTCACCACCGGCCCATTCCTTCCTCAACTCCTCCTTCTCCCATCTGGAGCGTTTCCGCGGCCGCGAGCGCGAACCCCTGCTCTGGATCCATCCGCACGACGCCTCCGCCCGCCGCATCGAGGAGGGCGCTTGGCTGCGCGTCTGGAACGAGCTCGGCGAAGTTGAGCTCACCGCCCGCGTCACCGAAGAGATCATGGCCGGCACCGTCCTCGCCCCCGGCATCTGGTGGAACAAACACAGCCCCGACGGCCGCAACGTCAACCAGCTCACCCCCCAGGACGAGACCGACATGGGCGCCTCCGCCAGCTTCTACGACGTACGCGTCTTCGTGGAGCCGGCGTAGGGTGTAGTTGCTGGCAGACTGGCGGCCACAATGCAGAATTGTTATCCACCGGATTAGTGCTGCCGGCACTTTTGTGGCCGATGTGCCAAAACTGCGCGGAAAAAGACGACACGCAGGAAATTGCCTTCCTAAGCATCAGTAGCTCAACAACGCATTGGATTGTCACGGCGCACGAGTTTGACCACCCCAGATTGGAGCCATAGGGCGATTGCCTGATGCTGACCTGAGATGGCGGGAAGTGGAAGACATGATGCAAAGGTGAAGTATGCAAGCATTCCCAAGAATAACTTTCGACCCTACAGTGATGGGCGGCAAAGCATGTATCCGGGGACTGCGGGTGACGGTTGGAACCGTCGTAGGCCTTTTAGCGGCTGGACGATCAGCCGATGAGATCATGGCAGCCTACCCGTACCTTGAACGCGAAGATATCGACCAATCGTTAGCCTATGCGGCATGGAGGCTGGAAGAGCGGGAGGTTCCGCTTTCCCACCCATGACCGTAAAACTCGTGGTCGATATGAACCTGTCGCCTGACTGGGTGTCGCTGTTGAAGGGCAATGGGTGGTCGGAGGTTCACTGGTCCACGGCTGGCGACCCACTGGCCAGCGACGCGGCCATCATGGAGTGGGCCGTAGCTCACAAATATGTCGTGTTTACGCACGATCTGGATTTTGGCACCATGCTGGCTCTATCCCACGCAACCGGGCCGAGTGTGCTTCAGTTCCGTGCTGCAGATGTCTTGCCGGACCGGCTTGGTGACGTGATCCTCGCTGCCCTCCGACAAAATGATACCGAGCTGGCTTCCGGCGCTTTGGTTGTCGTAGAAGAGGGAAGAAGCCGGGTTCGAATCTTGCCTATCGGGTGACTCTGCTCCGCTCTCGGATCGCATTAACTGGTATGGCGCCTACGATTTTGGCGCAGGACAGTGTTTGATCTGGAACGAAGGCAGTTGTAACAAAGAACACACGATTCAGTTCTTGCAGCGCATGGCTGACTGGCTGGGCGTTGGGCCGGGCGCTGTCGTCATTATTTGGGATGGCGCCACTTGGCATCGAGCCAAAGCCGTTCAGGCTGCCGCCGCCAAACTCGGTCTTACTCTCTTCCCGCTGCCTGCCTACAGTCCCGACCTCAATCCGATTGAGAATCTCTGGCGCTGGATGCGAGAAGAGGTTACGCACAACCACTGCCACCCTTCCATGCGCCACCTCTCTGACGCCTGCAAACCCTTCATCAACCGCATCAATGCACATCCTGAAAGGGTCGTGTCTCGTCTATGGCCTAAATTTGAACTCAACCCAGAGTACGAAAAACTCTTGGTATCAAATTGAACTTACATTAGAATCTGAAATTGCCTTGTGGAAAGATCAAGCTGTCCGTCTTTTTTCTATTCCGCCTTGCTCACCCCCTCTCCATATACCATGGAACGCCCCGCTACACGACAGAGTGTGTACAGAGAGGTAACCAGACCCGGAAAGGATCCGGTTTGAGTTGGACTGCACCAATCCCTGTCTGATCGTAGTCCGGATCCTCCACTTCATTGCCCATCGCCGGAAGCGTTGCAAGAAGGACCGTCCTCTCCTGTCCCGCACGATCACATACGACGGCTTGCACGGTGCCATCCGCCAGCGCGTGGATGCGTGACCGCTCGTGGTCGAAATAGACGGTTCGCAACGAAACATTTCCCCCGCCGGCCTTGATAGCACGATCCAGAAAGGTGATGTTGCCATCGCTGGTGACAATGCGTACATCACGCCAGCGCCCCAACGCCAGCGGAACGTCGCTGCCACGCGACCGGATTTCCAGCGTAACCGTGCCGGCACCGGCGACCGGCGTCTCGATGAAATTACTGAAACTCTGTGCTTTGTACCTTCCACTCGCGTAAACCAGTTCGTCAGCCACAAGAGTCAGGAACTCAAGCCCAGCTGATCCGGGAGACAGCGCCGCGTTGGAGTGAACCGCAATCAGTCGGTCCGCGTCGGCCGGCAGGTGCAGGAGTGTCCGAGTTACGCCATCCGCTTGTCTGACCTCCACGCTCACGGACTCGGGGCGAAGGCCGAAGTCGCCCAGTTCCTCCTCGCGCAGCGCATACACCCAGGGGCCGGAGCGCACCGCCCCCACAGGGTTGCCCAGGGAGCCGATGGTTATACCGGCGCCGCCGCTGCGAACTTCAAGGCGACAACTCGACTTGAACTGTACTTCAACCGCCATTCCTGGCTGCCAGCGGCGGCTTATCTCGATTCCACCATCCGGTTGCAACCGCGCGCCCTCGACCGCTATCTCCTCGCTCCAAGGCGGGCAACGCAGACGCAGGTTGAACTCACCCTCAGTCGCCTGGCCGCAGGTGATCAGGGCCGCGCTCATATCGGGCGCCGGCTCGATAATCAGATGGGCTGTGCCGCGGGCCGTGCTGACCTGCGTTTCCAGCGGCACATACAGGTTCACCGTGGCCCTGTCGTCCTCAGCCATCAGCGCATATCGGAGCGCATCCGCCAAGCAGCGTGGACCGTGATGAGAGCAGCAGAAGTCCCACACGCATCCGGAATCGCCCCACAAGCTGCGATGACCACACCAGCCGCCGTTGGCGGCGAAGTCGAACAGTTGGTGGTTGAAGAAGATGTGCTCTGCCATATCCAGGAAACGGCTCTCGCCGGTAGCCCGGTACAACTCAAAGCTCAACATCATCCAGTCTGAAACAGTGCAGGTCTCGTCGATTTTGTCCCGCCCTTCCTTCTCGCCGCTGAAGAACAGTTCGTCCCGGTCCTCGACGGCCGGCCGGCCAATACGCTCACCGGCTATGAGCCACTCCTGCACGCCGCCGGAAACGTGCGCTTTCGTGTCGCGGATCCACTCCCAGAAAGAGATCGTCTTTTGCAGGATGTCGTCATCACCTGTGCTTTCCCACAGTGCCAGCAAGCCGCGATAAACATGGATCAGAACGTGGAAGTTGCCGGTGATGCCGGCATAGTCCTCGCATGGCTTAAGAACCTCGACCTGCTCAAAGACTGCCCGCGCATAGTCCAACGCGCGTCGATCTCCGGTCATGTGGTAATAGCGGGGAAAGATATCCAGTGAGAAAAACCAGCGATAGCCCTGGTTCATCGGCACCAGCCTATCAGGGCGTATGCGGGAGCGGCCCGATTCGGGAGGAATATAGGTCGTGTCCAGCTTGGGACGAGCTTTGGCCCCGTGAGCCGGAGAAACATGGATCATGAAGAATTCCACGGCGCGCGTCGCGGCCTCCAAAGCGGACGGATTGCCAAACGTGCGGTGCGTCTCCAGGAGCGCATTCGCGATCTGCAACGTGCCTCCGTACTCAGCCTGAATGTAGTTTTGGCCGAAGAAGCCGTTCGAGGATTGGAAATCAATCAACCGTTCGACCACGTCCATGACCCCGGATTCCAGTTCTCGGAATTGGGGCATTCGGTGATAATGCGCCATCCCGTCGAGCCAGCGGCCAACAAAGTCGCCGCCGTAAGCCCAGCCATCCGGGTCGGTATGGAAATCGCGGAATAACCTTTCCCGCGGCATCGCCACCAAGTGATTCACCGAGCGCGTCAGAACGTCCTTAAGTCCTTGGCGCGGCGATATCTGTTCGTAGCGAGCTAAGTTCATTGGAGTTCCTCTTCTTACTCGATGCCCAAGAGGCGGGCGAGATTGCCGCCAAGCACAAGCCCCTCGGCTTCCTCGCCCAGATTGAGCCGGCGAATCGACTCCACCGCGAAATCCATCGGCACGCCGGGGCCATTCGAAGCAAAGCAGACCCGCTCAGGGCCGACCTCCTGAACGGCTCGTTTGATCATCAGCGGTTCGGCAACCGTGTTCGTGCCGAGATGGACGTTGGGGAAAACTTTGGCCACCTCTATGGCTTCGCCCAGCCCGTCGCGGTACCCCATGTGCTCCATGATGATAGGCAACTCAGGATAGCGGGCAGCCACCAGTCCAACCTGGGCCGGCGTGCTGAGGTAAGCGCCGGAGTGGATGTTCACGAGCAGCCCGAGTTCGCGCGCTTTGTCCAGCACAGGCAGCGGCGCCTGCCCATAGATCGGGTAATTGCACGCAACCGACATTAATTTCAGAATCGGCATGCCCCACTGCGTGGCGGCTGTTTCCAGTTCCTCTACCGCAGCCTGCCCAAACAACGGATTGATCTGGCAACAGCCGATGAGACGCGGCTCATCCTTCACAAATTCTGCCAATCCGCAATTGTTGGGATTTGTAATAGGACCTGCGATCAGCGCCACAAGGTCTATGCCCCCCAGATCGGCGTCCTCCAGAATCTCCTTGATGCCATAGATCTTGCCATCCACCGGTTGCTGCTCTGTCCAATAATATTCAAAGTCTATGCGTTTCATGGCGCAAGTCTCCCCCTCTTCATGTGCGTTCAGATTGAAAACGCGATTCCCCTCGTATTACGTGCTGTGCGTATTGCGTAGTCCGTGCCGGAAGTCAGCGGGCGCTCTTGCATTCTTATAAAATAGGGTTTATCAAACATAGCTCCAGTGGCAGTACTCGGTGAGCAAGATGAGTGTACTCGAACCGTTCCATTCTGTCGATGATAAAAAAGGGTATGGTTGGCCCCGATCGCCAGACCACGAAATGGGAAAAACAAGGTGCATCTGAGCGAGTAGGGCCGGCTCTGATCGGCAACGGGCGGTCTGTCGCCATCAGAGCACGAAGTGCTCTTCAGCCGGCGTGCGGTAGTTGAGACTTTGGTGTGTTCGCCCATGGTTGTAGAAGTCGAAGTAGGCGGTCAAGCCAGCCTGCAGCTGTTGTCCTGTGTCATACTGTTGAAGGTAGATGTTCTCATAGTTGGCGCTGCGCTATAGACGTTCGCAGAAGACGTTGTCGAGAGCGCGGCCGCGGCCGTCCATGCTGACTTGAAAGTTGGCTGCGAGCAGGCAGGCGGTGAAGGCATCGGCTGTGAACTGTGCGCCCTGATCGGTGTTGAAGATCTTTAGTCGACCCATGCTGGGCGCCTGACGCAGAGCATCGAGACAGAAGATGCCGTCCAGAGTGTTGGAAAGCTGCCAAGCGAGCACATAACGACTGTGCCAGTCGATAACAGCAACCAGGTACATGAAGCCCCGCAGCAGCGGCACTTAGGTGATGTCTGCGCTCCAGATCTGGTTGACATGCGTAATCGGCAGGTTGCGCAAAAGATAGGGATAGCGCTTGTGCCCTTTGCCAGGCGAACTGCTGCTTCTCCTGGGGTAGATAGCTTGAATGCCCATCAGACGCATCAGTCGCCCCGATCTCTGGCTCCCGCAACCGGAATCTTGCCGACTGGTCCCCGTCCCGCCTTCAGCTTCTGACCCTCATGCTTGTTGCTTTCCTTGCCGCCGATATTGGTCTCGTCTACTTAATCCTCGTCGTTAAAGGGATCGACCGGCTCTTCAAGGTTCGCCCACACTTCCCGCAACCGGCTCAACATGAACCAAGCCGTCTTCTACGTGACGCCTATCTCACGGGCCAGCTAGGTGGAGGGAATGCCCTTGCGGCGTGAGGCCGTCAGCCAAGCGGCGGCAAACCACTTTTGAAGCGGAAGCCTGCTCTTCTCAAAGATCGTGCCCTTCCGCACGGAGAACTCCTTACGACAGTCGGCACACCTGAATTTGAGCTTCTTGCTGAGACGGTAGGGCTGCCTTGTGGATTGACACGGCGCGCGAATTTGGCCGCCCTATATTGGAGTCACAAGGCGATTGCCTGATGATGGCCTGAGATGGCGGGAAGTGGAAGACATGACGCAAAGGTGGAGTATGGAAGCACTCCCAATAATAACTTTCGACCCTACAGTGATGGGCGGCAAAGCATGTATCCGGGGGCAGTGTGTGACGGTTGGAACCGTCGTAGACCTATGGGCAGCCGGGCCGTCAGCCGACTGGATCCTGGCAGCCTACTCTTATCTTTAACAGGAGAATTTCGACCAATCTCTAGCCTATGCGGCATGGAGGCTGGAAGAGCGGGAGGTTCCGCTATTCCTTCCATGACAGCTAAACTGTTGGTCCGGTGATGGGGATCAACTACACTGCAACAAATGTCGTGAGCTTGTCCTATCTCGACTCTGGCTTCTTCAGGGGCTTGTCTGAGCGTCGACCAGGTTCAACCCTATAACGGCCCTTCGATTCGAAAGTGATACAGGGGGCACTCCTCCCCCCTCAATTCCCACTATACAAATTATCATGCAGGGCCTTCGCATAGCGATCAATGTTCCGCTCGCGGCGCCGGCCGCCGCTCTCATCCAGCATCCGATTACGCGCAGCCTGCGCCGGCGCACCAGGCACCTGTGTCGCGCCCACCCCCGGCACATCCACACGGTACGATGCCGGCGCATCGGCCTGCCGCAGCTTCAATATACTGTCCGCCAGCGCCGCGCCGGCCTCTTCCCGCTGCTTCAAAGCCGTGCTCCCGATCAGATTCTTCACCTGCGTGATAATCCCCAGAAGGTCGTGCGTCGGCTTCGTTCCCGCCCCGATCATCAGCCCCGTAACCAGAATGTCCCACATATCCGGGACCTGCACCAGAAAACCGGGCAGCGCCTGGCCCAGATAGGCCATCAGACGCATGCCGCTGTAGTTGGAGACCACAACGCCGAGGAAAATGCCCGCCAGCAGGCTGGTGCTGCGCTTGAACGCCACGTAGCCGGGTGACTTGAGATCGCTGGGCCGCCAGCCCAAAAAACGCAGCGCACCCCACTCCAGGTAGTGCCAGCCCAGCTCCATCAAGCGCTCAATCCCCGCCGCCGCCCCCAGCAGCGGCACCATCGCCGGCATCACCGTCGTAATCTCCGTCCCAACCGTCTGCTCCGTCCCCGCGGCCAGCGTCAACTTCGGCAGCGCGCCCGCCAGAAACAGACCGCCGAAAACACCCCAACCCAACCGCCGCACCATTCTCATCCGCATACATGTATCTCCTACAGTTCTACAATCCTCAGTCACCGGCTTCCGGTTCCTGACGCTCGCCCGCCTCCAACCGCAAATCAGGAGGCGGCCGCGTACCGCTCTGCCAGTTCAACCAGCAGCCGCACGCCGTATCCCGTCGCGCCCTTCGGCGTCTCCGCATTGATCCGGCTGTCCGCCAGCACCATATTGGCGATGTCCAGGTGGGCCCAGGGGTAGCCTTCAGTGAAATGCTCGATAAACTTCGCGCTGCTGCTCACGCCGGACCGCCCGGCGCTGTTCTTGACCTCGGCCATGTCGCTCTTGATCGGCTTTTCGTACTCCGCATCCATCGGGAACGGCCACAAAAGGTCCCCGCTGTGGTCGGCCGCGGCCATCAAATTCTCTTCCAAGGAGTTGTCGTTGCTGAAGAGACCGGCGCGAATATGAATTCCCAGCGCCGTGCCGATCGCACCCGTCAGCGTCGCCAGGTCCACAACCGCGACCGGATCAAAACGGGCCGCGTACGCCAGCGCGTCCGCCAGGATCAGCCGCCCCTCCGCGTCTGTGCTGATGATCTCCGCCGTCTTGCCGGTCATGCCGGTGACAATATCGCCCGGCCGGAAAGCTTCACCGTCCGGCATATTCTCCACACACGGCGCGATCCCGATCACCCGCCGCGGGACGCCAAGCCGGCCGATCGCCTCCATCGCGCCGATCACCGCCGCCGCGCCCCCCATGTCGTCCTTCATCGCCCACATGCCGCCCGTGCGCTTGAGGCTGATACCCCCCGTGTCGAACGTGATGCCCTTGCCCACAAAAATCAGCGGCGCCTCCGAACTGCCGGCCGGCGCATGCTCCAAAATGACAAACTGGGCCGGATTCACACTGCCCTGGCTCACCGCCAGCAGAATCCCCATGCCCTCCTCTTCCATCGCAGCCTCGTCCAGCACCGTGCACTTGAGGCCGACATCGGACGCCATCGCCCGCGCCCTGGCCGCCATCTCAACCGGCGTCAGAAGATTGGCCGGCTCGTTGACGAGATCGCGCGCGCTGCACACCGCGCGGCCGATCACTTCACCCCGAGTTACGCCGCGCGCAACGTCCTCCAGCTTGGCCGCGCTGTACTCCACCACCGTACAACTCGCCAATCCCGAGTCGTCCTCCTTTCGACCATAGCGTTTGGCCCGGTAACTGGCCAGAATCGTGCCCAGCGCCACCTCCTGCGCGGCCGCGGCCGCGTCGTGACCGGCAATACCGGCGCCGTGAACGATCGTCGCCATCGATTTGACGCCCTTCAACCTGGCCGCGGCCTGCGCCGCCACCGCCGCCGTCCTACGGATCTGGCCCAGCCCAAACCCTTCGCTGCTACCCAGACCGACGATCAGCACCCGCGGCGCACGCAGCCCGCCCGCGTCAGCCTCTTCATCCCCAGCCGCGCCGCCATTCGCACGCGCATAGAGCAGCGCGGTCGTCTCGGCCTCGCCGCTGAAATCCCCCTGCGCGATCAACCGGCTGATCGCGCCGTTGAGCGCACGGTCGATCGCCCCGGTCGCGCCGCCGGGCGCGGTGACACCCGCGAACAGATTGATGACGATCAGATCCACATCGCTCTCAGCGATATTCCCCTGTTCTACCCGTAATTCCATATCCAGTGTCCTGTGGTAAATGTTCAGCGGTCAGTGTTTTGTGGTCAGTGCAGTCACTGGCCATGAGACACTGTACGCTGGCTGTGGGGAGTTATAGATTCGTGCGCAGTCGCGTCGCCGCGGCCTCCAGAATCGCATCCGTCTTGCAGAAGCAGAAGCGGGCGACATTCTCGGCCAGATGGCTGTGTTCGGGGTTGTAAAATGCGGAGGGCGGGATCGCGGTCACGCCGATCTCCTTCGTCAGCCAGCGGCAGATCTGCACGTCGCGCAGGTCGTCCGTAGGCAGAGGCGGGTCCAGGTCGGTCGTATCCACGAGAATAAAATAGCTGCCGTGGGGCGTCACCGGCGGCAGTCCGACATCGTTCAGGGCGGACAGCAGGATCTCCCGTTTGCCTTGGTACATAACGCTCAGTTCATGCAGGTAGTTGCGCTCTTCCACCTGCTCAAACGCCGCGCCCACCGCTTCCTGCAGAGGCGTTGTCACCGCGAAAGGGATCCACTGATGCGCCATCAGCACAGCGTGCGCCAGCGGTTCCGGCGCAATCGCCCAGCCGATCTTCCAGCCGGTCACGGAGAAAGTCTTGCCCGCGCTGCCCAGCGTAACCGTGCGCTCCCACATGCCAGGCAGCGTCGCAATCCGCACGTGCGGCGTGCCGTCGTAGGTCATCCACTCGTAGACCTCATCGCTCAGCACCAGCAGATCATGCTCCTGCGCGACCTGCGCCAGCGCCAGCAGCTCCTCGCGACTGTACATCTTGCCCACGGGGTTAAGGGGCGTATTGATAATAATCAGTTTGGTCTTCGGGCTGATCGCGGCCTGCAGATCTTCCATATCGATCCGCCAGTCCGCCGCACTGGTGGCGCCGGGTTTGGGCCGCAGAGGAACATACACCGGTGTCCCACCCGCCATAATCACCGACGGCGGGTAGCTGTCGTAGAACGGCTCGATCAGGATCACCTCATCGCCCGGGTCCACCAGCCCCTGCACCGTGGCGTAAATCCCCTCGGTCGCGCCCGTGGTCACAACGATCTCTGTCAGTGCATCCAACTCGCGATCGAAAACCGGGCTGTACACCGCCGCCAGCGCATTCACAAGCCGCGGATGACCCGCGCTGCGCGCGTACTGATTGTGGCCGGAGACCAGCGCGGTGCGGGCCGCCTCAATCACAAAGTCCGGTGGGGAAAAATCGGGGAAACCCTGCCCAAGATTAATGGCATCGTATTCAAGTGACAGGGCCGAATACTCGGCGAAGACGGTCGTGCCGAAAGACTGGACCCGGACTGCTGCTTGCGTTGACACGGTGGCGCGTTCCTTAAACCGGTGGTCGAAGGCCCCTGCAACCGCATCGATTGCGCACCTGCAAAAGCCCGAGTTTGTGGCTGGTCGTTGGTGTACAGTTCCCCTGGCCGCGCACTACCCGACAACTGGCAACCGTTAATGGACAATTACGAAGAATGATAGCACAGGGAGGGCCGAAAGTCATCTATAATCACGCCCACAACGGCTCGATAACTCCCGCCGCGCAATGGTGCCAGGCGCCGCCAAAACCGGTGCATCCCAAAATGGGGCAAACTCTCCCAAACCTTGGGTAGCAACTCAGCACAGTCCAGTCCGCATTCAACTCTATGGTAAGAAAAACGCCCCCTCTGACCACTGACTACTCACTACTGACTACTGCATTTGGGCGGTCGGGCCTATTCGGCCCTCCCTTGTGCGGGGGCTCCGCCC
>VXOE01000258.1 GCA_009840225.1 Caldilineaceae bacterium SB0662_bin_25 | reverse complement strand
CAAATTGACCTTGACGACCCGCTGCGACCGGGATTAACCCCCCACCCCACCCCGCGTCTTGGCGGATTCCAAGTATGTGCCCGCGCAGGCAAGGTAGGAGAGGCAACGCCCAATCAGGCCCATCGTTCACCGCTATGACCATCGCCAGCCCGCTACACAAATACGGACGGTACATTCCGCCCAGACAGACCGCACACACTACGCACACAGTGCATGGCTTGGTAACTCCCTGAGCCAGAAAAAACAAGGCCCGGCGTGGGCCGGGCCTGCAACTGCGAGGACACTATCTGACTGAGGTCGGTACGTCAACTCCAGTTATTCGGCCGCCCTTGCATTGACAATCGCCAGCAGCGCGTTCGTCTGGTCTAGCTTAACCCTGTAGACTTCGAAATCACCGAAATAGGCCCGGTCGTACTTATCGCCCTCGAACTCCCCGGTGAAGAACCAGCGCTTCGTGTATTGCATCGAGACGAGCATGCCTGTGCGTACGTCATGGCAAGTCAGACCATTGTATACCGTCGTCCAACCGCTCTCCTCTGCAACCTCCGCTATCTGTTCATCACTACACCAGACCTCAATCTCTTCTCCCGATTCCAGGTGGAAGAGCGCATTGGCAATCCCGGGCCGGGGCCCAAGCCAGTAGTTGAAAAAGAACAGACCGGTCGAGTTAGGATAGCGCTCCGTACCCTCAATACGGTCAATCTGGTGTGGCCACGTAGAATCCTCTCCGCACGCCTCCTCCCAGGTAACGATGCGATTGATCGCTAACCAGCGAAGATCCCGATCGTTATGTATCTCAGTTCTGGAAACAGCGGAACACTCATTGACGGCGCAGCGCCGCGAACCGCATTCATACTGAACATTCCAGGAGGCCGCAAGGTCCTCAGGAAAGAGAGGAATCAAAGTGGGCAGTGCCTCAGCGTTTTCGTCCGGCGTCACCACAATCTGAGACATCCAGGCCGTCTGGGTAGTCTCCTCTTCTGCACTGTCCTCGTTTTCGATACAGCAAACGCGCCACCATCCTTCAGCCGTCTGTCCGGTCGTGGTAAAGGTATCGCCTTCCACTGCCCTGCCCACAATCTGAAAGTCGACACTGGGTCCGCTGCGAATGTTGGCTCTGGGTCGCCTTACCGTCAGAATCGCAGGCGCGGTACTCTCGCTTGGCGCTGCTTCCTCCTCTACCGAACCTTGCGAAACCACTGCGCCGTTAACCCTCTCCAACGGCACCACCCCTGGAGGCAGGGCGTTCTCCTCTTCAACCTCAGCAACCTCCGGCGCCAGGGCCAGGTTGGGATCTTCCTCAGGAATCGGCACGCACGCGGCCAGCAACACCAGACTAAGGCCCAAGAAGACGCACGTCAACACCCCGCGCTTCCCCATAGTAAAATGTAACCTAGTTCTCGACTGTAGCAAATGGCCTGACCTGCGTATCAATTTCTCGGCGTCAATCATATCTGGATTCGCCTCTGTTCATGAAACCTGCAACTTTCTTGACTGGGGAAGGCCGGTGAGGAAATCGTCGGCGGCCCTTGTCTGGCCGCCGGAATATCTGCTGGTGTTTTGCACTCTTCTCTCGGACTTCAGTATAGCGATGTTGTGGCGGAAAGACAATAGTTGTGTTCTAATGGAAGTCGTCCTTCTTGCCTTCCCATCAGGCACGAACATCAACTGTTCGCCATACGTAGGCCTATCGTGCCACAACCAAACATGTGACTCTAAGAGCTAAAGTGAACGGTCCTGCATACAGGCGTAAGCCTCAATCCCACCCACTGCAATCTGCATCGGCACCAGTCGGTCTCCAGGGCGTTCTGCATACTGAGGCCGCCAAGGATCTTCCGGGAGCCATCGCCCTTGACGCGGATGCCCCCAATTTGCACGCGGCAGCGCTTGCCGTCGTCGTGCCTACCTACAACGAGGCAGAAAATCTGGAGGAGTTGGTTGAGACCCTCTTCACTCTGCCACTGAAGAACCTGCGCCTGGTCATCGTTGACGACGACTCCCCCGACGGCACCGGCGCACTGGCCGACAAACTGGCGCAACGCTATAACCAGGTCCAAAAGCGGATGTCGGTTATCCATCGCCCGCGAAAAGGCGGACTGGGCACCGCCTATGTCGCCGGCTTTCAGCGCGCCCTTTCCGATGGGGCAGAGTTCATCGTTCAGATGGATGCCGACTTCAGCCACAGTCCGTCCTACATATTGCAGATGCTCGGCGTCGTCTTCGCCACAGGCATGGACGTTGTCATCGGCAGCCGTTATGTGCCGGGCGGTACGCTGGACGAGAACTGGAGTTGGTGGCGGGGCCTTCTCAGCAAATGGGCCAACATGTACTGCCGCACTGTCCTGAAAATCCGCGTACGCGACATGACCGCCGGCTTTAAACTCTGGCAGCGCAGCGCGCTTCAGGATATCAAACTGTACACTGTCAGAAGCAACGGATACATCTTCCAGGTCGAAATGGCCTACCTCAGCGAAAAGCTTGGATTCCACATCATCGAGCTCCCCATCCACTTTGAAGATCGCCGTGTCGGCCAGAGCAAAATGAATGTGTCGGTCAAAGTGGAGTCAGTCTGGCGCGTCTGGGAACTGCTGTGGCGGCATCGCAAGCGTGTGTCTGGCGCCAGGGAGCCGCTGACTCAGCCTCCGGCAGTCATGAGGAGCGGCCGGCCTGCTCCGCACCGTTAGATGTCGCCGCGCTGCCTGGCCAACGTAATGCACCGGCTACATAGTTTCCGCCCCGACCTGCTCGCCCTCGCCCTCCTGACCCTCCTACCCCTTATCTGGTTCGGACCGGTTCTCTTCACCGGCAAAACGCTGCTGCCCTATGACAACCTCTACCGCTTCCAGCCGTGGCAGTCACTGCAGCCCGGCATTACACCCCACAACGAGCTGCTGAGCGACCTCGTCCTCGAAAATGCAGTCTGGAAACTGCATGTGCGTCGAACACTGCAGCAGAATGAGATTCCGCTCTGGAACCCGCAACTGTTTACCGGAGCCCCCTTCTTCGCAGCCGGCCAGGCCAGTGCCGCCTACCCACTGAGCGCACTCTTCTACCTCCTACCTATCGAGATAGCATTCGGGTGGTTCACCGCAATCCAGCTGGCCATCGCCGGGGTCAACGCCTATCTGCTCGGCCGCGTACTGAAGCTGCGGCCCGTGGCCGCTCTCTTCAGCGGCGTCGCCTTTCAGTTCAGTGGCTTCATGGTTGTAAGCGTCGTCTTCACCATGGTCATCGCCGCCGCCTCCTGGCTGCCTCTCCTACTGGCGACAATCGAAAGAATGATCCAGAAGCAGGAGCAGAAAGGCGTAGCCGGATTTCGCCCAATCCCCTATGTGGTAGCCGGTATAGGAATAGTCGGGTTGGTTGTACTCGCCGGTCACCCTGAGTTCCTCTACTATATCCTGCTCGTGGCGGGTATCTACACCATCGTTCGCCTTCTCGTAGCATGGCGGAGACTTCAACACCCGGGTGGTGATCACCAGGCGCAGACGCCCTCCTCTGACCAACCCCGCCGCGAAGGCAAAAGAAGGCACGTCCTGCACGCGCTGGCCAAAATCGCCGGCTGGATCCTCCTGATCCCCCTCTTGGGCCTTGCCGCAGGCGCAGTTCAACTCCTGCCCCTCTACGAGCTCGTGCAGCAGAACTTCCGCGAAGGCTCCGCTTCGTACCGGCAGATCCTCGATTGGGCTTGGCCGGACCGCCACATCCTTACATTCCTCCTGCCCGACATCTTTGGCAACCCCAGCCATCACCACTGGTTCGATCTCTGGGCTCTCCGCTGGCAGCCGGCGACCGTTAACTGGCTGGGGGAGGCCAGCAATACCATCTTCTGGGGCATCAAGAACTACGTGGAGGGCGGCAACTATGTCGGAGTCAGTACATGGCTCCTGGCCGCGCTCGCGGTCGGCGTCCCCCTGGCAACCTCCGTCTTCCGTTCGGGCAACCAAAATCCCCGTATGCCGCACAGCGCACAAAGTCAGCTACGCGTGCCCACGTTTCTCTTCGCCTCGCTGGCGCTGGTCTCCCTGCTCTTTGCATTCGGCACGCCACTCTACGCCCTCCTCTTCTACGGCCTGCCCGGCTGGGACCAGCTTCACAGCCCCTTCAGATGGGTCTTTCCCTTCACCCTGGCAATGTCACTTCTCGGCGGAATCGGATTGGAGCAAGCCCTCTCCTTCAGCTCGAATACCAGCAATCAACGTTTCTTCGCATTCGGACGACTCCGCATCCGCTTCACCTGGCTCATAGGCCTTCTCCCCCTTTCTGCTGCTGCCGCGGGCCTGACCGCCCTCCTGGCCGTCGCTGCCAGTTACTTCATTCCTTCACCCTTCGTAAACCTCGCACAAAGGGCTGTGGAAGCATCCGATCTGGCCCAAGCGGCATTTGCCGATGGACGCATGTTCTGGGGATACCAGAGCGTCGGCATCGCCCGCTTCGGCGCCTTTGCGCTTGTGGCCGGGCTGCTCCTGTGGCGACTCACAAGAACGGATGACAGGACCGCCGGGCGAGAAAGTACAAATGACGTCGCGCCCGGGAGTCACAAATCCAGGGCACGCCTCGTCTCATTGCTTCCCTTTTCCTCTGTCGCTCTCCTCGCACTCGAACTATTCGCCGTCCACGGCGCCTTCAACCCCGCCGCCGACCCGGCCCTGTCGCCACTCAGAAATGTGCCCCCGGTGGTACGGTTCATCAATCAAAAAGAGAACGCAGGCTCTCGCCCCGAAATCCGCTATGCCCCCTTCCGCTTCACCACCTTCGACCCTCCTGGCAGCAAGACCTTTAACGCCAATGTCGGCATGTATTACGGATGGCAGGACATCCGCGGCTACGACTCGATTATTCCAAAGCAGTACGTTGACCTGATGAATCGCGTCGCCGACCAGAGCGGCGAACTGCTCTACAACCGCATCGCCCCGCTTTACGCTTCCGCCGGCCCGGCCAACAACCACAATCCCTTCGCCGCGCTGGAGAATCCCCTCCTCGACCTTCTCGGCGTTAAGTACATTCTGTCGGAGTTGGTCGTCCCCAATTCCAACTCGTGGCGGAAGGTCTACGAAGATGACGCCCTTCGAGTCTACGAAAACCTCGAGGTCTTCCCCCGCGCCTTCATTGCTTCCGAGGCGGTCGTTCTGCCCGTCGCCGAGCAGCCGCTCCTCGACGCAGACTTGCGTCGGACCGTTTTCATCGAGGAAGCGCCAGCCGCGAACGAAGCCCTCATCCCATCCAGCCCAGCGACGGCAGACACCTCAATCAGCCGCTACACCGCCAACACCGTTTTCGTCGACGTCAACCTCAGCGACAGAGGCTGGCTGGTCCTCACAGACGCCTACTTCGACGGCTGGAAAGCCTATCTGCGGCCCTTTGGTGGCAATGAGAATGACGAACAAGAGCTGACAATTCACCGCGCAAACTCGGCTCTTCGTGCCGTCTATCTGCCCCAAAGCGGTCAGTGGACCGTCCGCTTCACCTACAGCCCCATGAGCTTCAAGCTCGGTCTCTATATCACTTTCCTGGCAACCATGCTCAGCCTGTTGCTACTGCTGTGGTGGGCCTGGGGACGGTTCTATCGCCCCGAAGTGACCGCCGGCGCAGCCCGTACCGTCGCAAAAAACTCTGTCGTCCCCATGGGCCTCAATCTGGCTAACAGGATAATCTACTTCGTCTTTGCCATGCTGTACGTGCGTATACTGGGCCCGGAAGGGACAGGACAATACGCATGGGTGATAGCCGTGTACGGCATTTTCGAAATCCTGAGCCGCTACGGTCTCGGTACACTGGTCACTCGTGAAGTCGCAGCCGACAAAAGCAAGTCCAGCCTCTTTCTGACAAATGTACTGTCCCTTCGCACTCTCCTTTGGGCAGTCAGCATCGTTCTGATGGCTCTTGCCGTCGGGGGCTCCCGGTTCACCTCCTCAGTAGGCGGGGCTTCCAATTGGGGAGGCTCTTTGGCCAACCTGTGGGCCTCATTCCTGGCCATGACGACGGGCTGGTCCGGTGTCGAGAGCACCTTGGGGGCGCCGGCTCCAATCGGCCTCGTAGAAATACAAGCAGTCGCCGTCTTCGCACTGGTGATGCTGGTTGCCAACTGGTCCGATGCCTTCAGCAGTCTGTTCAACGCCTTCGAAAAGATGGAATACACCGCCGGCCTCGGCATCGCCATGGCGCTGCTTCAGGTAACGCTGGGCGCCCTGGTCTTGCTGCTCGGCTGGGGAATCGTCGGTCTGGCGTGGGTAGCGCTGGTCGTCAACACAGTCCAGCTCATCTGGCTGAACTGGCTCGTTCGCTCAACGCTGTTCAGGCCCCAATGGAAGTGGGACTGGGCACTGCAAAAATGGATGCTTTCGACCAGCGGCCCGCTCATGATCAACCACCTCCTGGCCACGGTCTTCTGGCGCATCGACATCTGGATTCTCCGCCCCCTCGTCGGTGCCGCCAGCGTGGGTCTCTACAGCGTCGCCCTCAAATACTTGGACGGTCTCAACATCATCCCCAGTACATTCACACTGGCCATATTCCCGCTGATGAGCCGCCTGGCCAGGCAGGAAGGCGCAGCCCTGCTGAGGTCCTACACGCTTGGCGTTCGCCTACTCCTCATCGTAAGCCTGCCGCTGGCCGTCGCGGTTACCCTGTTAGCGCAGCCTCTCATCTTTCTGCTCGGTGGCGTTCAATTCACCACTGCGTCCAGCGAAATTGCCGTCGTTTCCGACCGCCTCTGCCAGATGCTTGGGGAGACGATCGCGACCTTCGATTGCGGCGGGCTGTCTTCCAGGAGCGGCTCTGTACTGGCCCTGCAGGTGATCATCTGGAGCATCCCCATTGGCTTCGTAAACAGCGTGACCCAATACGTCCTCATCGCCGCCGACCAGCAGCGCTATCTCACCAAGGCCTTTGTCTTCGGCGTCGTTTTCAATCTGGCAGGCAATCTACTCTTGATCCCCGTGTTCAACTTTATCGGCGCCGCCGTCGTAACCATCCTCAGCGAAATCTGTCTGCTCCTTCTCTTTGCCCGCCGTGTTCACCGCAGCGTCGGCGTCACGCCCTGGCCGGATCTGGTCTGGCGGCCGTTGGTCTCCGCCGTCGCTATGGGATGCCTTCTTTACGGCCTCTCCGCAATTGGCGTCAATCAATGGCTCGCCATCCTGCCCGCGCTGGCGGCCTATGCCGGCGTCTTCGCGCTCATAGGAGGCCTGGCCGATGCCGACCTCCAGCTTGCTACCCGGTCTCTGCTGCAGAACCGTCTCGCCTGGCAGACCCAACAAGAGGCCGAAGGCACATAGCCCCGGTGCAGCGGTCTCTCTGCTCCCCGCTTGCCGCCGCCCCTTAACCGCGAGCGCGCCAGGGCAGAAGCGTAAAGTCGTTTGCTTCCAGCCATTCCGGATCCGGCCCGTCCCAGCCAAAATGGTCCAAGTCTATGCGCCCGTCAGTCTCGAAGCGCACGCCCTCTTCCATCAGCAGTTTTCGCTGGCGGTCCGTCGCCAAAGGATCCCCCCGCGGGCTGACCCCTCCCTTAGCGTTCACGACCCGCTGCCACGGCACGTCAGTATCGGCCGCCAACCCCCCCAGCGCGTAACCGGCCATTCGCGGCGAAGCCGCCCCCGCAATCCACGCAATCTGCCCATAGGTCGCCACCCGCCCAAACGGGATCACCCGAACGACCAGAAGCATCCTTTCGTAAATGCTCACTTTCTCCCCGCCCATCTCCTCTGCTCCCCGCACACCACCATCCTTCTCTTACATCCAGCCTATGGCCGCTCCGCCCTGATAATGCGCCACAACATCCGTACACCACCCCCCTGATCCCAAGCCATCAATGGCCACTGACAACTGACAACTGACTACCGACCACTGCCGTGCACCGTTTGGCAAATCGTCCGCCCGCGACTATGCTTGCATCCATGGATGTCTCGATTCCGGAGCTTCTGAACACTTGGGAGCTCTATCCTGGCTCTGCCGCCGCCCTGCTGACTATCTTTCTGCCTTACATCCTCTGCTGGCTGCGGTTGAAGCGTAATCGCTCCCCTCTTGCAACGACTGCCCGCCTCGTCAGTTTCGGCGCGGGGACGGCAGCACTGGCATTGGCATTCCATTCGCCCCTGGTAACGCTTCAACAGGAGTTGCTCATCGGCAGGGCTGGGCAGCAGATGCTTATCGGGCTTCTGGCCCCGCCCCTCCTTTGGCTAGCCTGCCCGGCCCACATCATCCTGCGTGGCCTGCCGCCTTCTGCACGCCGCTGGACGGTGAGCAAGCTCAAAAGGTCTACGTGGTCGGGGATTCTGATTCGCAGGCTGACACACCCGCTCCCAATCTTGCTGCTCGCCTTCAGCGTCTTCCTGCTCTGGCATGAGCCGGTCTTCGCCAACTGGCTCCTGATCCGTCCTTCCGCCTATCGCCTCTGCCTGTGGGGCGTCTGGATTACCTATATGCTTTTCTGGTGGCATCCGCTTGGAACAGGCCCGCGCCTGCGCCAACCCATGCATCCTGCCATCGCCTTTATCTTTGTAATCCTCGGGGGAGAGGTCCCCAATATGGTAACCGGCGTCACCCTGGCATTCCGCAACACGCCCGCCTACAGCTACTATGCCGGACGCCTGCCCCTTCCCGAACTGACCACGATGCAGGACCAGATGATCAGCGGTGGCATTATCTGGTTCTTCGGCAGCATCGTATACGTCGGTGTCGCCGTAGCCCTGCTGGGACGCGTCTTCCGCAACTTCGAAGCCCCGCGGCCGCAGCCCATCAGCTGGGACGCAACCGAGCGCACAATCGCCCCCGGACTGGAACATCGGGTCCTTGGCCGATGACCCCAACCGCCCCGCGACTTCAATCGAACAGCCGTCCCAGGTCTGCCAGCCGTTTCGCGGCGCACCTATTCGGATACGTTCTCGCAGGCTGATGAGTATAACGAACCCACAAACATCCTACCGTCCCCAGCGCTACGACCTGAAAAACTCGCTCCACCCATCCCCATGAATAACGAAAAAAAGCGATTCCAGCGCCTGGCCGTCGCAGCCTTCATCATTTCCGGCGCAATAGCGATGAGCGGTTGCACTTCCCTCTTGGATAACCTCTTTCCCGCAGGCAGCGGCGCCGACGGCCCGGCTAGAGTCAGCGTTCAGAGCCTGGATACCTCAGAGTCGTCTCAGGCATCCCCCGCTGTTGAAAAACCCGTAGAACGCACCGAGGCAGCCAAGGCGCTTCAGCCCCTCTCTCTCGCTCTCGACTCTCAGGCCCGAAAAGCCGTCTATGTCCCAACGCGGGACCTGCGCGATCTGGCCTTGCGCCTTCGCCCGGGTGTAGATTCCATTCCCGAATCGGAATCTTCCCCCGAATACGCAGTCGGGGACCGAATCTTTTTCTGGGCTTCCAACGTTGACTCAAATGAGCACTTTCAAGTTGAGACCGAGTTACTGTACAAAAATGAAATCGTTTACCTCTGGGCCGAACTAGGCCACGAGCTTGACCTGGAAACCATGGCTGCCTCCGCAGACCGCTTCGCGCAAAGGATCTATCCGCAAGTGCGCGCCTTTTTCGGCTCTGAGCCCAGCCCGGGAATCGACGGCGACGCCCGCCTGCACATCCTGCACGCAAGCCGCCTGGGACGCGGAATCGCCGGATACTTCAGCGGCGCCGACGCCTTCAGCGCCCTGGCAAATCCCTTCTCCAACCAGAAGGAAATGTTCTCCATTAGCTTGGACTGGCTACGTCAACTCCGTGACTACGAGCTGTACGAAACGGTTCTGGCGCATGAATTTCAGCACATGGTTCACTGGCACAACGATCGCAATGAAGAAACCTGGGTCAACGAGGGACTGAGCGAACTGGCCCAGGAGGTCGCCGGCTATCCCCCCGACCTTGGCTTTGCCTACGTCTATGCTAGGCAACCGGACACCCAGCTGAACACTTGGAACATCGACCCCAATGACAACGCCCGCCATTACGGCAGTGCCTACCTGTTCATGGCCTACTTCCTTCAGCGCTTCGGCGAGGAGATGACACGCGCCGTCGTTTCCCAACCTGCCAATGGTACCCGCGGTTTCGACGTCGCACTGCAGGAGGCCGGCCTGAATCTCTCCTTCGAGGAAGTCTTCGCCGACTGGGTCGTCGCTAACTATGTCGGCGATTTCAACGAACTCGCCCGCCATGGCATTGCCGGCTACGCACAGTTACAGCCGCCTGAGCCCGCCCTGGCAGAATCGGTCAGTCGCTTGCCCCAGGGCACCAGGAATGCTTCCGTACGCAACTTCGGCGTAGATTACATCTCCCTTAGCGGGCGCGGTAACGCAACGATTCACTTCCAGGGCAACACAACGACTCGCTTTGCCGGCGTGGAACGCTTCAACGGCGGCCGCGCCTGGTGGAGCAACCGGGCCGACGATTCCGACGTTCGCCTTACGCGAAAACTCGACCTCACCAATGTTTCTCCCGGCGATGACCTGACCATGACCGTACGCATGTGGTTTGACATCGAGGAAGACTACGATTACGGCTATGTGCTGGCCAGCCTCGACGGCCGAAAATGGGATATCCTGCCCGGCCAGAGCACCACGACCACAAACCCAAGCGGAAACAGCTTCGGCGCCGCCTATACAGCCCAGAGCGCGCCTTCCCTTCTTACAAGGAAACCCGGCTGGATCGAGGAGACCTTTGACCTGCGCGCCTACGCCGGCAAAAGCGTATCCATCCGCTTCGAATATGTCACCGACGATGCAGTGAACGCACCCGGTTGGTTTATCGACGAAGTCGAAATCCCGGCAATTGGGTACGCCACAAACTGGGCTGACGGAGAGAACGGCTGGGAGAGCGAAGGCTGGCTTTTGACCGACAATATTCTTCCGCAGGAGTGGCTCGTGCAGACCATGGTGTTCCACGAAGGCGCTCTCGCCGGCTTCGAACGGGCGTCCGTCGACAGCGACGGTAGCCTCCGCATCGATCTGGATGGATTGGACAGAGAAAGTGAGGTTGTTCTGGCTATCAGCGGACTTACGCCGGTGACCACCGAGGAAGCTTACTACGAGTACGAAATCAAGCTGCGCCAGTAGCCCCAACCGGCATAGCAGATTCTGAACGCACCCCAAATGCCGGTTTCAATTCTCGCCTCGACCCAGAGCGCGCCTGCGTATGATCTGAGAAAGACCTGCGCCGAGGACAAGCCCGGCAACCACGTCGCCGATATAGTGGATGTTCAGCGCCACTCTGGCCCAGCCGATCCAAAGTACCAGCAACGGCGCAAGCTTGCCCGCGCCCGGCCATAGAGCGGCTGCCCATGTCAATATGACACCGCACCGCACACCGTGCCCGCTCGGAAAGCTGTGCTCATCAGGCCCCACCCCGTACAAAAAACGTCCGCTGCCCGGTCTGGGACGTCGCACCACCTGCTTGATCAGCATCGTCCCTGCTGCGCCGCCCGCGAATGAAATAGTCCAACCGATCAGACTCCTCTGTTTCTGCCGGCTGCCCCGCGATCGTCGCCAAAGTAAGAGCGTCACGAGCAGCCACAAGACACTGTCGCCCAGGTGCGCCCCGACATGTGCCAGCCAGTATAGAGGGTGACGCGCCGTCAGCTGATCTTCCTTCAGCGCCGCGCGGGCACTGTACATTTCATCCAGCCCGTCTAGTCTCTCCAAGAGCCTTCGCATTCTCAGTCCTCGCCAGGTCCCGCAGTTCGCTCCTGTGTACGCGAATTGGCAGGATGATCGGGATTCCTCTCCAAATACTCCCGCACCTGCACCAGCTGCTCCGGCTTGTCCACGTCCATGCCAGCCTCCGCCAGCGGCAAAACCACCGGACCCCCCCGCACGCCAGCGATCCGATAGGCGACGTCCACTATATCGGCAATGGCAAGGCGGCGCAGCAGAAACTTGAACATCGTAGGCAGTCCCAGCTTCCATACCAGCGCCAGAACATTCTTGCGGTTTTCAATGAAATACCGAATACGCTCCTGGATGTGAAAACCGGCAGACAGTCGCCCCAGGTATAGATCGCTGCTGCAAAACGATCCCTCCCGCAGCGGCAAGTAGGTCCGTCTGCTTTCTGGAAACGCCGCCAGCATTACATCTTTCCGAACAATGCCCCAGTAGACATCATGCTCGAACGGTTCGCATGCCTCAATGAAGCGATTAACAATCTTTCCGGATAAGAGCGCGATATCTGCCGAAAGAGCAATCACATAGCGGTCGTCCGCATTCAGTTCTCGGAGTTTGCGCAACCCGGCATTCTGGCTGGCCCAGAGACTGGGCTGGTTTGGCACATGATGCACCGGGACACCAAAGTCGATCTCGTCCGGCCCGATGCCAACGACAACGATTTCGCCAATGCGATCGCTTTCCCTCAAAGCCCGAACGACGTGCCAGGCCATCGGCATCCCCACCAGTGGCACAAGTGACTTATGCGCAACGCCGGCCGCCGCACTGACTCGATCAAGCTGGTCAGGATCATATCCAGCAGTGATGAATGCGTCGAACTGTTCCTGCAAGACGTCCCCTCTTTATGTTAAACAACGCGCCTGGCTGCACTCAAAACTGCCCACCAAAAACTCAGGGCAGGCAACGTCCTTCTGCCTGCCCCGTTTGACTCTCCGGCGTCGGTCGACCCCGCGATGGGGCCTGCCCATCAATACTTCGACCGGTCGATTGCGATACGCAGCCGGTACTCTTCCGCCATCAACTGCTCGACTTCACCCTCCAGCTGCTGACGCCGGCTCCGCTGACGGCGGCTATCTGCACTACTCGCGGCCTCCAACTGCCGTCGTGCTCTCGTCAACTCCCGCAGCACTTCGTGTTTACGTGCGATCAATGATTCCCGGTCATTCTTCATCGTTTCCCCAGTCCATCTCATCGAAATCTCGCGGCGCCCGCGGCTTGTAAAGCAGGAACGCCAGCCCGACTCCCAGGAAATACAGACTGATGAGCGGCAACATGACTATCGTCATATTGATGGGATCGATCGTGGGCGTGATCATCGCCGCCACAACCGAGATGATCACTATCGCCTGACGCCACATCCCCAGCAACCGCCGCCCGCTAACCAGGCCGATTCGTGCTAGAAACGCGATCACGAGAGGCGTTTCAAAGGAAACGCCAATCCAGAAGACAATGCGCGTGAAGAATCCGATGTATCGGTCGACCGTCCACTCCTGATCGATTACGTCGCCAAGAAAATTCTGCAAAAAGCCCACCGCCACCGGCAGCATGACGAAATTGGCAAATGCCGCGCCGCCGAAGAAAAGGACCATGAACCCCGGCAAGAGCAGGAACAGACTTCGTTTTTCGTGGGGATACAGACCAGGGGCAATGAAGGCGACGATCTGATAGACCAAAACCGGCATCGCAACGATCACGCCCATCACGAACATGACCTTGAAGAAAACAAAGATTGTGTCAGTGGGACCGATTGCAATCAGCTTGTTTGCATCGGTCTCAGACCCGCCTGCGCTGGTAACAGGCTCGGTAATAAAGGCAATAACCGGTTCGACAAATGCAATGCTAACGACAATTCCGAATAACAGCGCCCCGACAATCCAGATCATCCGGTTGCGCAACTCTGCCAGATGTTCGAGCAGCCCCATTCGGCTGTCATCAAATGGATCGGCATCTATTGGATCGGTACCCAGTGGCGTAGCCTGCTGAGTCACAGCTGAGTCTCCTCGCTACCCTCGCCGTCCACATCCTCCGTCACCGCAGCTACCGCCTCTTCTTCGGAACCGGTACTGCCCTCGCCCGCAACGACTGTGCTATCGGATGCCCCGCCCCCGGTGCCTTCACCGTTACTGCTCATCTCGACAAGCGTTGCCGGCTTGCTTTTCGCTCCGGTCTCTATGACGTCTGGCGCGGCCTCCTCCTGCTCCGACGCCTCTTCCCCTGCACTCTTCTGTGCCGCCACCGCCTCGCGCCGGCTTTCGGCTCGCCGCTGTGCACGCTTGTTTCGCTCATCCAGATATGCCGAATCCGACCCACTGGCACTGGACTGTCTCTTCGCCCGCTGTTGCTTGCGTAGCTCCGAAAGGGTCTTTACGCCTCGCTTCTGCGTACTGCCGCCCCGTCTCGCAGCCGAGCCGGCAGATGTGCCTCTGGTCGTCACCTTGGCCGAACTTGCTTTGGGGGCGGATGGAATCGCAGTTCCTGTCGTCTTGAGATTACTGTCGCCGCTACCCCCGCTCTGCTGTCGCCCGTTAGCCGATGCAGCCGTGTTCAGGTCCGAAAGTGTCGGCTGCGGCGAAGTCTTCTCTTCGGCAGCCTCCTGGCTGGAGGAAGCCGCTGCTGCATCCGCCGCCTGCGCAGGTTGAGAGGGCGCCGAGGTCTGTTTCGTCGTCGCTGTCGACGCCTGGCTGGCGCCCTGTCCGATCGACTTTTCCTCTTCCTCCTCGTCGTCCATCAGTTGCTTCATATGGTAGCTGGGGTCAAGTTCGCGCAGATCCCCTATCTCTTCGTTGACCTGGCGCGTCAAATCCCCCGACAGCCTCTGCAGCCGTCGAATGAAAAATAGAACGTCTTTGGTTACCTTGGGTAGCCTCTCCGGCCCAAGGAAGATCAGCGCAAAGATCAAAATGAATATAAATTCTAGGACGCCTATTCCGAAGATGCTGTTCATGCCAGATTCTACCGGCTCACTTATCCGTACTTGGGTGGCAGGGATATCTCCCGTAGCGCGGTGCCCAGGACCCCGTTAACAAACCGCGGGCTGCTGTCGCTGCCGAATGTCTTGGCCAGCTCCACCGCCTCGTTGATGACAACCTTGGGCGGCGCGTCCGCATCCGGGCTCGACAACTCAAAAATGGAAAGACGAAGTACGTTGCGATCGACGATCGCCAGCTTGCCCACCGGCCACTCCGGCGCATAACGCCCTATCAGCGCATCCAGGTCTGCCCGGTAACGAATGACCCCGCTCACCAACCAGTACAGGAAGGCAAGAGTCTCAGCGCCGTATTTCTCCTCTGCCTGGCGGTAATCCAGGGCGATGCCAGGTCGGTGACCGGTACAGTCTACCTCATATAGAACCTGCAACGCTGTGCGGCGAGCGCGTCGCCGTTCAGCGGGACGGCCAACCACGCTTTCGCCGCTACCGTTCCACCGGTCCGACTCTTCCCTTCCCACCGCCGCCGCGCCGGACGCAGACCTTGAGCCGCCCGTACAAGCTCCCTCCTTCGCAACGCCCCTAAAGCGCGCGCAATCGTCCTCACCGGCAACTGCTGGCTCGGCTGCTGCAGGTAGCTCCATGAGTCGCTGCGAATGGTCTATCATTGTCCTCTGTATGTCAACTCGCAAACATCACATCATCACTAGGCCGCCGTCTACCGACAGAACCTGCCCAGTGATGAATCCGGCCCGTTCACTCGCAAGAAACGCCACAGCCCACGCTATCTCCTCCGGCGAACCGAACCGCCCCAGAGGCGTGCGCGCAACCGTCTCCTCCTTCTGCTCGTCGCTCAACACGTCCGTCAGCGAAGTCGGCACAAAACCCGGCGCCACTACATTGACCGTGATGCCCCGGCTGCCTACTTCCCGCGCCAGGCTTTTGGACAAGCCAATCATTCCGGCCTTGCTTGCCGCATAGTTCGTCTGCCCTGCCTGACCGGCTAGGCCGACAACGCTGGAAATATTTATGATCCGACCCCATCGCTGCCGGATCATGCCCCGCAGCGCTGCCCTGGTTACATGAAAGATACTGTCCAGGTTCGTGCCGATGACCGCACGCCACCCGTCCTCCTTCATGCTCATCATCAGCGCATCGCGCGTCGTCCCCGCGTTGTTCACCAGGATGTTGACTCTGCCCAGTTCCCCATCGACCTCCTTCACCAGCTCGGAGGCCCCCTCAAAACAACCCACGTCGGCCTGAAAGACCGCGCAGTCGCCCCCGGCCTCCCGGATCTCTGCAGCCGTCGCGTCCGCCCCGTCCCGGTTGCCCCGGTAGTTTAACGCAACGCGCGCGCCGCCCGCGGCCAGCTCCTTTGCAATGGCCGCTCCGATTCCGCTGCTACTACCTGTAACCAGCGCAATCTTTCCGCTAAAATCCATGGAATCCCTCGGTGCGGTGGCGAATGTGCCGCTATTCTACTACACTACGCCCAAAAGTGGAACAGCCATACTCACCGCGTGCATCCCAAAATGGGGCGAACTTTCGTATACCTCTGGAGGCAACCAAGCCACGGTCAGTTCCTCTTCCAGTTTCCACCTGAATAGGCGCAGTCCCTGACCACTGACCCCACCCCACCATCTGACCACCACGTACAAAGCAGTTCACTAAAAACTGAAAACTCAAAACTGAAA
>VXOE01000155.1 GCA_009840225.1 Caldilineaceae bacterium SB0662_bin_25 | reverse complement strand
TCATCGACCGGGTGTCGTTATTCGTAACAGGTGCCTATTCGAACGTGTCCAGCCACACCACGTCCCGCCAGTCCCATCAGATCCCCTTACGTGCCCGCCAAGTGCCTGCCCTCGCACCCTCGCCAACTGACGGACGCCACCGTACGGCCAGGCCCTGGCGCCTGCACTGCGTCTCGCCCATAGATGGTTTACAACCCCAGCCACCGCTGGCGCCGATTCCCCGCCAGACCGTTCCCTCCCCAAATCTGGAATGCACCCTACACCTCTGGAATGCCCCGACAATTCTCCTGGCGCCTTGCCGTGGTCTCCCAGTCGTATTCGCATCCAGTCAACCTCTTGAATCTGCGTCCGAAAAAGATCCTTGGATAACAGTTGAGCCATGTCTCTGCACCCGGAATCTACCCAGCATTCTATTGCACCTTCGGATTCTCAAGGTCCTGACGCGACCCTGTAACGAGGTTCTACGTATAGCGACATGACGGCGAAAGTTTGGGAGTCGTCTGCTCATGTGCTAAACTGATTCAGTACCGGCTGGATCATGCGCCAAGGTATTCCAGCGATGATTCGGCTCTCGCAACGCAACAGGCGGCCCTCCAGAGAATGGTTACAATTGGACAGCGCTTTCGGGATTCTCTGGTCCAAAAGGAAAGGAGTTCAGGAGTACCACATGAGTATTTCGACGGACGAAAAGACAAAGATCATTGAGGAGTACCGGACTTTCGACCAGGACACCGGATCCCCGGAGGTGCAGGTCGCCCTCCTTACCACGCGCATCAATGCCCTGACCGACCACTTGAAGGCTCACAAGCATGATGAAGGGTCACGTCGTGGCCTGTTGAAGTTGGTCGGTCAACGCCGCCGCCATTTGGCATACCTGGCCAGAAAGGATGTGAACCGCTATCGCCAGCTGATTCAGAGGCTTGGTCTACGGCGATAATTGGCGCCGATAGAGCGGACTGTAAATACCTTCGCCTATCGGTCATGGATGCTCTCGCCGGGTGCCTTCTCAAGTCACGGCCCCTTAGCCTCTACTTAGTAGGCCGTGCCCTGCCCCCGGCGGATCAGTACCTAGGTCGTGCTTGACGGCGCGACAGATTGAAAAAGAAATACTGCCACCAGCCGCTCGCAGATGCACACTGTGCTCAGCGCATTGTAACAGGCAGATTTTGCCTCCGAGGTCCGGCATTGGAGAATGGACCGAAGCCATCGTTGATAGAGCCCTTCGCGCTCGAGATCGATCGCTTCGATCCGTCCTCCAGTTCCGCACCTCGAAACAGTGCTCAGAGATTTCGTTGCGATGATGAACAGCGAGTAGCACCGCCTGCTATTCAGACCAGCGAATTCGTATGCGGGTGGCGGCAACGTCGGATGCGTTGCCGGTTCTGGAAGCAGCACGAACCGGTGGCCCCACCTGCCCGCTCTACCTTCGCGCAGAGCGGCGCAATATTCACTTCGAGGTGAAAAATGATGGACCAATTAAGACTGTTTGAAGGCGCCCATACCTATACGACGACCTTGGGCGACAAAGAACTCAGTGTCGAGACGGGTATCCTTGCCCAGCAGGCAGGCGGCGCCGTCACCGTCAGGTGCGGCGACACGGTAATCCTCGCCACTGCCACGATGGATAGAGGCGTGAGGCCGGGAATCGGCTTCTTTCCTTTAACCGTCGATTTTGAAGAAAAACTCTACGCCGCCGGACGTATTCCTGGCAACCTCTTCCGCCGTGAAGGCCGGCCTAGCGAACAGGCGATTCTCCTCTGCCGCCTCGTGGACCGGCCCCTGCGCCCGCTCTTCCCAAAGGGTATGCGCAACGAAGTTCAAATCATCCTCACCGCGCTCAGTTCTGACAACGAGCACCTGATCGACCCACTGGCGATCATCTCAGCTTCAGCTGCTCTGTCAATCAGCGACATTCCTTGGGATGGGCCCGTTGGCGCAGCTTCAGTCGCCTATGTTGACGGCGAGTTTGTTGTCAACCCGACAGCTTCCGATATGGAGTTGAGCACTCTCGGCCTCCAGGTTGCCGGTACAGCCGACAATATCCTGATGGTGGAAGCCGGCGCAAACGAGCTTCCGGAAGATATCATGCTGGATGGGCTGCGTTTGGCCTATGAATCGATGCAGCCGGCGATTCAGACGATTCAGCAGATGCAGGCAGACGTCGGCAAAGAAAAACATACCGACTATCCCGTCTTCAAAGCAGCCGATCACACTGTCGAACAGGTGAACCAGCTGGCGCGTGACAAAGTCGCGACAGCCGTGGCCGGGACAACGGACCGGGACGAACGCAAGTCCCGCCTCGCCGCGATCCGCGACGAAACCATGGAGGCCCTGTCCGAACCGATCGGAACAGGAGAGGTCGAAACCGGAGACGTGGACGAAACGTTGGACAACCTCTACAAGGACGCAGTTCGCAGACGCATCCTGGACGAGAGCGTCCGACCCGATGGCCGCGACCCTCAGACCGTACGACCGATCCGGGCTCAGGTGGGGAACATTCCCCGTGTCCACGGCAGCGGCTTCTTTATGCGCGGCGAAACGCACGTCCTGACAATTGCTACACTTGGCACGCCGGGCGATGCCCAGCGCCTCTACACATTGCAGCCGGAAGAAGAAAAACGCTATATCCATCACTACAACTTCCCACCCTATTCGACCGGCGAAGCCTATCCCATGAGAGGCCCAAAACGCCGCGAAATCGGTCATGGCGCCCTCGCCGAACGTGCCCTGCAGACCGTTATTCCTGACGATTTCCCCTACACCCTGCGCTTGGTGAGCGAGGCTGTCAGCAGTAACGGTTCGACCAGCATGGGCTCAGTCTGCGGAAGCACGCTGGCGCTCATGGACGCTGGCGTCCCAATCGATGCCCCTGTTTCCGGCATTGCAATGGGCTTGGTGCAGGACCAGGACTCCGGGGACTACGTGGTATTGTCCGATATCCAGGGCGTCGAAGATCATCTCGGCGACATGGACTTCAAAGTCGCCGGCAGCAGTCATGGCATCACTGCTTTGCAAATGGATCTCAAGATCAAAGGACTGGACTTCGAGATCCTGCGCATCGCGCTGGAGCAGGCCCGCCAGGGGCGCCTTCACATTATGCAAAAGATGCTGGAGGTTCTCCCCGAATCCCGTGAGGAGCTAAGCCCCTACGCGCCGCGTATCCTGACAGTCAGCGTCGATCCGGAGAAGATCGGCAAGATCATCGGCCCGGGCGGCAAGACAGTTCGAGCCCTGCAGGAACGATACGAGGTTAAAATCGATATCGACGACGACGGTTCGGTGTTTATCTCCGGCCTCAACGGTCTCGCTGCCGAAGAGGCCCGCCGCGAAATCGAATCTCTGACCGAAGAGGTTGAAATAGGCAAAATCTACACCGGACAGGTGGTGAGAGTCGAAGCCTACGGTGCATTTGTCAACTTGCTGCCCGGCGTGGACGGGTTGGTACACATCAGTCAGTTGGCCGACTACCGGGTCAATAACGTGGAAGAAATCGCCAACGTCGGCGATGAACTCACGACCATGGTGATCGACATCGATCCCGCAGGCAAAATCCGCTTGAGCCGGCAAGCTGTATTGGAAGGTTGGAGTGCAGAGGAAGCTCGTGACCGCGACCGCGGTGGGCGCCGCGGCGGCGGCCGCGACCGCGACAGAGGTGGACGCCGCGAGCGCGACCGCGACCGCAGTATGAGAAACGGGGGCCGTCCGCGCAGATGAGAGGTGGCGGCCCGCCAGTGAGTCCCTTAGTAGGTTCATTCGATCGATGATGATGTCGAATCGAAATCAGGAGGAGCAAACCAGCCCTCGCAGCGCGCTGCTTGCGGATGAAAGGCAGGCAGCCGCTCCTCCTGCGGATCACCCGCAGCATGTTGGCGCTGCCCAGCTCTTTCCATCCACCGGCTCCGACGGTCCGGCGGCCGGGCAGTCCCTCCCTGATTCGCAAAACGTCTCCACTGCCGCATCCATCTTTTCCGCGCTCAAGGAATTCGCACAGATCGTCTTCCCTGCCATCTTTCTGGCAGCGTTCATACATCTCTTCTTGGCCCAGGCAACCATCGTGCGCGGGCAAAGTATGCAGCCCAACCTTCTGCCGGAAGAGCGGCTGATCATGGAAAAGTTAAGCTACCATTTCCATGCCCCGCGCCACAACGAAATTATCGTCCTGGATATGCCCGGGTCACCGGCACTGATCATCAAGCGCGTCGTGGGTCTCCCGGGACAGACGGTCGAGATTCAGCAGGGACGCCTTCTGGTCGACGGACGTGAAGTGGCTTCTCCGGACCGGGAAGCCATCCAGTTCGGAATCCAGGACCTCCCCGCTGCAGAAGACAGTCGGCTCGCTCCCGGCCTTGTGACTTTCCGTTCCAATTTCGGCCCCGTTACGCTGGCCGAAGACGCATTCTTCGTTCTGGGCGACAACCGCGTCAATAGCAACGACAGCCGCTCCTTTGGCCCCGTTCACCGCGACTACATCAGGGGCCGCATTTGGGTGCGTTACTGGCCATTGACGAGATTTACCATTTTCCGATAATCTGAACTGCAAAACGAGAGTCTCGCTGCCAGAAGCGGTGCAGCAAGCGGCTCCTGAGGTCTACCCGTCTGCATCTATTAACGTAATGAATACGCATCGGTGGAGTACAACCACAAAGATAGTGGTATCGGCGCTTCTCGGCCTATTGGCCGTGCTACTCCTCTACGCCTTCCGCGTGATGATTCAGCCGACGATCATTGCCTTCCTGCTCACCTTTGTACTGTACCAACCAGTCAGTTGGGTGCAGCAGCGCACTGGCTGGAGCCGGGCCACCTCAATCGTTGCCGTATACCTGCTGGTTATCCTCTTACTGATCATCGGGCCTATCATCATGGTGCCCCGCGTGGTCTCATCAGTCGAATCTCTTCTCGTCCTGCTCGAGACCATGGTCACCGACATGCAGTCGGCCGCCCCAGGACCCTTCCTGCCCTTCTTCGGATTCAGTTTCAACATTGACGATCTTCTGCTGCAGCTGGGTACCGTCATTCAAAACGTACTGTCGCAGGCCGGTACCGGTGTTCTTGGCTTGGCCGCCACCTTTACAACGGGTGTCCTCACCACCATCTACGTGCTTGTGCTGGGCTTCTGGTTGCTCAAAGACATCATTAAGTTGCAGCGCATGGTGATGAACGCTTTGCCCTCAGAGTACCGCGATGATGTCCTGCGAATGACGCAGGAACTCGGCGAAATCTGGATGGCCTTTTTGCGCGGGCAACTGGTTCTGGGCCTTGTTGTCGGATTCATGACCTGGATCATCATGTCCATCGTCGGCCTTCCCAATGCTGCAGCGCTGGCTCTGCTCGCCGGAATCCTTGAGTTTCTACCCACCATCGGCCCTGGAATCAGCGGCGCAATCGGCACACTTGTCGCCCTCATGCAGGGTCCCACCTGGCTCCCGATTGGCAATATTCCTTTCGCCATCATCGTCTTAATCCTGTACGTCATCATCACCCAGGTCGAAAGCGTGTACCTTATCCCACGGCTGGTGGGGCGCCGTGTCCGCCTCCATCCCGCAGTCACCTTTACCGGTATCATCAGCGCCGCGCTGGTCTTCGGATTCTTGGGCGTACTCCTGATCACCCCGACTATCGCCAGCGTCCGCGCCCTCCTGGGATATGTCTTCCGCAAGCTGCGCGATCTGGAGCCTTTCGAGTCCTTGCAGCGGCAAAACGAAATCCAGATCCCTGGTCTGATCGGCGGACATTGGATCGAAGGTATCGTCTTTGACCTCGACGGCACCCTGACCCATCTCGACTGGTCACTGGCAACCGAACTGGCCCAGCGCTTTGACAGGTTGGAGAGACTCTGGCCCAGCGAAAGGCGCGAACAGTTCTTCCGCCGCTTTATGGCTTGGATGGAAGGACCTTCTATAGTAATCATTAACCTTCTCACCTGGCTCAGGCTGCACGACGACGCCAGCCGCTTGACTAATCGAATGCAACGCGTGCGCGGTTTCCCCCCGTCCGAATCGCAGACTCTTCGCGACGGCGTGCCCGAACTGCTGATGGAGCTCCGACAACAGTACAAGGTGGCGCTGATCACGTCCCGTTCACGACAGGAGTTGGACGCCTTCTTCCAACACGCCGAACTGCCCGACAACCTGTTTGACGCCGTCGTCACCAGAGACGACCTTCGCAAGCCCTCCCCCAACAGCGAGGGACTCCTGAAGGTTCTGGAAGTGTTGAATCTGCCAGCCGAGGCATGTCTTGTTGTCGGCGATACCGAACTGCAGTTGCGCGTCGGCGAAGCAGTCGGGGCTGTGCAGGTTGGTCTCCTTTGCGGCATGGGGGCAACGCAGAACTTCAGCAACGCCGACCTGATCCTCGATGCCCCGACAGACCTGGTCGGCTACCTGAATCGCCCACAGGTAATGGCGAAGATGTGGTCGTAGGACAAATTTAGGCCCCCTGTTCTCCGCGCCCTCACCGAGCCGGATTCCGGGTTCGTAGACACGGACTCCCTTTGAATCAGAGCCTCACTTGGCAGGATTGCCGGTTCCGGCAGTCGCTACGTAGTTGCTCCCCCCACGCAACACATCCTCTCGAAACTTGAACGAGATGCCGCTTTCGCAAGTTTGGCAATGAGTCTTCTGGTACTGCTTACTCGCCGGTAGGGGTAAACGCCCTCGGTATCGGTTTGGCATTTGCCCAAACCTACGCCCGGACTGAGACCCTTGCACTCCTATACCCATTTTCCCACTCCGGGATCAGGTGCGGGGGCGACTCTCACTGATCTGCATAGGTCTGGAGGAGAAATGCTCACAAGATACTCGAAAATAGCCCTTGTCTGGGCCATCGCGTTGAATACCTCGCTTGTAGTGTTCAACAACCTTACCGACTACGATTCGAACTACTGGTTTGTGGTTCACGTCCTCACAATGGATACAACCTTCCCCGACAACCAGGGAATGTGGCGGGCGATCAACTCGTCCGCCTTCCACCACCTGCTCTACTGGATCATTATCCTCGTTGAGACTGCAACTGCCTTGCTCTGCTGGTGGGGGGGCGCGAGGCTTCTCCGCGCCAGACATCAAGTCCAGGACTTCAATCAGGCCAAAGGCATTGCAGTCGCAGGCTTGACTTTGGGAATCATCCTCTGGTTTACAGGTTTTATCACCTTCGGCGGTGAGTGGTTCCTGATGTGGCAATCCGATGTCTGGAACGGGAGTCAGTCAGCATTTCGTTTGATCGTCGTCTTTGGAATCACGCTTCTCTACCTCGCCAGGTCAGACGACGCTCTTGATGCCTGACCGCGTGCAGGGGCAGCATACATAGCGAACAAAGCAAGCAATGCGAACTTGATGTCCGGCTGTCCTTCACTGTCCGTGCATTCACAAGGTCGCTGTCTCGCCTCTTCGTTAGAACCGGTCTGTATCAACTCCCTCCTCCGTCTCGATCCACATCAGCTTTCCGTCGCTCCAAATGTGGATACGCCCCTCCCGGTCGTTGCGAAGAATCAGTCGTCCGTCCAGTATCTCCAATACTTCAGGGTCAGGGTGACCGTATAGGTTCTCAGCACCCACCTGAATTACCGCTACACTAGGGCCTACCGCCTCGACAAAGCCCCTGCTGCTACTGTGCTCGCTCCCGTGATGTCCTACCTTGAGCACGTGCGCGGCAAGCGGCTGCCCCCCGTGCAGCAGCCGCTCCTCGCTGGGCTCACCGGCATCGCCCGTTAGCAGAACTGTGAACTCTCCGTATACCAGCTTAAGGACCAGCGACCGCTCGTTCTTATCACCTGCGTCTAGGCCCTTCAGTTTCGCTTCGGGCGGCGGCCAGAGCGCCCACAATGCAACGCCGTCACCAAGATCCAGCCAGCCTCCCTGCCGAAGCCCTGTCACCGGCACATCGGCTGCACCGAATGCCCTAAGCCAGATCTGGGCATTTTCACTTTCTCTTGTGTTCTCGCTGATTGCCGCCTGACCGATCCTGAAACGTGCAGGCAAGTCTGTCTGGCCGCCTATATGGTCCCAGTCGGGGTGGGTCACGACCGCGTAATCGATCTCCCGATCCCAAAACGGCATCACCGCGCCCAGTTCCGCGAAAAGCTGCTGGCTGTCGTCACCCCCATCGATCAACAATTGGCGTCCGCTCGGCGTCTGAATGAAAATGCCGTCCCCCTGCCCAACGTCAAGGAAATGCATGTGAAGCTGGCCGTCCGGCTGCGTCAAGGCGATCCACCACAGCATTCCCGCCACCACGGACAATGCGCCGAAAGTCCAGGTCGGCATCGCGATGACAAGCTCAGCTAGCTTCTTGCCTGTCGAAGTATCACCGCGATGCCGGTGTGTCGTGCCGACGGCCCTGCTCCAAAATAGGCGAAGATAGGCCCACATCTGCTTACGCCAGAACAGTCCAAGAATGGCGGCGTAGGTGAGAGCCAGCGCACCGCCTCCAAACCAGTTGACCTTCACACTGGCAAATTGAAAACTCGCGCTCCAGTTCACGATCATCGTCGTCCACCATAAACTCGCGTAGGGTACAAACAGCAAATACTGTGCCGCCTGCTCCAGCCCAGAAAGTCCAACGACCAGGGCCATGGTGCCGAAAATCAGGATCCCGGGCTGTACAGGTGCAATCAGCAGATTCGAGAGCAAACTGATCAAGCTGAGACGACCGAAGTAATACACGATCAACGGATAGGTTGTAATGCTGGCTGCAACTGTCATCAGCACTCCATCACGTAGCAGGTCTCCCACTGTATTCGGCTTGAGAAAGTCCGACTCGGGTCTGTCAGACAATGGCAGCCGCCGTATACCGCTTGCCGCCTTTTTCCAAATTGTTGTGAAGCTTTCCGTAAGGGCGGGGCCCATCAAAATCAGGCCGAGTGTGGCCGCACTGCTTAGCTGAAAGCCCACGTCCCAGAGCATGAGCGGATTCCACAGTGTCATCAGCAAGCACGCCGCTGCAAGGCCTGCCAATGCCGTACTCTGACGACCAAGCACGGTCGCCACGACAAACATGCCCCCCATCAGAGCCGCCCGCATGACCGCCGCGTCGCCGCCCACCAGAAGTGTGTACAAGGCAAGCCCGGCTAGAGTCGGCCACACTGCGCCGCGTCGCCCAAACAACCAAATACCTAGCGCCATCAGCGCACCGCTGATGAGCGCCACATTGCTGCCGCTGATTACAATAACGTGGCTGGTCCCCGTGAGGTTGAACTTCTCGTACAGGTCTCTGGGTATGCCCGCTTCAATGCCCAAGAGCATTCCGCTGGCCAGCGCCGCGTACGGCTCCGGCAGCAAACGGTTCAGAAGCCTCTCCCCACGCTCGCGCATCCCATAGACCAACTGAAGCAGGGCGCCCCCGCGCAGCATCCCCGGCTGTGGTTCGACGTGCGGCTGGAGCATCAGGCTGTGAATCTGTCTGCGCGCCAGATATGCCCTGTAATCGAAGTCCTCCAGGATCGGCGGCTCCGTCAGCTGGCCTCTGACTCGCAAACTCTCGCCGAAACGGAAGCGGTAATCAGTGTCTGTGTGAAGTCGAAGCCTCCCAATGGCCTTTTTCCGTTCGCCTTCGACCTCAAGAGATTCCACTTCGATGTCCAGCCGCTGCCGTCCGTCAATTAGTATCGGATAACTCGCCACATAGCCGTCTACGGCAGTCAGTCGGCTGACTTTCTCTCTGCCGTCCAGGTTGAAGTAGGCCAGATCGGATGGCCCGGGGCAAGGCTGGGGCGGGAGCGAACCGAGGCGCAAGAATCCGCAAATGCAGGCAAGAGCGATCCCGCCGGCGAACCAGGCTGAGGGGGTTCTGCGTGGCGGAGAAAAGCCAGCTTCGGCCGGCCATCGCATCGGCTCTCGGGCGCGGCCGAAGCCAATGGCGTCCATCAAAACACAAAAGGAACCAAGGGCCAGAGCGCCGACCCAATAGTGGTCGCCGGTGCCGCATCCAAACCAACCCTGGTTCCAAAGAATCTGTCCCGCGGCTAGGCCCAGGAAATAGGCAATGGCAAGGTATAGCAGTCTCATCCGCTCGGGGGTTCCAGATGCGCAAACTGGCGCGGTTGTCGGATAACTGACTGTCGTCATCATACTCCATTTGGAACGCTTTAGCCGACCCGGCCTTGCGTGAAAATCAGTAAGCCCGTTTTTCGTCTCGTCTGATCTTATGGTATAACTGAACCGATGTAGGCTCCTTGTGATTTTTCGAATTCCTCGTTACCCATAGCGGACTTCGATCATCGTTCCGCGCACAGAGACTCCAATAACCGAACCCATCGAGGAGGTAGTTCTTTGCAAGCATTTGATTTTGTAGCACCAACTAGTGTGGACGAGGCTGTCTCGGCCCTGGCGGCCGGGGGCGGAAGGGCCCGACCGCTGAGCGGGGGTACCGACCTGATTGCTCAGCTTCAGGAAGGGCGCCTTGCACTGGACACTGTCGTCGACGTGAAGCGAATCCCCGAACTGATGGCGATCTCTATCAGTGACGATGGCCTGACCCTGGGCGCTTCGGTAGCGTGCCAGTCAATCAACGCCAATCAGGCAATCCGCGATGCCTATCCGGCCCTGATCGATTCTACGCACCTGATAGGCGGCACCCAGATTCAGGGACGCGCCAGCATCGGCGGCAATCTCTGTAACTCCTCGCCAGCCGCAGATTCGATTCCCAATCTCATTGCCCACAGCGTCACCTGTCATATTGCCGGCCCCAACGGCCGCCGCTCGGTCGCAGCCGAAGATTTCTGCACCGGTCCTGGCCGCAACGTTCTCGCAAACGGCGAGTTCCTGGTCGCAATTGAATTTCCTGCACCACCCGCAAACTTCGGCGCAGCCTATCTGCGTTTTATCCCGCGCAACGAAATGGACATTGCTGTCGTCGGCGCCGGCGCCTCTGTGGTCCTGAGCGACGACAAAAGTACTATCCAGTCCGCGCGCGTGGCACTGGGCGCTGTCGCACCGACGCCCCTCTTTGTGCAGGAGGCAGGCGATTCACTGGCCGGTCAACCGGTCTCCGAAGAGACTCTGGCCAAAGCCGCCGATCTGGCCAGGGAGGCGGCTAAACCGATCAGTGACATGCGTGGAACGATTCCTCAGCGCAAACACCTGTCAGCGGTTCTTACACAACGCGCGCTGAGGATCGCTATTGACCGGGCACGAGGCACCAAGACCGTCGACGAATTGGGGAGATTGAACGGACATGGCTAAAAGAATTGCAGTAGAAACTACACTAAATGGCGAAGAAACTGTCTTCCTTTGTGAGCCTCGCCAGACGTTACTGGAGGCGCTAAGGGACAATCTGGGGTTGATCGGCAGTAAAGAGGGTTGCGGTAACGGCAACTGCGGCGCCTGTAACGTGATCCTGGACGGCGTTCTCGTAAACTCCTGTCTCGTGCTGGCGCCGGAAATTGAAGGCCGCTCGGTCGTGACTATCGAAGGCATCGCAGAAGACGGCGTTCTGCATCCACTGCAGCAGAAGTTCCTCGAGCACGCCTCTTTGCAGTGCGGAATCTGCACGCCGGGATTCATCGTCTCTGCCAAGGCGCTCCTCGATGACAATCCCGCTCCCAATGAATACGATGTTCGCCTCTGGCTGGCTGGCAATCTCTGCCGCTGCACAGGCTATGACAAGATCGTGCGCGCCGTGTTGGACGTGGCCGAAAACGACGCATAGGACCGAGGAGGATATCAAATGGCCGGTACGAAACAGAATGGAACTGGTACACTGGCCGCTAACGGTCAGAACGGCTACAAGGTCATCGGCACCCGCCCTGTAAGGCCGGACGGCGTGGACAAAGTAACGGGCCGCGCCGTCTACGCCGCTGATGTGCAGATGACTGGACTGCTGCACGGCTTCGTCCTGCGCAGCCCGCACGCCCATGCCCACATCCGATCCATCGACACGAGCAAGGCCGAAGCCCTGCCCGGTGTACGCGCCGTCGTTACCGCCGCCGACCTGCCTGAGGCCGAAGACAAGGTCGAAGACCTGGGCGAAGGCGCCATCAACCTGAAATACCTGAGCGATAACGTCCTGGCAAGTGAGAAGGTCCTGTACCACGGCCATGCTGTGGCGGCTGTGGCCGCAACCTCCCCACATATCGCCGAAGAGGCCGCTGGGTTGATCGAAGTCGATTACGAGCTGCTGCCCCCGGTGATGACCGTTGACGACGCCCTCGCCGACGATGCGCCAATCCTACTGGAGACGCTGCGCACCGATTCAATGGGTGAAGTCGGCGCCGAGCAGACCAACCTGGCCTCAGTCTTCAGCCACCAGCGCGGCGACCTCGATGCCGGTTTTGCCGGCGCTCATCTGGTTGTCGACCGCACCTACCGCACCGAAACGGTCCATCAGGGTTACATCGAACCGCACGCCGCCACCGCCCTGTACAGCGCCGACGGCCAGATCATAATCTGGACCAGCACGCAGGGCTCGTTCGCAGTGCGCGGCCAGGTCTGTGAGATCCTGAAAATTCCGGTCTCACGACTCAAAGTGGTTCCCACCGAAATCGGGGGCGGCTTCGGCGGCAAAATCAACGTCTATGTCGAGCCCGTCGCCGTAATACTCTCCCAAAAGGCCGGCTACGAACCTGTAAAGATCGTGATGAGTCGCGCCGACGTCCTGGCCGCGACGGGGCCCACCTCAGGCTCCAATATCCGCGTGAAGATCGGCGTCGATGCAGACGGCAAAATCTCCGCTGCCCTCGCCGAACTCTATTACGAGGCCGGCGCCTATCCCGGCTCACCCGTCGGCGCGGCCGCAAACGTGAGCTTGGCCCCCTACGCCATCGACAACCTTCAAGTGGACGGCTACGACATCGTCGTGAACCGGCCCCGTAGCGCAGCCTATCGCGCACCCGGAGGTACAAACGTTGCTTTTGCGGTTGAGAGCGTCGTCGATGAGCTGGCCGAGAAGTTGGACATGGACCCCGCCGAATTCCGCATCCTCAACGGCGCCAAAGAGAACGACCGTCGGCCGGATGGCCTGCAGTACGCCCGCATCGGCCAGATTGAGACTGTGGAAGCCATCCGCGACTCTGAACACTACCAGTCTCCGCTTGAAGGCAAGTACCGCGGCCGCGGCATCGCTTCCGGCTACTGGAACAACTGGGGCGGCCAGTCCAGCGCAACCGCTGTCCTCAATCCTGATGGCACGGTTAACCTTAACGAAGCCTCCACCGACATCGGCGGTACCCGAGCCTCGATAGCCATGCAGCTGGCCGAAGCCATGGATATCGAATATGAGCAGGTGAAGGCCCGTGTTGTGGATACCGATACGGTCTCCTACAACGACGTTACCGGCGGCAGCCGTACCACCTTCGCAACAGGTCTGGCCGCCTACAACCTTGGCCGGCAGCTCCTGAAAGAAATGAAGAGCCGCCTCGCCGATCAGTGGGAAGTCGCAGCCGGTGACGTGAGCTACGAAGAAGGAACATTCAGCGCCGGCAGCGAGAGCGTCTCCTTCGCCGAGGCCGCCGGTCTCGTCCAGCGCGAAGAGCCCCTGATGGCCAGTTCCACGGTCCATCCGCAGGACTTCGGCCCGGGTTTCTCCACGCAGTGCGTCGACATCGAAGTAGACCCGGACACGGGCAAGATCACGATTCTGCGCTACACAATCGCACAGGACGTTGGCAAGGCAATCCATCCCTCCTATGTCGAAGGACAGATGCAGGGAGGTGTCGCACAGGGCATCGGCTGGGCAATCAATGAAGAGTACATCTACGACGACGAGGGCCGCCTTCTCAACGCCAGTCTGCTCGACTACCGTATGCCAACGTCCCTGGACCTGCCAATGATCGAAACGATTATGGTCGAGGTCCCCCACCCCGCTCACCCCTACGGTGTACGCGGCGTGGGTGAAGTCAACATTGTGCCGCCTGCCGGCGCAGTCGCCAACGCGGTCTTCCAGGCCACCGGCGTGCGCATGGACAAGCTCCCGATCTCCCCCGCCAATCTCCTTGAAGCCATGTGGGCCAAGGAGGCCGAGGCAGCTGAACTGGTTCCGGGAGACGACTGAGCGTGGCCAAAGTCTGGATTCCGCCTCTCATGCGCTCGCTCACCAACGGCCAGCAGATCGTCGAGGCCGAGGGCGAATCGGTGCGCGAGCTGGTCGCAGCCCTGGAAGAACAATTCCCGGGTGTTGCTGAACGCATCATCGACGAAGGACGCATCCGCCCCGGCTGGACCGTCGCCGTCGACGGCGCCGTCCAGAATCGCGGCCTGCGCGCAGCCGTGGGGCCGGACAGCGAAGTGCATTTCGTTCCCGCCATGACCGGCGGCAATACCGTCCGGATCTGACCTGCACGCTTGCGCATCCTGCGTCTTCCGACCGCCGCGATGTCGATATCCGGTCGGAAGACCTGTACAGCCCGAAGTAGGTGCCCGTCCGTCTGCTTGGCCTGCCAGGGAACGCCCTGCAGTTGCCAAGTGATTCCAAAGCCAGAGACCCGGCAGCAAGCAACCACGCTGCCGGGTCTTTCGATTGGACTAAGGGCCACTGTCCGGCGTAACCAATGTCGGCTCCGGCCAAAACCGGTTTCCTCCACAGCGTTTTCGATAGGCACAACCTGAACCGGACCTCACGAACGCCATGACAGCCGAGACCGCGCCGCCAAATCGCAAAGTGGGTCAGATCAGCCTGACGTGGCCTGGCAAGCGGCTGACGGCCGTACCCTCCAGACCCCGTGCGCGTCAGCTTGAAAGCTACGCACCGCGGAACGGCGGCAAAGAGGGTCTCCTCCTCTATGGCGACAACTTTGATGCACTCTCCTGGCTGCTGGCCAATGGCTATCGCGGCGGCGTCCGGCTGGTCTACCTGGACCCGCCGTATAACTCGAACAGGACCTATTCCAGCCGTATTCGTCTGCGCGGCAAGGGGCAGCCCTCGCTCGGCGAAGTCACCGTCTATGATGATCTCTGGCAGCCAGGTGACTATCTCCAGTTTCTGGCCGACCGCCTGCTCCACCTGCGCGAGCTTTTGCACGAAGACGGCACCCTCTGGCTGCACTGCGATCACCGCATGCAGGCGCCCCTTCTTCTCCTGCTGGAAGAGATATTCGGCGTCGAGTCGCATCTCAACACTGTTTTCTGGCGCAGTCAGACGATGCGCGGCGCCAAAGTCCACGCCCGCTACTTTCCCCATAGCGCCCAGGCGATCCACATCTTTCGCAGCACACCGCGAGGACGGCCCATTTGGAATGCCCCCAAACGCGAGCTTGTTCTCACCGAAAAGGACGCCGCCGCACAGTACTTGCGCGACGAGCGCGGCTTCTTCCGCACATCCGACCCCGGCACCTATAGCTTCCAGCGTCTGAAGGCCCTCAATGCAGAAGGGCGGCTGTACGCCCCCTACGGCGGCGACGTGATCGTCGACGAAGTCGCGCAGAGAATATTTGCCTCCAACGGCGGAAACATTGGCGTCAAATACTACCTCAAGAAAACCGGCCGCAACCGCTACCTTCTCACGCGGCCGGTCGACAATCTCTGGGACGATGTCCCCGGACTTGGAACCGTTCCCGGGGAGGACGAGAACTACCCAACCCAGAAGACCGAGAAACTGCTGCAGCGAATCCTTGAAACTGCCAGCCGCCCCGGAGATCTGATTCTCGATCCCTTCGCCGGCTCCGGCACCACGCTGGCAGTCGCACGCAAGCTGGGCCGTGACTGGATCGGCTGCGACAGCTCTTGGCGCGCCGTGCGTACAGCCGCGAGTCGCCTGAGCCGGCGCCCTTCTTCCCCAGCTTCTGACCAAGCAGTCGGTGCCGGTAGCGCCAATGCGAGGCATGGATCCGGTGATCATAGCTCTGTTGCCGATAGCGGATATCGCATACTTCGTGTTGGCGTTGGCGACTCCGCCAAGGACGGCCATCACCAACCTGTAACCACCTCGACATCCGGTGCAAAGATCCAGTGTGAGCGGGCAGAAGGCCTGCTGACAGTTCGAATCGAAGAGTTTCACAGCCCGCAAGTGGCCATTTTGGCCGGAAAGGCAAAGGTGTCGTTGCCTCACGACTGGCGTGCACAGGTGCGGGCCGTGCTAATCGATTCGGACTATGACGGCATCTCCCTTCGGGCGGCGCTGGTTGACGCACCTGCGGGCAAAAGCGTTCTTGTCTCAGGTGTCTATTCCTTTGCTCCTTCCGTCGATGGCGGAGGGCGGGCGAGCAACGCCTCGCCGGTTTGCGCCGTCGCCGTACTCATTGTCGATGTAGCTGGCCAAGAACATCTCTTCGTGAACCCAGTCCGCGAAAGTGCTCCTCACAGTCAACCAGAAGTCGCACTAGAGTACTCTTCCAGAAATTGTGACTGCTAAGTCCTTGCCCAATGGCGCTCAAAATTCAGCATGGCGAAAGATATTTCTCTATCCTCACTTCATCTCTTACTCTCTCCTCGCTTTTGGGCGGTCGGGCCTATTCGGCCCTCCCTTGTG
>VXOE01000039.1 GCA_009840225.1 Caldilineaceae bacterium SB0662_bin_25 | reverse complement strand
CCGCACAAGGGAGGGCCGAATAGGCCCGACCGCCCATAACTGCAGTGGTCAGTGGCCAGTTGTCAGTGAGGTCGCACTCCGTGCCCCAGAGTTGATCGCGGAATGGTTATGGCTTAGTAGTTGAGAAGCGTGTATTCGGGGGAATCTCTTCGCCTCTCTTCAGACTCAATAGTTGGCGATCAAGAGCTCAGTGATATGACCTCGTTTGGCCCCATTGCTGTTGATACGACGGTTGGCGGAAACTTTGTAAATGCTGAACCCGGCGTAGAGATCTTCGAAAAAGCTGTCGTCAGGATTCTCGTTGTGTGGGTCGGAGTTGCTCAGCATCAGTTTGGCGCCGGCATCTCCCAGTTCCTGGTAGAAATGTGCCAGTCGCTTCTGCTCATCATCACCAAAGGGATGCTTGTAGAAGGAGTTGAAGTTGGCGGTCTTGCTAATCGGGCGGTAAGGTGGATCCAGATAGACAAAGGTGTTTTCGTCCACAAAATCCCTGCAGGCAGTGAAGTCCCCAAAATGGATTTCCGTATTCTGGAGCGAGCGTGAAACTGAGCGCAGATTGGCCGCGTCGCAGATCCGGGGATTGACGTAGTTGCCGTGCGGCACATTGAAATGGCCGCGTGAATTGACCCTGTAGAGACCATTGAAACAGGTGCGATTCAGAAATATCAGACGAGCTACGTGTTCGGTATTGTCCTTGGGCGCCTCCCCTTTGCCAAGGGGTCTGTCCTGATTGAACAACAGCCGCGTTTCGTAGTAGTACTCGCTGCGTCCGTCTGCGTCCAGCTCACGGTAAAGACGCTCAATTCTCTGAAGATACTCAATCAACAACTCGACCTGCTGGCCGATGGTGCGATAGGCGAGAACAAGGTCTTCATTCATGTCGGAGATGAAGAACTCCTTCATTTTGAAGCTGTTTGCGATCTGAAAGAAGACTGCGCCGCCGCCGATAAAGGGTTCGGCATATTTGGTGAGACTGCCCTCCCACAGTTCGGGAGGGAAGTGTTGGCCTAACTGCGCCAGAAGTTGCCCCTTGCCTCCTGCCCACTTGAGAAAAGGTTTGGCCTTTGGCCCTTGCTCGGGCGCAAAAGGAAACTGAAATTGCATTGATTGCATGTAAGAAGTGCCCGGATCAGCGTTTGAGGACTGCCAAAGATCCCTTCATTATCGCACACAAGATCTGCCGGTTCAATTCTCGTCGAAGGATCTCAGGCAGGTCGCACAGAAACCTCTTCGCTCATTATCCGGCCCTCTTCGACCACCAGTGCTATTCCTCCGCTCTCGAGCTTGTCGTCGGTTACGTCAAAGAGAGGTTCGTCAAGATTGTCGACGCAGCCTCGCAGGCGATGACCATTCACCTGCAGAGCGAAAGCATGCATCTCACCGTATTCCCAAGGAAAGTCCGCCTCTGCCAGTACGGTATCTCCGTCGAGGGCGCGGATGAGCCGTGCGACGCCACGCCCATCTGCTGTCCGGCAGAGCAACAGGGCATAGTAGCGGCGCATCCCCTGCACTCTTGCCGCAAGGCCGGCTGAACTACTCAGGTGAAGAGTAATCTCTGACTTCACTTCATAGTCACACCATTCCCTGGTTCCCGTCATGAGCAGACCGCGGCCGCGGTTTTGAACAAGTCGAAATGACTCGGGCCACCAGAAGTCGTAGCTGTCCACACCGTTGACCCAGGCACGCCTCCACATTTTGGGGAAGGACATACCGAGGCTTCGTCTATCGAGAGGCGCGTCCGGGCGGGCGAAAGTTACGTCAGGTTCGCCTTCCCATGTAAGGTAGTCCAAGTAAATCGTACCCTGCGTGCGTTCGTCGCTGTTGACGGCCACCCCGATCTCGGCGATTGGCTCGTTTCCCGCCCCTTCCACAGGCCAGGTGAATTTGTGACGTTCACCTGGCCTGAGCTTGCAGGATGGCCCTGCCTCAATGGTCAGTTCGTCGTTCTGCGACAGGTATCGGCGAAGATACAGACTCACGTCGACTGCAAGCTCGTTACCGGAGTCTGCCTCCAGTTCGGCCGAAAGTGTATGTCCGGGATAGATGGTAGGAGAAGCCAGAAGGCCGTATCCTCTCCGTTCGAAGTAGTCGGCAGTCTTTTTGGAAGGGATAAAGGTATGGGTCGCAGCGCGCGCAGGGCGACCCATGGCGACGCCGGTGAAATGGAGTGCAAGACTGCGGCTGCCGGATAGGCTGTGCCCGGCCACATTTTCGAGAGTCAGTGTGCCGCGGCTTTCAGCGCTTTCGTCGGCCATAAAGCCCTGTACGGAGCCGGGCAGTTCAAAGTGGTAGCGGGCACCCTTCTTGGGCGAGTGGGGAGGCACGCGATACAGGGCTCGGCCGACGTTTGCCACGTGAAGGCTCTCAGTCACGGCATCGGTGATGGCCCTTCCCCCGTCGGCAGTGGGCAGGTAGAGCCGGTCTGAAAGTGGACCGCGAAGGTCCGGGCCGTCCTCAAGACCAGCCAAACCGTTTTTGATTCCCAAGAGACAGCCGACGTTGCCGGAGTTGCAATCGGTGTCCCATCCGCTGGTATTGACGATCATAAGCGACTTCTGGAAGCTGTCATCGCCGTGAAGGAGAGCGTGGATGATAAGTGCGTGATTGGGCACCATATGGCAGTTGCCGCCGAACTTGTCGTATCCAAAGTTGGCGGCGATCTGCTCTCGCGTTGCCCTCCAATCGTCTCCGTGGCGATCGTGCCACTCGCGAATCTGGTTGATCATCGCGCTTATGAGAGAGTCGGCCGGGATGACGGACAGACCTGTATCGATGAGCTTCTGGATATCGGTTTCCACAAAGGCCTGAGCTTCCATGGCTGCAAGCACCTGTGCGCCGTGAATGGCGACGCCGTCATGAGAGACGCTGGCCGCACGCCGCGCCAGGTCGGCGGCCAGCTCTGGGTCTCCCGGTGCAACCATGGCCCACCCATCGATGAAGATCTGGGCTCCGATCTGCTCGGCCACGACCTGGCCATTCAGAGCCATCGAGCCGCTTTCAGGGGCAGAGATGCCCTCTTTCAGGCGCAGATAGGCGGTATGCTCGGTAGAGTTTCCCATCCCTCCCCACCACAGAATTGTGCGTTCCTCGATTATGTAGTTCAACCAGCTCTGTCCGATCTGGGCCGCAGTGATGGCACGGCTGTTGCCATAGTCAGGCAGGGCGCGCAGAAAGGTGAATGTTCCGGAGATGTCATCGTCGGTGACGATCAGCGGTACATCCAGATGCTCGTGGACATAGTAGTTGATCTCGCCAAACTGTTCGTCGAGCATTTCATAGGACCAGCCTTCGAATGGCCGGCCCAGATAGACGCCAATCAGCTTGCCCAATACGCCAGCGTAGACTCTTTCAGTGTAGTCGGTTGGAATGGTCATTTTGCGGCTCCGGTTTCGTGCGCGTTTCGTCTGTCGTTGAAGGACAGCGTTGGGCCAGTTTCTTGGCGCTTGGCGGACTCGGCTTGTTGATGACTTATCTGCTTCATTCGCAGAAGGGCAGTCCTGTATCGAGAAGATCGCCGTTGCTGATTTGGGGCAGAGTCAGGGGAAGGCATCCGCCAAGAGAATTGCCGGCGAGACGTAGTGTTCTCAAGTTGGCGAGTCCTGCCAATTCCTCTGGGACAATCCCCGACAGATCATTCATGCTTAGACCCAGTTCCCTCAGGCTCGACATAGCACCCTTCGTTGAATTCCATTGCCTACTCTCTGGCCCACACTCACTACTCCATGCTCATTGGCGGGAACGGCTCCGGATGTGATCGAAGGGCGTACAAGAGGTTGCAGTTTCTGTGGGCTCGGAAGAACCTTCTCTTGAGGGGATTTCTTGTCATTCGCGCCGAGGACTCATTAAGTCTGGTCGCGCTTGAAACTGTTGGGGCTGGGATGCAGACATGTCCCGCTTCAGGTGACAGTACTACTCGTAGTCCGGCCAGTAAAACTCTCGCTTGGTGGGATCGTCGTAGCCATCCATCCATGAATTCCTGAGGCCGGGTGTCTTGATGGCCGCCTCGACTATGGCGCGGTTGAAGTCGCCTACCAGTTCATGCTGCAGATATTCGCTGACGGGCATCCACAGACATTCGTCGATCTCCCAGTCGTCACGTTCGATGGCGTGGGTAAGGGGAGATAGCCGGCATATGAAGTAGATGTCGGACTTCCCGTAACGATATCCGTGCCAGTGCCGCCAGCAGACCACGGACTCGAACACTGTCTTGATCCCAGTCTCTTCAAGGACCTCACGCACTACAGCTGTAGCGAGGTGCTCGCCAGGATGGAGGGCGCCACCGGGCAGTTTATAGTAGGGTCGAGAGGAACCGCGATGCCTCTCCGAGACGACCAGAATCTCCTGATTCTTGTTGATGACTACGCCGCCCGCCCCGATGTAATGGGTAGCGTACCCGGGGACCAAGGCATCCTCTTGCAGTCTGCGGACGAGTAGTACATAGTTTGGTTCGGTATGGTGGAATTCAAAACCTGCCGCTGTTGAGATGGGGATGAACGAAGCCTGTTCGATTGGCAGATGAAGCCAGACAAGAAAGCGGCCGTCCTGAATCCATTTTACCAGAGAAGAGGCGAGCCCTCGTTCGAATGAAGGAACATCCGTGGGCAGATCCTCAGTGTTGATTTCGATGCCGTTAAATCGGTTGACGGCATGTGGCAGAATGTTCATCGGGTCACCTTTGGGGACTGGAATTGCTTTTTGGACCTGCGCTAGTCCTGGTGTGTTGCCTATGGCGGCATTGAAAAGTCAGGAAACACAAGGCACGATTGCCTTGTCCCCGCTTGTAGGGAGCGCTTGCGGGACAGGGGGAACTTGAGAATGATGTGCTCAAGAGATGAATTCAGACCGCTATTGGCATCTGAACCGCCCAACGGACAGAATTCGACTTATTTTAGTCGGGCACGTTGTACAAATCAAGTTAATGATGACGCATTTCTCTATCCTGACGCAGAGGCAAAACCTGTCTGATGTGCTATTCTGAAGGCCAATCGACGGCGAAGGCCACGAGTCCCTAGGCTTTGCAGTAGTGCCGGGAAGCACAAGGGTACGGATGGCCAGCCACTGTCTCCACAGCTTCAACCAGAGCAAATGAGTTCAGGAGAATGAGCCATGTACACAACCGATCAGTATGAGGGAATGCTTGCAGAAACCGTCGCTCTGCGCGGTGCAGACGGCAACCGAGTACTCGCGTATTGCGCCCGTCCCCTAGGGCCGGGGCCATTTCCCGGCATGGTATTGGTTCACCATATGCCCGGGTGGGACGAATGGTACAGAGAAGCCACCCGCAGGTTCGCCCACCACGGATACGTTGCCATCTCGCCGAATTTGTACGAGAGATTCGGGCATGGCTCGCCTGAGGATGTCGCGGCAGCGGTGAGGGCAGATGGCGGCGTCCCGGACGATCAGGCTGTTGCCGACCTGGAAGCCTCAATGCACTATCTGCGGGCACTACCCTATGTGAACGGGAAGGTCGGAATTTTCGGTACTTGCTCGGGCGGCAGGCACGCGGTGCTGGTGGCGAGCCGCGTAGCCGGATTTGATGCCGTCGTCGACTGCTGGGGAGGGGGTGTCGTGATGCCGACTGACCAGCTTACACCCCAAAGGCCGGTTGCTCCCATCGACTACACAGCGGACCTGAATAGTCCGGTATTGGGTCTGTTTGGCGCCGAGGATCACAGCCCGACAGTGGACGACGTAGCAGTTCACGAAGCGGCCTTAGAGGAGCATGGCAAGGATTTTGAGTTCCACATGTATGAGGGTGCAGGACACGGATTCTTTTACTACCACCGGCCAAGTTATCGGCAGGAACAGGCCGTCGACGGTTGGGAAAAGATCTGGGCGTTTCTCGGCCAGAAGCTGTCCAATTGAGCCGCGGCCCAGGACAACGATTGGTATTCCGGACCTACTTGCCAAAGGGGACGAAAATATGTGTACGATGCTCGTGAAGAAGGTTCCTGTCGAAGGATTCGGCAGGGGCACTGATGGATGGTTTGACATGAAGCAAGCGAACGTCAGCTGGGATCACCCGTTCCATGCGCCCGAGGAACACGCGCTCAACATTGACTTCGTTAATGAGAGCTACGGGCCCGGCGCCCGCGTGGCGGTGGAATTGAGTGTCGATGGGGCCCGCCAGCTGGCGGAGACGATACAGTCGGTACTTAGCGAAGCAGAGGATAGAGGGCTAATCTGAGAGTCGCGACAGAGGTCAGCGTTCGGGGAAACTGGAAAGGGAGTTGATATTGCCCATTCCTCCTCCTGTTGAATCGGCCGTGGGTCGTCCGAGGTGCGTTTTTCAGTCTCGATAAGGGTCGTATTCGTCTTCCCCGGCCATGGCTACGCCTAAAGGCCTGAGTGTGTGGAGAATCCGAATTGTGTTGCGGTGATGTTCCAATACTTCGGGCAGGCGCTTGTAGGCCTGGGGCGCTTCGTCGGTTCCCGCCCCGCGCAACGTTGCGCCAATTCTCTTGACAGAGTCCAGCATTTGTTCGCGGTTGATTTGCCCTGCCTTTACTTGAACTTTGCGCCCTTTCCTATAGCGGAATCGGCCGGCCGCCTGAGTGCGCGACATCAGGCGACCGGCACCATGGACCGTCGAAAAGAGAGCCATCCGGCTTTCCTGGCTATCCACGCCCTCCAGAACGACCGAGATATCCCCCATCGAGCCGCCGACGAATCCCTTCTGCCCCGGGAAAGCCGGTGTTGCCCCCTTGCGGGTGACCCACAGTGATTCGCCCCTGTGCTCCTCTTTCCAGGCGAAATTATGATGGTTGTGAACCTCTTCGACGACTTTGGCGCCAAGTAATTTGGCGACTCGATTGCAGACCCAGTCCCGTCCGGCGTAGGCATAGCGGCCAGCCAACTGCATGCAGGCCAGGTATTCCTGGCCCAAGTTTGAGTCGAAGGCGAGCAGGCTCGGGACGACGTCCAGTGCACTTCGGCGGCGACGGGACCGCTTCTTGCCGGTAGGTGCGGGCTCCTGTTGACCGACCCTTTCGCGGTCGGCCGCTTTCATGAAGTATGTGGCAAGACGGTGGCCCAATCCCCTTGACCCAAAGTGGACTCCAATCCAGATGCGGTCTTTCTCGTCCTCAAAAATGTCAACATAGTGATTGCCGCTTCCGACCGTGCCCAGCTGCTCGGCTGCCAGTTTTTTCAGATTTTGGGCAACGGGCAGGCGCCAAGCTGGATCATCGTCGAACAGCCGATGATCGACCCTCTCCTTGTTCTTGCGACCGATTCCAAAGGAGATAGTTCGCCAGACGTCATCCATGATGGTGTGAATGTTTGACTTCACCTCACTTGCCGGGATATCCAGACGGACTGCCTTGTTGCCGCAGGCGATGTCGTAACCTACGCCGGCGGGATTGAGCTTGTCGCGATAGGCGACCACGCCGCCGATGGGAACGGAGTAGCCCAGATGGTGGTCGGCCATCAAGGCGACTGCTTCTGCTTCGCCGGCACAGTTAAGAATCTGGGCGACTGCGTTGTCAAGGGGCTCGCCCCAGACAGGAACGCCTTGAATCATTTCAACGGTCATCGGTGCCTCAGAGACGGTAGAGGGAAGGCAACATGCAGGCCACGCAAACTGAAGGGTGGCATGGTCGCGGTTATGCCGGCCTTACTCCGCTATAGACGCCCTCAGGGAGCGGTCGCGGGCGTTCGCAACTCGTGGTCAGGTCTACATGCTGCCCAGTCTCAGAGGCTACATGAATTGCTTCCATAATCTCAAGCACATGCAGCGCCATTTCTCCGTTAGCCCGGTGCGGCTCCCCCTCGAATGCGCTAACCGCCATGTCGGCAGGGCCTATGCCCCGGCTGTTGCCGTCATGGCCAAATCGCAGCGGTAGATCCTGCCAGGAATCGTCCTCGTACGTGCGTACCTGCAGCGGCCCGCCGAAGGTGTTCGGGTCGGGGAGGTTGAGTGTTCCCGTCGAGCCGTACAGCTCTATTCGCGGGAGGCCGGATGCCTTGGTATCGAATGTGGTGATGACGGTGCCGATGGCGCCGCACTCGAAATCAAGAATGCCGGTGACGTAGGTTGGGACCTCCACCTCGATAATCTCGCCTTTGCGCGGTTGGCTGAGGATCGTGCGCTCCGACCAAGTGGCCCTTGCCGATCCGGTCACGCGACCCACCGGCCCCAGTAGATGAACAAGCGCCGTAAGATAGTAGACGCCCATATCCAGCATCGGGCCGCCGCCGGGCTTGTAGAAGAAGACCGGGTTGGCGTGCCAGTACTCGTGACCGCGGCTCATCATGAAGGCATTGGCCGCCACCGGCGCACCTACAGTTCCTTCATCCAGGTAGAGCCGCGCCGATTGATAGCCGGCGCCCAGAAAGGTATCAGGCGCACAGCCGAGGCGGAGATTGTTTTGGCTGGCAAGATCGTGTAACGCCTTGCCTTCGGCGAAAGTCGCCGCCAGAGGCTTCTCGCTATAGACTGATTTGCCGGATTCCAGGGCAGCCTTGCTGACAGGATAGTGCGCCGTGGGAGGCGTGAGATTGAGAATAATATCGATATCAGGCGCGTTGAGGATGTCGTCTACAGAAAGGTCAGTAAGACCATACTTTTCGGCCTGCCTTTCGGCAGCGGCCGGTATCATGTCGGCGCAGGCGACGACGTCGATGTCATGGAGTTCCCCGATGACTTCGATGTACCTAGTGCTGATGATGCCGCAACCTACCAGACCGATACGCGCCGGCAATTGCATCGTCATTTGCGTTAACTCCTGGTGCCTAAGCTAAGCGAAAAGGGACCGGGCAATGGTCAATCTCTTGCTGCCCAGATTATTCCCCTACGAACAATCTCCTTGGCCTCCGGGACATCGAAGTCCTTTGCCACATGCCCCAGAGAGCAGTAGAAGATCTTGCCCTGGCCATAGCGGCGCTTCCACACGACAGGCATAACCGTACCTTCGATCCACGGGGCGTGTTCTCCAGAAAAGGTCGTCGCGGCCAGCACCTCGTTGCTGGGGTCGACGTGCATGAGGTACTGTTCACTGTGCATGGCAAAATCGTTGATCCCAGATGTTATCGGGTCGCCGTTCTCGATGATGTTGACGGTATAGTCGATTATGTTTCCTGGATGGGCTACCCATTGCCCACCGACCATGAACTGATATTCGGTGTTCTGGCGGAATGCGTCGGCCATGCCTCCGTGCCAGCCGGCAAAACCGGCCCCATTGGCGACCGTATCAAGGAGGCCCTTTTCCTGCTCTTTGGTGATGGAACTCATCGTAAAGACTTGGGTGATGACGTCGTAGGCGGCCATACGCTTTGCGTCGGTGTAGACATCGAGCGAAGTCTCAACGTCTACGTCGAAGCCAGCCTCCTCTATCAGCGGGGCGAAAATATCCACGCACTGCTTTGGTTCGTGGCCTTCCCAGCCACCCCACATCATAAGCGATTTTTTCGCCATGGGATTGTAACTCCTTGTCGTTGAACATTGTCTCGCGCATCAGGCGGGGGGCTATGCCAGTTTACGGGGCGCCAGTTGGCGGCCTGACGTACCCACAGGAATGCGGTCTGAAGGTGGCCCCACCGTTTCTTCACGGTGAACGCCGTGACGGCAAGTATAGCACCCGGACTGTGAAGTTACAATGAAATGGGCTGTCTGAACTGACAGGCCGCGCCCAGTTGGCGGAGGAAACCGGGCGCGTGCAGAGTGGGCATTCTGCCCAGCTCAAAGTAGCTGCAGCCTGGGAGATTTCAATTCATCTCGGAGCGTGTCGACGTTTATTCCACAGTCAGTCGCCCAAGTAGCTCATCGCAGCTCGAACTGCAGTTTCATCCCGCCCTTCGGATGAAGGGTTATCTGCGGGTCCAGTTGTGCCACGTAGCCTTCTGGGATGCGGAGACGAAAGCGCTGCGCAATTGCGGCGGCGACCAGTACACTTTCCGTGAGGGCGAAGCCTTCTCCGATGCACTGCCGCGGCCCGGCGCCGAAGGGGATATAGGCGAAACGATGACGGTCTTGTTCGTTTGCCTGGCTGAACCGGTCCGGATTGAATTCTCTGGGCCGCGGCCAGAACTCGGGCATCCTGTGGGTAATAAATGGACTGAGCGTGATTACTGCGCTCGCAGGCGTGGCAAAGCCGCCGATCACATCGTCCTTAGCACACCATCGCGACAGGGCATAGGCAGGGGGAAACAGGCGCATGGTCTCGTCGACAACCTGGCGCAAGTATACCAGATTAGGGATGTCCTCCACTGTCGGCAGCCGACCGTTCAGGGTCCGATCCACTTCATCATGGACATTGGCCTCGATTTCGGGGTGTCTTCCCAGGCAGTAGAAAAACCAAGTAAGCAACAGAGTGGTAGTTTCGTGCCCAGCGATTAACAGAGTTATCACCTCGTCGCGAAGCTGCTTCTGGTCCATGCCCTCGCCAGTGTCTTCGTCGCGCGCGGACAGTAACATTCCCATGAGATCGTTGCCAGACTCTCCGGTAGCGCGTCTATCGTTGATCATGGCATAGATCAGCCGATCGAGCGCGCCCACGTCGCGCGTGACACTGCGTGTGCTGGGCCAGAAAGGAATCCGCATCGTATAGAGCGAGATCGGCGAAACAACCAATTTTACGAAGATTTCGTTCAACCTGCTGAACACATTGCCGACTTCACGGGCCTCACCGGTCAGGTCGACGCTGAAAAGTGTTCTGCCGGCGATCTCGAGCGTCATTTCCATCATTTCGCGATCGAATTGTACCGCACTGCCTGACTTGGCGGACTGTTCCCAACGGGAAAATCTCTTTTCGGCGGCCGCGGTCATGATGCTGCCCATTTCCTGAATCTGTGCGCGGTGAAATGCCGGTTGGGCAAGTCGTCGTTGCCGCAGCCATGAATCGCCGTCGTTGCTGAGAAGGCCTTTGCCAACGAGCGGGTAGAGCAGCAGGAAGGTGGGGTGGGGAAGCTTGGTGAAGTTCTTGTAGTTGTCTAACAATACATGCTTGTTGTGTTCGGGGTGAACGAAGAGGTAGCCCCACCAGTGGGCGAAGAACCTGTATTTACAGGCGGGTCCAGCTTCATCAACGAACTGCTGCAAACATCCGAGCGGGTCCTGCCGGAGACGCCCGGCCGTGCCGAGCAGCGGATTGGCTCGGGGAGAGGGGGGAGCCGGGCGCCGCTTCATCGAGATGGCTGCACCGGTCATGGAGCAAACTCCATTTCAAGCGCGTGCGAAGCGCTCACTATCAATTTGCTTCACTCGTTTCGCGCCCGTCAACTGAACTGGAAGAAACACAGTACATGTGCGGATTGCGAATTATTTCACAATATGTATTGTCCCCCACTTTGTGTCATTTGTCAAGCGTTTGTGCCGAATTTGGGGGACACTTCAACTGATGACGACTCAAAAGGCGGAATTGTCGTTCCGCGAGGTCCTTCCAAAGTACAAGGCCCCGTCTAAGACGGGGCCTTGCGACGTCTGGTCCGATAGCATTACTTAGAGAATTCTCTCTTGAGGTGATGCTATCGGACCAGTACTGCTACTACAGTTATCCATAGGGCATCACCTCCTTGTGTTAAAGATACGCTGATATTATTTCATAGTTCCAGAACATTGTCAAACCCGGAAGGTGACGTGGGTGAATCCCAGATTTGGGGCGAAGAGAGTCGGGAGGGGAATGCGCGGCGGCGGTGGGCGACATTGTGTTCCAGTTCTTTGCGGGGCAAAGGGCAGGCACAAGGACTGCCCCTACCGGTGCGTTTGGGAGTGCGACCGATTGCGCGGCATGACGAGGGTGAGCAACCGGCGGCATAGGGACGGCGCAGGCCGGTGTAGAGGGGGCGTTGCGTGGTGTTCCCCCCGCACAAGGGAGGGCCGAAGGCCAGACCGCCAGGAACTGCAGTGGTCAGTGGTTAGTGGTTAGTGGTCAGAAACGGCGTATCTCCTGCCTCAGAACTTTGACAGACGGGAGATGGCTGTGTTGCGCCCCGAGGTATACGAAAGTGCGCCCCTGATTTGGGATTCGCACAGTGACGTAGCTTGTGGTCGACTGACGTAGGAGAGGGAAACAGGCTTCAGTTTTGGCGTCGTTCACTTCGGAGCTTATAATGGATGGAACTGCGTTCCTATATCAGACTTTCTGGTCCCGCCTACAGTTTGCGTTTCCGGTGGTCGTTGCGTGTGCCTAGCCGGAACATAGTTTTCGGGAGCTGGCGGTAGTGATTCCAAGGGGGTCGCGACCGAGCCAGCAAGCCTATCACCGGGTTCTGGAAAAGGTGTCGCAGCGTGAAACGTGCAAGTCGTAGAGGTTATCTATGCGCAATCAACTTATCTACGTTTTTCTTATCCTGTGCCTTTTTGCCGGTTCTCTGTTTGTGGCGCTGCCCATTGACCACCCGGTCTGGCTGGAGGAGGGCTTGGCCCCTGGGGTTGACACGCAGCGCGACATCCGCGAATTGACCCTGGGACTGGACCTGAAGGGTGGGACTCAGGTCTTGCTGGAGGCAGAGATCAGTGAGGACCAGCCACTTCCGGAGGACGCCTTAAACTCTGCCAAGATTATTGTTGAGCAGAGAGTAAACGGTCTGGGCCTAGCCGAGCCGACCGTTCAGTTGCAGGGCGAGCGGCGCATGATTGTCGAACTGCCTGGCGTCAAGAATCCAGACCAGGCCATCGAGACGATACGCTCCACCGGTCAGTTGGAGTTCGTCGATCTTGGCGGGCTTCCGGTACGTCCCGATGACTTTATCAACACGACCAACCGGCCCGACGCGGTTGCGGCCCTACAGGAAGCTGTTGCCGCGGGAGAGGCCGCGCCTCAGTCGATTCCCTTCCCGGATGAGACTTTCGAAACGATTATGACGGGCGACATTCTTCAGGCTGTGGTCGCCACGCAGGATGAGTTTTCGTTCTGGCAGATCCAGTTCGATCTGAAAGGGGAGAGCAGCGGCGATTTCTTTGCCTACACGCGCGATAACATCGGTGAGGTTCTTGCGATAATTCTCGACGGGCGGGTACTGTCGACTCCGGTTATCAATGCAGCGATTAACGACAACGGGGTAATAACGGGTGACTTTTCACAGGATGAAGCGGAGAGCCTGGCCATCCAGATGAGGTATGGCGCGTTACCGATTCCGCTCGAGGTTGTCGACGTGAGAACAATCGGCGCCAGTCTAGGTCAGGATTCGATTGATCGCAGCTTACAGGCAGGAATTGTGGGCGGCGCCCTGGTGCTGATCTTTATGGTCCTACTTTACCGCCTGCCCGGGCTTCTGGCGACGGTGGCGCTGGCGATCTATGTGACCTTGAATCTGGCCATGTACAAACTTATGCCTGTGACTCTCACCCTGCCTGGCATTGCCGGATTCATTCTTTCCATAGGCATGGCAGTCGATGCCAATATACTTATCTTTGAACGGATGAAGGAGGAACTGCGCAACGGAAGGTCGTTGCGGCTGGCTGTTGAAACCGGCTTCAGTCGTGCATGGCCGGCGATTCGTGACGGAAACCTCTCGACTCTGATTTCATGTGCCGTGCTCTACTGGTTTGGCAACAATTTTGGAGCAAGTGTTGTCAAAGGCTTCGCCATCACGCTTTCCGTTGGTGTCTTGCTTTCAATGTTTACGGCCGTTTTCGTCACGCGCACGTTTATGCGCGGATTTCTCTCGAGCCAGGGGGAAAGGCTTTTGGGTAGCCGGGGATTGCTAGGCTACTAATTGTGGATGGGCCTGGCCTGAGTTCGTCGTCAGGATATGCGAAGGCGGATAGGCCGAGTGAGTTCGCTGAGAAAGTATCACGCAACTGCTGCGAATCAGGGTAGATTGGTAGCTGCTCGCAACACGAAAGAGTAAACCATGTATCGCTTGGTTGAACGTAGAAAGCTCTGGTTTTTGGTTTCCTTGCTTGGAATTCTACCGGGCATCCTATTCATAATTTGGAACGTCTCCTCTGCTGGCACTCTTTTGCCTCTCAGTATTGACTACACCGGCGGTACACAGTGGGAGATGCGTTTTTCCGAACCGGTTGCACCGTCAGCGTTGGGCAGTGTGTTTGTCGAAGAGGGGTTCACAGACACTAAGGCCTTCAATGTCGACGACGATCGCACTGTTCAGGTCAAATTCAAGAATATCGACATCTCTCAAAAAGAGGTGATCGAGCAAGCAATAGTCGAACAGTTCGGCGAATTTGATGAGCGGCTCTACCGCAGCATAGGCCCAGCCATCGGCGCGGAGGTAAGCCAGGCGGCGCTACTCGCGGTGATCGCAGCCTCTCTGTTGATTCTCGCCTACATTGCCTTGGCATTTCGAGAGATTTCGCACCCGTTTCGCTATGGGGTGGCGGCGATCGCGGCGCTGGTGCATGATGTCCTGATCACTGTTTCCTTCCTTTCCATTATGAACCTCATTCTTGGTTGGGAGTTGGATGCCCTCTTTCTTACCGCGACTTTGACGGTCATCGGATTCAGCGTCAACGATACGATCGTTATCTTCGACAGAATTCGAGAAAACCTGCGCCGGCATCGAGGAGAGCCGCTGGCGATGGTTGCGAACCGCAGCATTATTGAGACTGCGCAGCGTTCAATCGCAACCCAGGTGACGGCGCTCCTTGTGCTTGCGGCCATTCTAATCTTTGGTGGGAGCACTTTGCGCATCTTCATGGCGACGTTGATTGTCGGCCTCGTGTCCGGAACTTACAGTTCCATATTCACAGCCACACCGCTCGTTGTTGCCTGGGAAGAAGGCTCGTTCCTCCCCAAGGCAAGTAAGGCTGTGAGGGCCAGGGAACAGACCGCGCCAGCTTAGTCTGGTAAAGCCTTCAAGAGATTCAACGGGCTTTTCCAGGGCCATTCGCCCGGGAGAATTCCCCACTCGTTGACAGTGCAATGGAGAGCAGCCCACTTTCGCCGCGGCTGCCAACCCAGCCACATAAGTTTTCACATAAGCAGGACGCATTAAGGGTCTGCCGCAGCGCCGTTTCCAGGGGGTTTGCGTCGAGGGCCCACTGCCCACGAGCCGACTCCAGTCGAACACTCGAATGACCAGAATGATTGTTGACAAGGCCTGGAACCGAAACAGATTGAGATGTGCCCTTTCAGATGCACTCTCAGGTCGAGGACACGTTGCGAGCTTTCTCCCGTTCTTGCTGACTGTGTATTGTCTGATTGCTCTCTTTCTCTGCGGATTCGGGCCGGCGACTATAGTGGATCGAGACGTGGCTCCGCGTCAGAGGTACACCGTCGGACAGTTGCGGCAGATTCAGCAGGCACATGCTCCGCCGCCCGGAATCAGCGCCGTTTCGGTCTTGGTGTACGATCTCGAAAGCGGGCGGGAACTCATGGAGAAGGCGTCTCACTTACCGGTTTCGCCCGCGAGCCTGGCCAAACTAATGACGGCCCTGCTGGTCTTTGAACAGGACCGCCTTGCGGAAAGGGTTACGATTCAACAGGCTGACCTGATCGGTGAAGCTACCATGGGACTGAGCGCGGGAGAGGAGCTGGGTGTTGAGGAGCTTCTATGGGGGCTGTTGATACCGAGCGGCAATGATGCGGCCATGGCGTTGGCACGCCACCACGCAGGGCAGGTGGATGCGTTCGTGGAGCAGATGAATCTGCGAGCAGGGGATTTGGGCATGCGCGACACCCTGTTCCATAATCCCACTGGATTCGATGCCGACGGTCAGGTCAGCAGTGCACATGACCTGTTGACTCTCGTCAGACTGCTCTGGGAGTACCCCTTATTCCGTGAAATAGTTGGGACTTCTTCGACAACAGTGGCCAACCGAGAACTACAGTCGACAAACCGGCTTTTGGGTTCATATTCGGGAGCAAATGGGGTCAAGACCGGAACTACCCGGCAGAGCGGGCAATCTTTGATAGCCGGCGTTGACGTTGGGGGACATCAGCTCTTTGCCATGGTGCTGGGCAGTGTGGATCGTTACCAGGACATGAGATTGGTCTTGCAATCCGTCCGGGGAAACTATAGTTGGGTTCCTCTGCGCATGCCGAAGCGCCCTACTGCACTGGACCGCCTATTTGATGCCGAAGGCAATCGATGGATTCTGCGTGCAGATGGGATAAATGTTGATCCGGCGGCGATGGAGGCGATTCCATTCTTTGAGAGACTTCTGGCCGGCTGGGAGCGCGGAGAGCTCCAAGTCTTCCGGCGCCTGCATCCCCCGCCTTCCGGTGTGTGGACCACAGGCATGCCTGCCGGCATTTTAGAATGGCGCTTGGGCGATTCGTTGATTGCGACGCAGCGCCTTTTTGTTCAGTGATTAGAGCTACTGAGTCATGTTCTGTGTGTGTACTGTGTGTGTTCCGAGTGCGGTCCGTCTGGGCGGAATGTGCCGGCAGAATCTCTGTAGCGGGCTCGCGATGGTCATAGCGGTGAACGCTGGGTATGTTTGGGAGTTGGCTCGCGTGTCTTGCCTGCGCTGGCACATACTCTGAATTTGCCACGACGCGGGGTGGGGGGG
>VXOE01000260.1 GCA_009840225.1 Caldilineaceae bacterium SB0662_bin_25 | reverse complement strand
AGGCCCGACCGCCCAGAACAGCAGTTTTTAGTAGTCAGTTTTTAGTTTTTAGTGGAACACCGGTGGTCAGTGGTCAGAGACGGCGCTGCCACTGCATCCATGTTGATCGCAGACCCGCCGTCGTCAATCGGCTGGCCGAGGTATCCGAAAGTTCGCTCCCATTTTGGGATTTACTCTCAGAATTGGCAGGTTTGCCGAAGGGGGGAAAAGCTGCTAGAATGCGGGCAGCGGTATATTTCATTTGCTGCGCCGAAAGGCCGTCCACCTACAGGAGAGAGCTATGCAGAAGTACAAGGTGAGTATCGAATACTGCGTACAGTGAAACTACACACCCCGAGCCGTCCGTGCGGCGGCCGACCTACTGGAGAATTTCACGCCGGCGATTGAAACCCTCAAGATGATCCCTTCGGGTGGCGGACTGTTTGAGGTGCTGGCAGACGATACGGTTGTATTCAGCAAGAAGGCTCTGGATCGCCATGCGGAGGAGGGAGAGGTACTCAGTCTCTTCTCGGAGGCGATCGGCCTGGAGCCGGCCCCGCGTGCGTAAGTACGCTTTCGGCGAACTGAATTGAGGCGCTTGCCATCAGGTGAGCGCGAAACCCGCTGCAGGGAACCCTGCGGCGGGTTTTTCTATTTCCGGGAACTTCGGGGCGAGGCGTTTGGCGGCTAGGGCCGGTTCAGAGGCCGGTGGGCAGGTCAACGAACTCGAAGGCGATGCCAAAATGTTGGGCCAGGTGTTCGCCGAGGGCCTGCACGCCGACGGTTTCAGAGGTGTAATGGCCGCCATAGAGGAGATTGATGCCCGTGTTGGCGGCTTCATAGAATTGTGCGTGGCTGGTTTCGCCGGTGACGTAGGCGTCGCAGCCGAGGCTGGCGGCGGTCCCGATCTTATCGGCGCCGAACCCGCTGAGAATGCCGACCGTGTGCACTTCGGGCGGCCCTTCCGCCTGGACGAGTTGGGGGCTGCCAACCCGTTCCTCGAAGCGGGCGACCAGCTCCTGGAAGGCGACCGGTTGATCGTACCTGGCGAGGACGGCGAGGGGCGTGCCCTTGACGTCGGCCCACCAGTCGATGACCGAGAGACCGAGGCGCCGGGCGAGCTCGGCGTTGTTGCCCCACTGCGGATGGGCATCCAGGGGCAGATGGGCGGCGTAGAGATTGAGGTCATGCTCGATGAAGGTGCGCACGAGCTGCCCGTAGCTGCCGGCCAGCGGCCTGGCATCGCCCCAGAGGATGCCATGATGCACGAGCAGGAGGTCGGCGCCGCGTTCGAGGGCGGCGTGGACACAGGGTTGGTGGGCGTCCACCGTTCCGACGATTTTGCCGACATGCGCGCTGCCTTCTATTTGCAGCCCCTGGGGGCCGTAGTCGGCGATCTCGTTGATGCGCAGTGTGTCGTCAAGATAGCGGACCAGGGCATCCCTTTGCATAGGTACACTCCTTCGTGATGTGCGTTCAGATCGAAAACCTGCTTTTTGCGTATTGCGGATTGCGTAAAGGCAGGCAAGACGGCCGCGATTCGGTTGCGAAGACGGCGTGAAAGTCCTGGCGTCAGGCGGGATTGGCACTAGGGAGGGCCATCCAGGTCCTTAATGGCCTGTGGACTGCGGCGCAGGAACTTCCTGACGCCGCGGGCGAATTTGCGACGGGGCAGGAGGACGCGGCGTCCACAGGTTTCGCAGAGGAGGCCGATGTCGGCGCCCACGCGAACGATTTCCCAGCTGTCGCCTCCGCATGGATGGGGTTTACGCATTTGCACCAGATCGCCGGTGTAGAGTTTTTCGTTAATGGCGAGCATAGGCGGTGGATTTCATGGACTGCGTCGCTGCTGTGAATGGGAAGATACAGAAAGGATGGCACCGAGTCGTAGAGTCATTTTACAGCGGCCATTTCTGTTTGCGGGTCGCTTGTCGCTGCGGTCCCGCTGCGCAGGAGTCCGCCGAGGGCCAATAGGAAGCTTAACAGATAGACAAGCCAGCCGAGGAAAGGAATGCGGCCGAGGACGACGATCAGGAGCGCGCCAATCAGCAGAAGAAGCAGCGGGCTGTACTCTCCATCCAGCCGCTCCCCGATTTTCTCGCCCAGCCAGTAGCCTGTGAGCAGGGGACTGAGGAACCAGACCAGGGCGGAAGAGGCGAACAGAAAGATGAACATGACGATTCCAGGAAAGACGCCCCAGAAGGCCCAAGTGAAGACGACCAGAACAGTGGATGCGATAGGGATGAAGATGAGCAGCACTGCGGCCAGGAGGCCGTAAAGCCCGGTTTCCACCGGATTTGACTGAATGGCGGTGGCAGGTCGGACCAGGATGCCGGGTCGGAAGCGCAACAGGAGCCAGCCGAGAATGGCGACGCCGACGGCGATGGCGATGGTCCGGAAGATCCAGCCGAAAATGGCGCCGACGACGGTGCCTCCGGCGGTCTCTGGCGCGGGGGGCGCTTCATATTGGATGTCGCGGGCAGCACCGGCGGGGAGTTGGCGTTGCTCTGGGGCGGAATATCTGAGAACGCCGTCGAAGCGGGCGGTCTCATAGACGATGAATTCTGCGACTTGAATATCGGTATCGCCTGTGACTGCGCCTGAAATCTCGAGTATCCCGATGGCGCCGCGGAAGTCACCTCCGATTCTGCCTGTGATATCGGCGCCGCCAGCGGCGACGTAGGTGTCACGGGCAATGTCTCCAGTAATGCTCAGTCCTGCGGGAACTGCTTGCGTACCCATGCCGGTGGGAATGTCGGCCTGGCCGCCGCCGGCGACGAAAAAGGCGTCGTCAGCGACGGTGCCGGTCAGTTCCACGCCGCCGGCGGCAACACGGAGATCGTCCATGACCGTGCCGTGGACCGCGATTCCTCCGGCCATCGCCCAGAGGTCGCCTTCGACGGCACCGGCGGGGCCGATCTCGATGTAGGAGGCGACCGCGATCAGGTCCCCTTTGACGATGCCATCGATATAGATCTCTGCAGCGGCAATGTAAAGGTCGTCGTCAACAGTTTCGCCCTCAGCCAGGCGGTAGGTCTCGTCGCCGGCGAATTCGGCGGCATAGGCGGCGCTGGACGCTGCCAAGACCAGAAAGGCCGTAAGGGCGATCACAAGCCATCGAATATGCTTCTTTGGCTGTTTCATCTTTCGTCTCCTGGGCGTAACCCGGGGCAGATTGTTTCCCGACGACTCCACGTCATCGAAGGGAGGAGAGATGGAGTCTAAGTCATGGACCGGCGCGTACCTGTCTGATCGTACACTACGCCTTTGACGGACCCAAAGTTTCAGGGGCAGACGGAATCCCAGCGTGGACAGACATGATGTACGTGGAGGGCAGGAAGGGGCGCTGGACGATCGACAGTGACGCGGAGACAAGAGTAAGGTGATGTTGAGACGCGGTATTCAATTCTGCCAGATTACGTTGTGGAACAGGTCGGGTTCCTGGTAGGCACTGGGGGCGGGGAAGGCGCGGGTGTAGTTTTCGTAGCGGGACAGCCTGCGGCGCAGCGGTCCTGGGAGGGCGCGCAGCGTAGAAGGGCCGCCGCTGTACTGGCTGGCATGTGCGCGGCTGGCGCGTTCCTTGCAGTCGAGATAGCTGCCCACGTCGATGCGGGCGTGGATCGGGGTCTCCCAGGCGGCGATTTGGACCAGGTCGACGTCCTGGTTGCGGCCGACCTGGCGAGGGTTGCGGCCTGTCAACTGCATGAATTTCACTACCCAGCGAAGGATGCGTTTGTCGAAGCTGGAGTAGTAGAGTTTCTGGGGGGCGTGAGGAGGCAGGACGCTGCCGTTGCGGGCAGCGTTCAAAACGTTCCTCTGTCCCGCGGCATAGAAGGCTGCGGTTACGACTTCACAGCAGCGAATGTGGTCGGGGTGGCCATAGCCGCCGTAAGGGTCGTGGGTGATGACGACCTGCGGTTTCAGGCGGCGGACGTAGTCGATCAGTTCAGCCAACAGGCGATGGATTGGCTGTTGCACGAGGGCCCTTGGGTGCTCGTTGTCGGATGAGCCGCGCATGCCGCTGTCGCGGTAGGGGAGATTCCAGATGCTGGTGACGCCCAGTTCAACGGCGGCGCGAGCGAGCTCCTCGCTGCGCACCTGGGCGAGGGTGCGTTCAGTCTGGTTGCGGTGGCTTTCGGTCACCGAGCCGGCGTCGCCGTCGGTGGCGATGATGACATGCACGTGCACGCCTTCGGCGGCGTAGCGGGCCAGGGTGCCTCCGGGGCCAAAGCTCTCGTCGTCGGGATGGGCAAAGACGCCGAGTAGTGTGCGTGTATTGGTCATATTGCGTTGCTCTCCGGTTGCGGCCGACGGCCGGTAATCGTTGTTGGATTGACTGTATCGGTTTCTACGGTGCTGTTCTGCTGCGGAGAAAACTCCAGATTATGCCATGCACCAGCCGTTCGACGGGTGCATGGTCGTCGGTGAGAATGGGTGTGTCCTGGGGTGGATCGGGCGCGCGCACGCTAGACAGGTTGGGATCGCACGAGGACTGGCTTGTGCAGCCGGCTACTTCCAGCGCGAACTGGCGGAACTGGCGCGGCAGCGAAGGGGAGATGGCAGCGGCATTGGCGGCGAATGTTTCCGGGGTCGCCGGCTGGTTGGCGGCGATGACGAGGGAGTTGCCGAGGTCGTCGGGCGGTCCCGGCTCGTCGATGATGAGCACGGTAGGGAAGACGGCGGCCAGGGTAGCGGCGAGTGCATCGACGAGGGCAAAATCAGTGGGGGACCGGCCGACGTTGATCATCAGGACTCCATGCTCGCGCATATGGTTGCGGGCCAGCTGGAAGAACTCAACGGTGGCGAGGTGGAAGGGTATGTAGGGCGGGCGGTAGGCGTCTACGAGGACGATGTCGAAGCGTTGGTCTTGGGGTTGGTCAAGGAGCCAGCGGCGGCCGTCGGCGGCGACAGCTGTCAGGTTGGGTTGGGTCATGTCGAAGTAGCGGCGCCCCACCTCGATGATCTGCGGATCGAGTTCGACGCCGACGATTTCGAGCGGGCCGTAGATTTGGGTATACAGACTGGGTGCGGTGCCGGCGGCGAGCCCGATGACAAGCAGGCGTTCGCTGGGGTCGAGGGCGCCATTGGGTCGGAAGAGCGGCGCCAGCAGGAAATAGTCCCAGATGCCTTTGCTGAGCAGGCTGTCGGGGTGGTAGACGCTGTGAAGGCCGACGCCTTCGTTGAGCTGGAGGTGGCGCTCGCTGCCCCATGCCCGAACGAGGATGTAGTTGTAGAGAGATTCGTCTTCGTATAGAATTGTGCCATCATCCTGGCTGTCCCAGTGGGCGCGCACGCTGCCGGGGTCGATGAGGGCCAGTGCGAGCGTTGCGCCGAGGGCAAGCAGCGCCATGCCGTGGATGCGCCGGTTGCGACCGTATAGGAGAGCGGCCAGCAGTGTGACGGCCAGCAGCCAGAGGGCCAGCAGGTAGAAGCTCCAGCGGGTCCCGTAGGAGGGGATCAGCCAGAGGACGGGCAGAAAGGTGCCGATGATGCTGCCGCAGGTGCCGATGGCATAGAGGCTTCCGGCGACGCGTCCGGTCTGATGCAGATCGGTTACGGCCAAGCGCACAGCCCAGGGGCTGACCGCCCCCAACAGGATGACGGGCAGGCTGAAGAGCAGCAAGACGACGAACAGCGCGCCGACGAGCAGACCTGGAAGATAGTCGTTCAACCCCACAGTTGCCAGGCGCAGAATAGGCGGACTGACGGCGGGTGTGAGTGCTACGCCGAGACCGGCAATCGTAACGAGCGTCAGGAGGCCGCCGAGGCTTGGGTAGCGGTCGGCCAGTTTCCCGCCGAGCCAAGCTCCAATTGCCAGGTAGAAGAGGATCAGTCCGATCAGGGCGGCCCAAACGATCTGGCTGTTTCCGAACCAAGGTTCCAGCAGACGGGCGGCGCTGAGTTCAACGCCGAGGGTGACTGCGCCCGCGGTGAAGACGAGCATGCGGAAGACAAAGGTTTTCATACAGGAGCGACACGGTCCCGGTAGCTGCGGATACACCCACAGAACTGCCGCAACAGTATAGCACATCAGAGATGCGCCTGGAGAGATACCGATAGGGGTAGCAGGGCGAAAGAGGCTGAAACTGTGCAAGGTTTGCGTGCCGTTGTCATGGCTGCGTGCCTGTTGTCAGATATCCATAACGGGGTCCGAGACTGGTGGAGCAGCTGGGTGAAAAGGGGGATGTGATGAGTGAAATTGGCCCAATAGCACTCTTCGGTTCTGGGGAGACGGCGCCGGGGGCCCACCGGATACATGAGCGGGTGATGCGAGAACTGCCGGCACCGGTTCGGGTTGCCATTTTGGAGACGCCGGCCGGTTTTGAGTTGAATTCGCCGGCGGTTGCCGGGAAAGTCGGCGCCTATCTGGAACGTCATCTGCGCAATTTTTCTCCACAGATTTCGATCGTGCCGGCGCGCAAGCGGGGCACGGCGTTTGATCCCGACGACCCTGAACTGGCGGGGCCATTATTGGAGAGCAGTTATCTTTTCATGGGGCCGGGTAGTCCTTCCTATGCGGTACGCCAGTTGCGGGACAGCTACGCCTGGCACGCGCTACGGGCGCGGCACCGGTTGGGCGGGGCGATCTGCTTTTCGAGCGCGACAACTGTGGCGTCGGGCCGCTACACGCTGCCGGTCTATGAGATATACAAGGTTGGCGAAGACCTCCACTGGATCGAAGGGCTGGCCTTTTTCAGCGATTTTGGACTGCGACTGACCGTCATTCCCCACTGGAACAACAATGATGGCGGCGACGAGCTGGATACCAGTCACTGTTACATGGGTCAACCTCGCTTCGACGAATTGATATCGCTGCTGCCGCGCCCGGTGACGGTACTGGGGATCGACGAGAACACCGGGGTGGTGATCGATCCTGTGGCGGGTGTATGTGAACTGGTGGGCCAGGGGGGCGCAACAGTACTCACAGCGGAAGGCGAGCAGGTGTTCGGGAAAGGGTCGCAGTTTCCGGCGACGGCGCTGGGGGACTGGCGCTTGCCGCCGACGCCGCAAGACGGCATTCCTGGGGAGATTTGGGAGCGGGCTTGCGGGGTGCGGGACGCGGCGGAGAGTTCGGAGAAGGAGGAGGCGCCGCAGCCGATACTGGCTCTGGCCGAACAGCGTCAGGCCGCACGGGCGGAGCGCAACTGGACCGAGGCGGATGCGCTTCGGGACGAAATCAGCGCGCTAGGCTGGCAGGTACACGACACGCCCGAAGGGCCGCGTCTGGAGAAGGCTCAATAGAGGTGACCGGGTGGACGCTGACGGCAAACCATCCGGTTTCGGCCATACACTATACACGTTAAGGAAACGGAGCCATGGCATTGAACGCTGTGACAAGTCTCCAGGACCAGATTCGGGACAGGTACGACGCCTACGAGCATCACACGATCTCTTATCACATCCTGGTCAACAACGAGGGACAGGAGCCGGAACGGAGTTTCGATGTCTGGGCCTCACGGGCTGAGATCGAAGCGTTTGCGAGAGACGGTTACCTGGTGCGGGAGGCGTTGATCGAGGGCGAGCCGTTGGAGATGCTGCGCCGGGCATTGGACGAGGTGGAAGAAGCGGAGTTTGAGGAGGCCGATGGGAGCCGTTTGCGCGGCAGGGACTGGATTCCGCGGCATCTGTTTGACAAACATGCCGACTTTCACATGCTGATCAACTTTGATCCATTGCTTTCGGTGGCGCGAGCGGTGCTCGGTCCATTTGTGCGCATTCGCCAGCTGGCGGCGCGCATCAGCTATCCGGGGCAGGAGGTCCAGTTCACGCGCTGGCATCACCATCAGCCAGGGATGACGGAGCCGGTCCCGCCGTTTTTCGCGTATCCGCACAAGCTGGACTGTCTGATTTATCTGGACGAGTTGAACGACGCGAACGGGATTCTGGCGGTGGTGCCCGGTACGCATTTGCATGCTGGCAGGGAGCTGCCGCTGGAGGAGCATGGCAGTTTGGCGGGACAGAGGGAGATAAGGGCGCCGGCGGGGTCGTGCGTTATGCTGCACGGCAATCTGTGGCATCGGGCGATGCCGACGGGAGCGGAAGGCAAGAAGCGCCGCGTGTTGATTCTGAGCTACGGGCCGACGTGGATGCGCAAATCGCCGTTTGGAGACAGTCCGGAGAACGGGCTGATGGAGAAGGTGATCGAGGAGGCGGATGCGGAGACGCAGGAGTTGTTGGGAATTGGCGGGTATCAGTAGGTGACAAACCCGTCGGTAGTTTATCATTTCAGACCCAGTCTTGACACAAACAATCTGGCCATTTAGAGTTCATGATCCGGAGCTATCGAGATAGACGCACTCGGAGGGTCGCAGAACGGCAGCGGGTCAGAAGATTCCCCGAGGACATCCAGATTCGTGCACAAATGAAACTTATGATCCTGAACAACGCCAGAAGCTTAGAAGATTTGAGGATACCCCCGGGAAATCGGTTAGAGGCCCTTGCTGGAGATCGGGCCGGTCAACACAGCATTCGCATCAACAACCAGTGGCGTATTTGCTTTGTCTGGAGCGGAGAAGACGCCTATGACGTCGAAATAGTGGATTACCACTGAAAAGATCGATTATGGGTCTGAATGAGACGTATAGCCAGTCCTTGGTTGCTCTTCACTTACGAGAAGAGCCAATAGCTGCGGAAAGATGAGACAGTGATGAACAGACTCCCTCCCATTCATCCAGGAGAAATCCTCTATCAGGAGTTCCTCCTGCCGCTCGACATCACTCCATACGGTTTGGCTAAGGCGATCGGTGTCGACGCACGACGGATCCACGGAATCGTCCGGGCGCAACGCTCGATCACAGCCGAAATTGCCCTTCTGTTCTCACGTTATTTTGGAAACTCTGCAGAGTTCTGGATGGGGCTTCAGAATCAGTACGACCTGGAAAGTGCTGAAGACCGGCTTTCGCAGAAGCTGGACGAGGTGGTGGCCTACTCGTCCGGCGAGTGAGCCAGGTAATCACCTAAAAGAAAGCGGGCGTCGCGGTGATCGCGACTCCCGTTCTTTTTGCAATTCGATGGTGCGTGGGGTCAGCGGGGCGGGTGCATGGGCATGACGACGTGGAGGAACTCTTCGTCGCCGAGGCCTAGGGGCCGGATGGTGCCAGGGCGGTTGGACTGGGTGGTCTCGAGGACGACCTGCTCTTCGTCGATCTGGCTGAGGACGGCGATCAGATAGCGGACGTCGAAGTCGATCTCCAGGTCATCTCCTTCGACCATGGCATCCAATTCATTTTTGCTGTTGCCCATCTCGGCGCTGCTGGCGGTGAGGTGGAGGTTGCCGACGCCGCTGTCGCCGTTGGGCTCAATTTTGAGGCGGACGATGTTGGCGTTGTCGCGGGCGAAGAGTTGGGCAACGCGCACGGCCTGGAGGAAGGATTCGGTGCCGACGACCGTGCGGGTGTTGTGGCTCTTGGGGATGATGGCCCGGTAGTCGGGGAAGCGGTCGGCGATGAGCTGGCTGACGAGATCGACTTGGTGGAAGGCGCCGCGGGTCTCGCCGCCTTTGCCCCAGACGCGGAAGAGAATCTGGTTGCGGGCCTGGGTCACGGTGACCTGGACAGGTTTTTCGTCTTCGGCGTCGGCGATGATGCGGCCTAACTCGCCCAGATGGCGGGCGGGCACGACGACGGACAGGTCGTCGGTGAAGGCCTCTTCGACTTCGATGCTGCGCACGCTGAGGCGGTAGCCGTCGGTTGCGGCCAGTGAGAGGCGCTCCTTGGCGAAGGTGACTTCGACACCGGTGAGGGTCGGGCGGCTCTCGTCGGTGGCGGCGGCGAAGACGACCTGATCGATCATCTTGGTCAGCCCGGCGGTCTCGAGGGCGATGGTGCGCCCTTCGAGGGCCTCGGCGGTCTCTTCGGGCCCGTCGCCGTTATCGACGGTGGGGATTACAGGGAACTCCTGGGCGTCGATGCCTTTGATGTTGACGTCGAAGTTGCCGCAGCGCAGATGGAGTGTTTGCGTGCGTACGGACAACTCCATCTCGATCTTGTCGGGCGGCAGACTGTTGACGAACTCGGTCAGCAGGCGGGCCGGCACGGTGATGGCGCCTTCATCCTCTATGCGGGCGCCGATCCAGCAGTTGACACCGATCTCCAGATTGGTGGCAGCCAGCCGCAGCTTGTCATCCTTTGCCTCAAGCAGGATGTTGCCGAGGACAGGCAGTGTACTGCGGGACGATACGGCGCGACCGACGATTGACAGGCCCTTCGACAGATTCTCCTGAAAGCAGCTTACGCGCACTTTTGCCTCCCGTCCTCCAGGAAATAGTTCCTAATTTGGTACATTTTCGGATAGTTCTCGCTCAAACAGCGAAGCGGTAATACGTTGATCAAGCATAGCATAGCGGAAATTGCAGGCCAAACTATCGGCCCATGGATCAGGCGGTAGCGACGGCCGTGGCGGTCGGTTTGCGGAGGCGGTAGACCAGCCAGAGAGGGAGCAGCGCGGCGAGCGTAATCGCGAGTTCGGTCATGACAGTTTCGGTAGAGATGGGCGGCTGTGAACCCATTTCTTTATCCGCGATGTCACGCGAAGGGACGCGAACTGCAAGGGTCAGGGGCTGGGGGCCAGGGGTTAGAACTGCAGTAGTCAGTGGTCAGGGAAGCTATGGTTGATTGGGAATGGGTTTGGGGAGTGAGGGCGCTCTGAGCCTGCGATTTGTGCAGTTTCGGAGAGGGAAATCTGCTGAGTTTGGCGGGGGGCGACCGGATTCTCTATAATGGTGACGTGCGCTGCCTCTTCTCTTTTTTACGTGGAAGAGGGGCGAGTGCGGAGTGAGGGCCGTGACTGGCGCTTTGCGTCGGGCAGCGGGCAGGCTATCTTCAGTTTCCGCTGCGCAACGATTTCAGCGACGGCGTGTTATAGATTATGAACGGAAACGCTCTGAGCGAAGCAGAAAAGAGCGCCAACGGAAGCCGGCCGGGTGGCGGCGCGGCTGAGCCGCCGGAGGACGAACGGGCGATTGAATCGGCGCTGGTGGCGCGGGCGAAGAAGGATTCGCAGGCGTTCGGCGAGCTGTACGAGCGCTACGTTGATCGAATTTACTCGTATGTGTACAGCCGAGTACAGAATGTCGAGGATGCGGAGGACCTGACGGCGCGAATCTTTTACCGAGCGCTGGACCGGCTGGACGGCTACGAGGACAGGGGGCTGCCGTTTGGCGCGTGGCTTTTCCGCATAGCACACAATCTGGTGGCCAACTGGCACCGTGATCAGGGGCGGAGGACGTTTGTCCCGCTCGATGGGATGGTTTTCCGGGCGGAACGGCGGGAAGAGCCGGAGACGACGGTAGAGCGACGGGAAGGAGAGGAGGCGTTGTGGGCGGCGATAGAGAGGCTGCCCGAGGAGCGGCGCCGGCTTCTCTTTCACAAGTTCGGAGACCAACTGACGAATATAGAGATCGGCGAGCTGATGCAGAAGAGCGAGGGTGCGATCAAGTCACTTTACTTCCGCACACTGGCGGCGCTGCGCAAGGATTTGAGCGAACAGTTCGAGGACGGTGAGGCGGAAGGGGCGCCATCCGATTCCGAACATCAGGGAAAGAAGGCATCCGATGGGAAGCGTGAACATGCTGGATAGGTTGCAGCAGTTCAGAAGCGACGTGGTGCGGGTCATGCCCTTCAGGCAAGCGGCGCGCGGAGAGATGGAATCTGAAGCGATGGATGACGAGTTGACGGAAGAGGAGGAGGAGCAGTTCGCGCAGATGGTGAGCTTCCTGGGCAGGCTTTTCCCCTTTGTACGGCCGTCGCCTGAGTTCCGGGCGAGGTTGAAGGAGGCACTGCTGGCGGAGCACCGGCGGCGTTTGGCGAACGAGGAAATGCTTCCGGCGCGGCAGGAGGGAGGGATTTCCTGGTGGTGGTCGCTGGCAGCGACAGTGCCACTGTTGATTGGCGTGCTGGCTACGATATTGTGGCGGCGCAGCCATCGATCGAACGGGCAGCTGATCTCACCGGTAGGGGGTCGGTAGGGTCGTACCCTTTCGACAGCAGAAATCGCTGTAATGCCTCCCGGCTCCTTTGAGGAGTCGGGAGTTTTTTGTGCGGGCTATTGTTTCTTACCTTTTTTCCGGCCGCCTGTGACGCTGCTGACGCGGTCCAGTTTGCCGGCGGGCTTCCTGGCTGAACGGGCGGAAGATTTGGCGGCAGAGGGCTTCGGTTCTGTGGAGGGCTGGTCGAGAAGGCTTCCTTGTACGGACTGTTTGACCGAGGCAACTGCGGCGCGTTTGCCCTTGGGCTGGGCAGTGCTGGCGGTTTTTTTCGTTTGCTTTGCCCGGCGGGGCGTTGATGCGCGTTTGGAATCAGGTGCGGGCTCTCTGGTGTTGCCGGTCTTTTGGCGGCGGTCTGAGGCGGTGGTGGCCGCGGGCTGGGTCGTGGTTGCCTGGGCCCCATTCCGGCTGGATTTGCGGCGGGGTTTTGCGCGGCGGTTGGTGACTTCGCCGTTGGCCGTTTCTGCCGGGGCCTGCTTCGTTGCGGTTTGCTCACCGGTCGCCGGTTGGCGTTTCCTGGTTGTTTCGCTGGCGAGCTTGCGCGTTTTGCGCTGGGCGCGCGGTTTGGCGGGCGTGGCAGCGGCGGTCTCGCCTGATGGTTTACTCTTGGCGGGCGCTTTCGTCGTTTTTTGCTTGCTTTCCTTTGCCGGAGACGCCGAGGCGTTGTTTCCTTTGCCATTCAGCTGTGGTTCGGGCAACGGGGGCGGGCTGTCGATGGGGGCTACGACGGGTGAGAGTGCGTGCACGGCTGCCACCGCGTCGCTGCTGGCGAGATTTACTTTGCGCGAGCCGAGGGCGCTGCGTCCACTGGAGGGGACTTCGTCCAGCCCGAGCGGTTTAGCCACACCTTTTTGCGTAATGAAGGCCGCGAAGGCATGTTCCGGGGTCAGCATGGCCGCGCCGACGAGGTCGCCGGTGCGCTCATCGATTTTGTGGGCGATGATGCCGCCACCGCCTCGGCCCTGCAGACTGAACTCGTCGATGCGGGTGCGTTTGAGGTAGCCGTTGGAGGTAACGGTGAGCAGTTCGCCGTCGGGGGCGACGGGCAGTGCGGCGATGACCTCGTCGCCGCGTTTGAGGTTGATACCGGCGACGCCGCGTGCGGATGTACCCATCGCGCGCACTTTTTCTTCGGAGAAACGAATCGAACGGCCCATGCGAGTGACGAGCAGGACCTCGCCGTTGCCGAGGGTAATGAACGCGCGGGCCAGCCGGTCTTTGCCATTCACGCTGATTACTTCCTGGGCGTCAAATGCGCCCTGGGTAAAGTCGGTGAGGGCGATGCGCTTGACGGCGCCCTGGCGGGTGACGAGAAAGAGAAAGCCCTCGGTTGCGGTGTGCGGCAGCGCCAGCATGGAGGCGATGGTATCGCGGCGGCTGAAATCGGTCAGGTCGGCGAGGCGCCTGCGGCCTTCCTGTGGGAGCTCGTGGACGCCGAGGCGGTAGCAGCGCCCGCTGGCGGAGAAGATGAAGAGCTGGTCGCGGGTGTTGGCGGCGATAAGGGCCGCGGCCGCTCTTTGGGCTGCCTGGCGCAGGCCGGCGCGGTTGATGCCGTTGAAGTCCTGGCGCCGCAGGTCGCCTTTGGCACTGAGAGCCACCCAGACGCGGCGATCGGGCAGCAGGTCGGTGGCGGTGAGGGTGCCCTGGGCGCGTTCGACGATCTGTGTGCGGCGGCGGTCGGCGTGCTGCTGGCGCAGGGCAAGCAGTTCTTCGCGGATGACGCTGAGGATCTTGGCGTTGTCGGAGAGAAGATCTTCAAGGTATGAGATTCGCTGCTGCAACTCCTTATGCTCGTCCTGGAGCTGTTTGCGTTCGAGTGCGGTCAGCCGTCTCAGCGGCATATCGAGGATGGCCTGGGCCTGGACTTCGGTGAAGCCAAAGGCGCGTATCAAGTTGTTGCGGGCGGTGTCGACGCGTTGGCTGCGGCGGATGGTCTGGATCACTTCGTCAAGGATGTCGAGCGCCTTGAGCAGGCCTTCGACGATGTGCGACCTGGCGCGGGCTTTGGCGAGGTCGAACTGGGAGCGGCGGCGGATGATCTCCTGACGGTGTTCGATAAAGAGCCGCAGGATGCGCTTGAGGGTGAGGGTGACGGGCTCGCCGTTGACGAGGGCCAGCAGAGACATGCCGAAAGTCTGCTGCATTGGGGTTAGTTTGAGAAGCCGGGCCAGGACGGTTTTGGGGTCGACGTTGCGTGTCAACTCGATGACGATGCGCATTCCGGTGCGGTCGCTCTCGTCGCGCAGGTCGGTGATGCCGTGGATTTTGCCGTCGCGCACGAGGAGGGCGATGCGTTCGAGCAGGTTTGTCTTGTTGGTTTGATAGGGCAGGGCGGTGACGACGATGCGGCTGCGGCTGCGGCTCATCTCTTCGAAATGGGCCTTGGCCTGCATGATGAGCCGGGCGCGGCCGGTGGCGTAGCCCTGGGAGATGGCGTCGACCTCCTCGTCGCCCTTGGCGGCCTGGCGATAGCGAAAGAGGATGCCGCCGGTGGGGAAGTCAGGTCCTTTGATGAACTGCAGGAGATCGTTGACGCCGACTTCTTCGATTTTGTCGAAGTTATCGATCAGGTAGACGGTGGCGTCGACGACTTCGGCCAGATTGTGAGGGGGGATGTTGGTGGCCATGCCGACGGCGATGCCATTGGCGCCGTTGATGAGGAGGTTGGGTAGCGCGGCGGGCAGGATAGCCGGCTCTTTGAGCGTGGTGTCAAAGTTGTCGTTCCAGTCGATGGTATCTTTTTCGATGTCGGCCAGCATCAGGTCGCTGATGGTAGCCAGGCGCGCTTCGGTGTAGCGCATGGCGGCGGCGTTGTCGCCGTCGATGGAGCCGAAGTTGCCCTGTCCGTCGACGAGAGGGTAGCGCAGGCTGAACTCCTGGGCCATGCGCACCATGGCGTCGTAGACGGAGGTATCGTTGTGGGGATGGTACTTGCCCAGCACTTCGCCGACGATACGGGCGCTCTTTTTGTAGGGCCTGTTGCTGGTTACGCCCATGTCGTGCATGGCGTAGAGGATGCGCCGATGGACGGGTTTGAGGCCGTCGCGCACGTCGGGCAGGGCGCGGGCGACGATGACGCTCATGGCGTAGTCGAGATACGAGGCGTGCATCTCGGTGGTGATTTCGATTTCGCGTACGGTTCCTATCATTTTGTTGGTTTAGTCGTTTATCAGTGCGTCAACGGTGGTGTTGAGCGCGGCGGCGATGCGGGATAAGGCGGATGCGGAGCCGGGAACGTGTTACTGCTCGGCCTTTGTTTGCATGTCTTCATTCAAAATGTTCGCATACGGCGAGCATCACGTCAAGGGAGGTTGTTTGGAAAGCCTACCGATGTGAAAGAAGCTGACAAATTGCAGGTCCTAGCGCAGTCTGTGATCAGGTTCGTTGCCCAAGAGATCACACTCTTTCGAGTTTCAGCGCGTTCCGTAGTTCAATGACCTGGTCGCGGAGGGAGGCGGCGCGTTCGAACTCCAGGTTTTGGGCGGCTTCGTGCATCTCCTCTTCCAGGTTGGCGATCCTCTTGGCGACCTCGTCCGGGGAGAGTGATGCCAAATTCCGCGTCGGGGCTTCTTCGCCTTCGTCGATGCTGTAGTCGGCCTGCTCTTCGGCAATGACTTTCATGCGGTCGGTCAGGTCGCGGATTCCCTTAACGATGCTACGGGGCTCGATGCCGTGGGCCAGGTTATGGGCCTCCTGGATCCGGCGGCGGCGGTTGGTCTCGCCGATGGCGCTCTCCATGGCTTCGGTCATTTTGTCGGCGTAGAGAATGGCGCGTCCTTCGACATGGCGGGCGGCGCGGCCGATGGTCTGGATCAGGGATGACTCGCTGCGCAGGAAGCCCTGCTTGTCGGCGTCGAGGATGGCGACGAGGGTAACTTCGGGAAGGTCCAGACCCTCGCGTAACAGGTTGATGCCGACGACGACGTCGTAGACGCCGAGGCGCAGGTCGCGCAGGATCTCGACCCGTTCGAGGGTGTCGATTTCGCTGTGGAGGTACTGGACCTTGACGCCGAGGTCGGCGAGATATTCGGCCAGGTCTTCGGCCATGCGCTTGGTGAGCGTGGTGATGAGGGCCCGCTGGCCGATGGCGACGCGACGATGCACTTCGTGGAGCAGGTCTTCGATCTGTCCTTCGGTGGGGCGTACTTCGACGATCGGGTCGAGGAGACCGGTGGGGCGAATGAGCTGTTCCACGACTTGTGTGGCGTGTCTCATCTCGTAGTCGCTGGGCGTGGCGCTGACGTAGATGACCTGGTTCACGACCTCGGCAAACTCGTCGAAGGTGAGGGGGCGGTTGTCGAGTGCGCTGGGCAGGCGGAAGCCATGGTCGACCAGCACCTCTTTGCGCGAGCGATCGCCGGCAAACATGCCGCGAATCTGGGGGATGGTCATGTGGCTTTCGTCGATAATCACCATCCAGTCGGCCGGGAAGTAGTCGAGCAGGGTCCAGGGG
>VXOE01000008.1 GCA_009840225.1 Caldilineaceae bacterium SB0662_bin_25 | reverse complement strand
GCGGAGCCCCCGCACAAGGGAGGGCCGACTAGGCCCGACCGCCCAAAAGAGCGAGTAGAGAGTGGAGAGGAGTGAGGAGAGAGACATCTTCGACATGCTGAATCATGAACGCCATTAGGCAAGGACTGAGCAGTCATGTTCTCAGTTACCCCGCTGATGTGCGGCGTTTTGATTCACGAAGGGCCGTAGGAAACACCTTTTTGATCGGCGAAGGGCCGCGAAGAGCGGCTCTTTTTGATCCACGGAAGGTCGGCGAGAGGGCCTTGTGTGGGTGGTGGTGTGGACTGTGGTTGCGGGATGGGAGAGGCGGGCGCAGGGTGGGGTGATTTTGCTTTAGATGCTGGCGACTTCGGGGCGCTGGTCGCCGTTGTTGGGGCGGCCAAGGACGGCGCCGATGTCGTCACCGCGCTGAACCTGATAGGTCGGGATGTTGGAGAGGGCGAGTTCGTGGGTCAGCTCCGCGTAGGACTCCTGACCGCCGAAGGTGGAGCCGTCGATGACGACGGCGACGCTGTGGACGCCGCGGCGGCGGATTTCGCGCAGGGCCCGCACCCAGGCGGGGTCGGGGTCTGAGGTGATGGCCAGGATCATATCGTTGCGATTGAGGCGCACGCCCTCGGTGACGATGAGCTGGTCGAAAGTGATGCTGCCCTCGGCGGAGACAACGGCGAGGGCTTCCAGCATTTTACGCATCTGCCGCTCGCCGCGATCGATCTGCAAGAGGTAGCGCTGGCTGCCGTGCCAGATGAGGCCAACGGCGCGGTTGCGCAGCAGGAAGTAGCGGGCGATGCTGGCGGCGGCGGTAACGGCGTACTCGAGTGTGCTGGGGGCCAGCTGCAGAGCATCGTCTCGTCTGCGGCCGCTGAGGCCGAAGACGCCGGCCTCTGGGGGCGTCAGCCGCCACGGAAGGCTGTGGGCGGTGCGGCTGTGAAGATCGAGGAAGAGCCAGATGTCGGCTGAGGGGTCCAGTTCGAACTCTCTGGTCATAAGGCGCCCAGTACGGGCGGTCGACAGCCAGTGGATGCGGTTGAAGCTGTCGCCGGGGGCGTATTCGCGGATGCCGGAGACGTTGGTGGTGATGTATTGGGCGCGGCGGTTGAGGGCTTCGCCGCCGGCCAGATCGGCGGCGGGCGGCTGGAAGGCGGACAGGGTGACGGTGGCCGGATAGACGATGAGGTCGCTGGTCTGGCTCAGCGTCTGGTCGATGGAGAAGAGGCCCAGGGGGTCACCGCTGAGGAGACGCATGGGGCCGAGGCGGTAGTAGCCGCGCTGCTGGCAGTATGTCCGCACTTGCCAGCGATGGTGGGCGCGGCCCTGGAGGTGGCTGACGACGCGGCTGGCGCCATGGAAGGGGACGGTGGAGAAGTCCCGTACTTCGAGCCACAGTTTGGGAATGCGTCCGTGGTTGCGCACCTCGAAGCTTTCTTCGAAGTGCTGGCCGACCTGGCTGCGGCGGGCACGGGTACTTCGATTGATATGGATAGCGCGTGTGCTGGTCCAGGACCAGATATAGCTGAGTGCGAGGATGCCGCTCAGGAGATAGGCGAGGTTGAAAGCGAGAGGGCGCCCACTGTTGAGGGCAAAGCCCCAGGCGGCGACGAGAGCGGCGAGAAGGAAAAGGAGGCGTGTTGACATGGACGGCAGTTTTTGGTTTTCAGTTTCTAGTGTTTAGATGCAAGTGTCATTGCGCCGGTTGTCGCGGTGCGTTGACCACAGTTCGAAGGGAATGGACTGAAAACAGGAAAACCAAGGCAGGCGGCGTTCAGGCTGCTCTTACGCGGCTGCCGGGCACGGGTGTATGTGCGAGCGCGTCTTCAATCACCTGGGCAGCATCCACATTCTTGATGCGGGCGGAGGGGCTGACGATTAGCCGGTGGGCAAGCGTCGCCTCGGCCAGGAGTTTAACATCGTCGGGCAGCACATATTCGCGTCCATCGATTGCGGCCCAGGCGCGTGCGGCGCGGAAGAGGGCCAGGCTGCCGCGAGGGCTGGCGCCGAGGTAGACGTCGGGATGGTCGCGGGTTGTGGCGACGAGGTCGACGATATATTCCTTGACGCTGTCGTCGACATACATGTCGCGCACGGCCTCCTGGGCCTTTGAGAGCTCTTCGACAGAGACGGTTCTTTCAAGATTATCGATTGGATGCGTCAAGGCCTGCAGGCCGAGGATATTGACCTCGTGCGCCTTCAAAGGGTAGCCGAGGCGGATGCGCATGAGGAAGCGGTCTACCTGGGCCTCGGGAAGGGGGAAGGTGCCCTCATATTCGATAGGATTCTGGGTGGCGAGCACCAGAAACGGGCGGGCCATGTTATAGGTTGTGCCGTCGACGGTGACCTGGCGTTCTTCCATCGCTTCGAGAAGCGCGGACTGTGTTTTGGGGGTGGCGCGGTTGATCTCGTCGGACAGAACGATCTGGGCCATAATCGGCCCGGGCCGGAATTCGAATTCGAGATTTTTCTGGTTGAAGACGCTAACACCGGTGACATCGCTGGGCAGCATATCGGGCGTAAACTGAATACGGCGATAGGTGCTGCCGACGGTGCGGGCGATGGCGCGCGCCAGCATCGTTTTGCCAACGCCGGGCACATCTTCGATGAGCAGGTGACCCTCGCATAGCAAGGCGACCACGGTCATGCGGACTTCCCGATCCTTGCCAATGATAACCTGCTCGACGTTGGCAATGATACGTTTGGCGACGTCTTGCACTTCTTGCATGGGGTTTTCCTCTTGTCAATGGTTCATGGCGAGCGATCCGGGGCCGGAGGGGTTTGGCGGCTGCGAGGGCGCCCTGCGGCCATGCACGCTGTCCGGGCGGGACGCGAAGCGAACAGATTACTCGATTATGAGGCATCGTGCGCGCAATGCGTGTACGCCAGCCTCCAAAGTCGTCGATTTTGGCGACGAATTATGCGGTTCACACGGGACTTGACAAAAAAGCGTTGCATCCGAATCGCCGGATTGGACAGAATTCCGGCTTAGTTTACAGCACATTAGAGCAGAAAGACAATACGCCGTCAGGTGCAAACTCAGCGGAGAAGGTCGGCGTCGGCTCGCGGTTGAATGGGGCGAACGCTAGTCATGGGCTTTGAACGGCTGTATAATAACCGCTTATGGCGTTGCACGAGTATCCCCGCCCTGCAGATGACACAGGAATCGGCATCCACTGGTGCGCCGGCGTGAGCGCGGCGACGCCGGAGATGGTGGAGACGTTCTGGCTGCGGGAGCTGATGGATCTGGGCGTTAAGTGGGTCAAGATTGCGGACCAGCGCGGTGCGCTGGAACTGTCGCGGGCACTGCTGGCTGCGCAGATCATGCCGATCGTTCAGATTGTACGGGAGGGGTCGGGACCGGGCCGGCTCTCGGCCGCGGAATTGGAGGACGTGGAAAGGCTGGTCGAGGCCGGGGTGCGCTACTTTGAACTAGATAGCGAGCCGGACGGGGCCGCCTTCTGGGGGCGGGAGAGGCTGCCGGAGGATGCGCTGTCGGTGACGGCGCGGGCGACGGCGGCGAATATGGAGGCGATCCTGGAGCGGGGCGGGCTGCCGGCGGTCCCGGCGCTGACGCCGGAGGGGGATTGGCGGTTGGCGGAGGAGATCGTGCGCGTGGGGGGCGAAGCGCTGTTCGATGGGCCGATCTGGCTGGCGATCCACAACTATTCGAGTAACCGTCCGCCGCACTATCCGGGTGACGCGGCCCACAGCGGGGGCGCGCAGACTGGGCGAGAGTTCTACGCAGCCCTGGCCGCGGAGGCGTGGCAGGGCCGGCCGTTGGGCGGGGTCAACGACGGGGGCCGCCGGCCGGCGGATAGAGACGAGCAGCCGGCTGGGCCTGATAAGGACGCTCCCGATAGCTGGAGGGAGGAGGCGGCCGCTGTGCCGAGGGAAAATCAGGCGTCGGGGGAAGGCGTATACTGGCGGGCGTTTGAACGCTTGAACGACGAAGTGGTACGTCTGCTTGGGCACAGCCTGCCGATCCTTTCAACGGCCAGCGGCTATTTGATCAATGAGTGCACGGACCCGCGCTACCCGGCGACGACGCCGACGCTGCATGCGACGCAGACGCTGGAGATCTGCCGGGCGATGATGGGGACGAGCCGCCACACTCCGCCGGCGCCGGACTATTATTTCTGCACGGCTTTCTGGTTGCTGGCGCACGGGGCGCTGCAGGGAACAGGGTCGGTAGAAGAGCGGAACGCATGGTATAGCTCGCTGCACCTTGCGGGAGGGCAGGAAGAGAGGGGGGAGGAGAGAGAATTGGCGTCGCTGCCGACGGGGCCGGTTCCCGTGGCGGAGACGTTCGGCTGGTCGACGTTGCCGATCGTTTCCCTGCTGAAGGCGGAGCCCAAACGTCCGAGGGCGCGGGCAGGGCGGGAAGAGAGCCGGCCTCAGGCCCCCGCCCCCAGTTCGCGCTACGGGTTGCGGCCAACGGGGGATGGTGTGCTGAGCGGAAAGGTACGGGGCGGGGCCGGTGCGCAGGTCCGGCTGACGCACAGTGACGGGTTTGCTTACGAAACGATCGCCAGGACAAGCGGCGTCTACCGTTTCATGAATCTGCCGGCGGGGCGGTACAGCCTGGAGGTGACTGCCCCTGCGGGCAGCCGTGATGAGGCGATCGATATTGGGCCGGCGCAGGAGGCGGTCTGCGACGCGGCGGCCTACGGCTGGGGTTTCGAGATCGATCAGCGGGCTGTGGAGCGGGGCCGCATGCTGTCTTTCGGTGTGGAACTTTTGCCGAACGACGATCCCGGCACGCTGGCCCTGCGCGTCAGCGACAGCGAGGGGAAGAGCCGGGTGGTGCCGCTGGCGCGTCGCGGCCAGGAACTGACGGCTTCTTGCGTGGTGGGGCCGCTGGCGGCCGACAGCTACCTGCTGGAGGCACTGGGTCTGCCGAAGAGCGGGACGGCGCCACTGCAGTGCCAAGTCCCGATTGATCAGGGGATGGCGACGCGTGTGCTATTTGTCTATTCCTATGATGAGAAGAGAGCCGCGGCGCGGGCGTCGGCGATCAGCGGTACGGTGGAAGGCGGGGCGGGCTGCACGGTGCGGCTGCGGGCGGAGGAGCCGGGGGAGGGCCCCGGCGAGCGTCTTGCCGAAGCGGACGAGGCGGGGGACTATGTCTTCAGCGGTCTGGCGGCGGGCAGATACTATGTGGATGTGAAAGGAAGGCGGCTGCTCAACTGGCCGTTGCCGATTGATCTGGATGGGCGCAACCAGGTCCGCTGCGATTTGCTGCTGCTGCCTGAGGATGCGCTGCCGGCGCGGCCGGACCCGGCGTCGCTGCACGGGCAGACGCAGCCCGTTGCGGCGGCTGCGCCGGCGCGATTGACACAGCCGGCGGGAGAATCGCGGGCTCCACGACAGATGGCGCTGGTTGACGCGCAGGGGCAGCGATACGTGACGCATGTGGAGCCGTCGGGCGAGTTTACATTTGACAGCCTGCCAGCCGGCGATTACGACCTTTATGCTGAGGGTTTCGGCAGCTGGGGGGTTCATCTGGACGCGGGTGACCGGCTCAGCATCCAGTTGTGGCAGACGGAGGGAGGGTGGAGCCGGCAGACGCGCATTCAGACGGTTGCGGCTACGCCGGGAATGATCCAGGTGCAGTGGGCTGGTCAGGCTGATTTATCGATAATCGTAACGGACGCTGACGCCGGCATGGAAGAGTTGGACGCGAGCGGGGCCGGGGAGGCCGAGGCGGCTTACCGCGCTGAGTTCGGACCGTTTCCACCGGGCGCATACCTGGTCCACTGCCCGGAGTTGGCGCTCAGCGCTGAGGTGGAGTTGGGGGCGGGCGAGGCGGCAGTGGTGTCTCTTCTGCGATTTTAATTTTCAGTTTTCGGTTTTTGTTGCTTCCTTCGTATGGAACAGGTGTTTGGCCGCGGGCCGCCGGGCTGCCTTGACCTGACACTTGCTGCGGTGTCTGGTGTCATGGGGGGCGTTGCGGGGGGAGTCCGGCCGCACAACTGCAGTGGTCAGTGGTTAGAGGCGGCGAGGCGTTAGAGATGGCTTGGCTCGCCTGTTTCCGGGCCGTGAACTGATTTTGGCTGAGTAGTCACGTTTTTCGTTCTTGGTAGCTTCTCAACCATTTTATCGAGAATAGTGCTGATGTGTGTGCACTCATGGCTTCGGAAAAGGCGGAGGCGAGAGACTGCGCCGGGCTGGACGGCGCGCACCTTTACTGTGCGATTCGTTGCTAAAGGTCTACCGTACGCAGAAAGTACCTCAATGCGATTGATGTCATCTTCAGCACCCTCTTGACCCACCCTATGGCCCCGACGTTCATCAGACATAAGTTTGGCATTAGCTGTTTTCTCTTACTTCTCGCTGCGCTCCTGGTCAGCCCGCTCTGGGACGAACAGGGACTTCCCGGAATACACAACGATATGCTCCTGCATATGCACCGCGCGGCGGCCGTGGCGCGGTCTTTTGAGCAGGGCGTATTCTGGCCGCGGTGGCTTCCGATTGCGTATCAGGAGCTTGGCGCGCCTGTTTTCCACCATTACAGCCCGGGTTTCCACTGGCTGGTCGCCGCGGCCCATCTGATAGGATTTCGTTTGGACGCGTCGGTGAAGTTGGTATTCACGGCGGCTTTTGTTTTGTCTGGAATCTGCACCTACGGGTGGCTGCGCCGAATGTTTTCGGCAGAGGCCAGTCTTGTCGGGGCGGTGCTCTATCTGGCGCAGTCCAAGTTTTTGCTGCGCGGGATTTACTATTTCGGGGACTATCCACAGATGCTGGGCATACTTGTTTTGCCGGTCTGTCTGTGGGCAGTAGATGCCCTTCACTCAAAGGGAACTCCCTGGAACTGGCTCTTTGCCGTATCTTCACTGACGGCACTGGTGTTCAGCCACAACATAACGACGATAGTGGGGGCGTTCGTCCTTCTGATCTACTGGCTGATGCTGGCCATATTTTACGGGCGACCCGTCAGTTTGATGAGATGCGCTCTGGCAGCTCTTACGGCGGCGGCCTTGTCGGCAGTTTTCTGGCTGCCTGCGGTAGCTGATCTATCTCATGTACAGATAGATGATGCCCGGAGCGGTTACTTTTCCGTAGGCAACCACTTTATTAGTTTGCGGGAGCTGTTACATCTGGCGCCGGTCTTTTTGGACAGCAGTGCGGGCAATCCGCTGACGTTGCCTTCATCTACATTCGGGTGGCCACAGATAGTGGCCGTGGTTGCCGGTCTTCTGAGCGCGCTCTTTGCGGTGCGTCGGGAACTGCGGGTCTGGGGCTTTTTTGGCGGGCTGATTGCCCTGGCGATGCTGACTCTGACCCTGCCGGTGTCTGAGCCGATATGGCACGCAGTTCCCGGGCTTGATTTCATCCAGTTTCCGTTTCGGCTGGTGCCCTTCGCGACCCTGGGGGCGGTGGCAGCGGGCGGGGCGGCAATTGACGCCTGGTCTGAAAGGCGCCGTTGGGTTCCGACTCTCGTTTTCCTGCTTGGCTCGATACTCACTGTTTTTCCCTATCTGTTTCCAAGGTTGATATCGATTTCCAGCTATAGGCTTGTAGAAACGCTGAGCGTTGAGGAGTCTCTGGATTACGAGAGGACCTACGGGCTTTGGGGATTTGCCGCGAGCAAGGAGTTCCTGGTTAATGGTGCGGACCTGGGTTACGTGAAGAAGGAGAGGGTGGAGCCGCGGGCGGTGAAACTTACGTGGCTCTCGCCGCACCGGGCCGTTGCGGATCTGGGCGGGCAGACGGAATCCTTGCTGCGATTGCACTATCATCCCGGGTGGAGCGCGGCGCCGAGGGCCGCGCTGAAGCCGGGGGCCGGCGGCTGGACGGAGGTGAGCGGGCTGCGGGACCCGGAACGGCCTCTGGTCATACGTTGGGAGGGAACCGCTTGGGAACGGCGCGGGAAGGTTTTGGGCCTGTTGGGTGTGCTGGCCGCGCTGGTCGGGTTCCTGTTCTATGCGGTACGTCGGGGGCGGGGCGGGAGAGGCGAACGGGGCATGGGACGCGCCGAGGTGCTGGGCACCGCTCCGTTGGTCCCTCTAATGGCGGGATGCGTGCTGACCTTCTTCATGGTTCGCTACCTGCTTGTCTGGACTGTGGGAGGTCCTTTCCTGTGGCACTCGGCTGCGGGTGAGGTGCCCTTCAGGGTGGAAGGTCAGCCTGAGACGCTAGGAGACTCAGAGACCGGACAGATGACACTGCTTGGCTGGAAGCTTCTCAGCAGTCCGAATCCAAGGCCTGGGGACACGGTATTTGTCCGCTTCTTCTGGCAGGCCCGGGAGCGGATGGACGGAGATGTGCGAACGCTTCTGCACCTGTACACGCCCTCGCTGCAGCAGTCGTGGGCGACGGAAAACAAGGGGGCGATCCGTCCTCCGGCCTCTGTCTGGGATCCGGAGAATTACTACATAGAGACGATGCGGCTCACTCTTCCCACGGACATACCTCCGGTTACCTATTCGCTTGTGACGGGTCTTTCCTCGTCTGCGGGCGAGCGATTTCACGTTCCCGGCTCGACGGACGGGCTTGTGCATCTGCGGGAGATGTCGGTGGTGCCGCTGCGTCCGGGACGGAATCAGAGAGTGCGACCGTCGACGGTTGCGGCGGGCGGTACGGATGACGGACTGCGGTTGCAGGGCTATGATCTGTTTGACGGGCCCGCGGGCCGCACTTTCCGCCTGTTCTGGGAGACCGGTCAAGGTGTCGACGGGGATTGGGTTACCTACATCCACCTTACGGACGCTCAAGGCGAGTTGGTAGCCCAGTTCGATGGTCCTGCGCTTGCGGGACTTGAGCCGACAAGCGTGTGGAAACCGGACAGCCTGTATATAGACAGCCGCAAACTAGAATTTCCTGCTGATTTGGGCCCGGGGCGTTATCTTCTGCGCGTGGGGCTATATAGTATTGTGAGCGGAGAGAGACTTCCGTTTCATCCTGACGACACCGGGCACGACCATTTTGAGGACGGCCAGCTTCTTGTGCCGATCAATGTTCAGATCGAGGTCAGTTGTCATACGCAGTGTGGGCCCTTGGGCTGGTGAGCGGGTCGTCAAGGAATAGGGGAGGGCGTGGCTTTGGCGGCTCTGGGGCAGATTGTGGTCTTGGGGGAGCACGGGAGTGCAGGTTGGAGTCGGCCGGTGTCCTTGGGGGTTCTTGCGAATGACGATGGAAGGTAAGGGGTGATTGGCGTGGTGAGGAAAGGGCGTAGACGGGCGGCAGCCGGGGTCCTACTTTTAGTGTTGCTGCTGTGCGCGGGCTGCAGCGGGGATGACGGCGCCGCGGCGGTGGCGGAGAAGACGTTGGCGGTGACGCCGCCGAGGCCGATTTTGCGCTGGATGGGGCCAGCCTTTGTGCGGCCGGTGGACAGGGAGCTCGTTGCGCGCTGCGGCAAGGAGGTCGGCATAGCGATCGAGCTGCTGCCGGCGCCGGCCAATCCGGTGGACCGGTTGGGGCTTTACCTGCAGTTTCTGCCGGCGGAATCGGACGACATCGACCTGATCGACTTTGACGTCGTCTGGTCGGGAACGCTGGCGCCGCATTTGCTGGACCTGAACCCGCAGCTGACGGCGGAGGAGCGCGGCCAATATTTCCCGATCTACCTGGAGAACAACAGCGTGGGCGAGGCGCTGGTCGGGCTGCCGCAGATGGGCGACGTCGGGCTGCTCTACTACCGGACGGACCTGCTGGAGAAGTATGGTTTCGAGGGGCCGCCGGATACGTGGAGCGAGCTGGAGGAGATGGCGGCGGTGATCCAGGAAGGGGAGCGGGGCGACAATGCGGAGTTCTGGGGGTACGTGTGGCAGGGGAATGTGTACGAGGGTCTGACGGTCAATGCGCTGGAGTGGCAGGCGAGTATGGGGGGCGGTCTGATCGTGGATGCGGAGGGGCGGCTGGCTTTGGACGACATCGCGGCCGGAGCGCTTGACAGGGCGGCGGCGTGGGTGGGGGAGATCAGCCCGGAGGCAGTGACGGTCTTCCAGGAGGAGGATGCGCGCTGGCAGTTTCAGAACGGTAATGCTGCTTTCATGCGCAACTGGCCGTATGCCTACGGGCTGGGCCAGGCGGAGGACAGCCCGGTCCGCGACCGGTTCGGCGTGACGCGTATGCCCAAGGGGGACGGCGCGGAGGCGCGGCATGCGAGTGTAGTTGGGGGGCAGCAGATTGGCGTCAGCCGTTACAGCCGGTACAAGGATGCGGCGGCGGATGCGGCCGTGTGTCTTACGGACGCGAGGGCGCAGCGGCGGCGTGCGCTGGCGGATGGGACGCCGCCGGGGATCGCGGTGCTGTACGGGGATGAGGACGTGCAGGCACGCATTCCGGCGGCGGCGCAGATCGCGGAGAGCCTGGCCGAGCACGCGGTGGCGCGGCCGGCGGCGATGACCAGCGGGCATTATACTGAGATTTCGCTGGTCTATTTTATTGAGGTGAACCGGGTGCTGACGGGCGAGCAGGACGGTGCGAACGCGGTGGCGCGGGTTGCGGAGCAGGTCGCGGCGTGGGTGGAGTGAGCGGCGGCGATGCCATACGCGCGGGAAGCAGATGACAGGAATCTTCTCGCCATATGTGAACTGTATGCGCCAATTCGTGTTTTTTCTCGCGTGCCGAGCTCTTGTCGAAATCGATCAAACTGTTCGACAAGAGGAGCGACGTTGAGATTGGAGCCATCTCAGGAATGGTGCATTTCTACTCCAGGGCGACCAGCCGACGGGAAGCGACTGCGGACAGTTCGCGCGGGCTCGCGGGACTCAGTATTCCGAACATTGCAGCGAACCGACTGTCGGAAAGGAAACTCCTCTGTGCAGGCAGTTTGCCGGGACCGGGGAAGGCGGGGTTACGCGGCAGTCCACAACTGATCGGCCGACTTCGATTCACCGTTGGGTTGTAAGGCCAGGGGTGAGCGAGAGCGTGTCAGAGGAACTGCAGGAGGAACAAGCAGGTTTATGAGCGAACAAAGAAGAGGGCAAGGGCAGCGTAAAGGAACGCATCCCCGACAGTCAGGGGACTTTGACATCCTCCTGAGGGTAAAGGGCACGCTGGACAGAAATGGCGTGTTGAACTGGGATAGACGCGTGCCGGTGAGCGAGTGGGCAGGCGTCGCCACCGACCCAGAGGAGAAAGTGCTGCGTGTAATTGGTTTGAACCTGACGTGGCTGATGTTAGCCGGAAGGATTCCCGCTGAACTGGCCAGACTGTCCGCGTTGCACTGGTTGGAGCTTGACGGCAACCAACTTACTGGACTCATACCCCCGGCGTTAGGTCGACTCAGGAATCTGGAAGTCCTGCGTCTCAGCGGCAACCGCCTGACAGGGGCGATTCCGCCCACATTGGGCAGGCTCTCTGAGCTATGCGAGCTGGATCTTGGAAACAACAAACTGACGGGTCCCATACCGCCGACCCTCGGCCAACTGTCCAAATTGTACCTCTTAAGTTTCTATAACAACGAGCTTTCGGGATCCGTCCCGCCGGAACTGGGTGAACTTACCGACCTGGAAGTGCTGGAACTGTCTGGCAACCGGCTTGAAGGGGCGTTGCCATCTGAACTGTGCAATCTGACAAAACTGGCAAGTCTGTGTGTGGCCGATAACCGATTGACGGGTAAGATCCCACCCGACCTGGAAAAGCTACCCGACCTGACGGAGTTTGATCTCACCGGCAACCTGTTTACTGGTGACATCCCGCCTGGAATGGAAGGCCTTGTCCGGATCCCCCCGGATGACTTCGAATAAGGGGTCTGGGGAGATCGGGTTTTTCGCCGCGGGTGATGGGCGCTCACCAAGGGTGGCGCTATTCGTTTGCCGGCCGCCGGCGGGGCCATTGCAGCAGGACCAGCAGCGCGAACAGAGGCAAGGCAGCCATACGGCGCCAGCGCCATGGTTGGCGGGCGAGGCGGTATAGCCATTCGAGGCCGAGCCGGCGCAGCCAGAGGGGGGCGCGCGGGGAAGTCCCGGCGACGAAGTCGAAGGCGCCGCCGATGCCGAGGGCGACTGCGACCGGCAACTCCTCTCTGTGTTGGTGAATCCAGATGTCCTGACGGGGATGGCCGTAGGCGACGAAGAGCAGGTCGGCCTGGGCCGCGGTGAGGCGCTGGCGGATTTGGGGCCAGTCGGAGTCGGCGGGTGAGCCGGCGTGGGTGCCGGCGACGGACAGGCCGGGATAGAGGCGGGCCAGTTCGGTGGCGGCGCGCTCGGCTACGCCGGGGGCGGCGCCGAGGAAGAAGACGCGCCATCCTTGGGCTGCGGCCCGTTCGCAAAGGTGATAAATGCCGTCGGAGCCGGTTACGCGTTCGTTGAGGCGTACACCGGCAAGGCGTGCGGCCGAGAGCACGCCGACGCCGTCGGGTGTACAGAGATCGGCCGCCGCCAGCACCTGGGCGAAGGCTGGATGGCGGCGCGCGGTCATGATGAATTCGGGGTTGACGGTGCAGACCTGGCGGGTGGGCTGTGAGGAGCGAAACAGCGAGGAGTGAGGAGTGAGGAGTGAGGAGTGAGTTTGCCCGTCGCTGAATTCATCTTCCGAACGGTTGTCAGGGGAAGGACCGGTGTTCTCAGTCTTCTCACTACTCCTGGCTCTTTCTTCGGCCTGCGCTTGCGCGATCCAGCCGCTGACGGCGTCGAGGGTTTGCTGGAAGTCGACGCAGTCGACACGGACGCCCAGAATTTTTATTGATGCCCAACCCTGCTCCCGAGGAGAGCTCATTTTTTGGCGGCGGCCTCTTCGAGCACGGCCAGCGTCTCCCTGGCTGCTTTTTCCCACGAAAAACGTTTGACATTTTCATAACCTTTGGCGATCAGCTCCTGCCGCAGGTTCTCGTCCTGGCTGAGGCGCAGCATGGCCTTGGCGATGTCATCGACGTCCTCGGGATCGACGAGCAGGGCGGCATCCCCGGCGATTTCGGGCAGGGCAGAGTTTTTGGCGCACATAATGGCGACTCCTGTGGTTTGAGCTTCGAGTACGGGTAGTCCGAATCCCTCGAACAGGGACGGGAAGGCGAAGAAAAGGGCCTTGCCCATGAGCGCGGCGACGGCGGCGTCGGGCAGATAGCCGGGGAAGTGGACGCGGCCGGCCAGTCCTTTGGCGGCGGCATGGCGTTCGTACTCCTGGCTGAGCCAGCCCCAGCGGCCTACGAGCACGAGGTCCCAGCCGATTTGTTGCCGCTGGATGAGGCGTGCGAAAGCATCGATCAGGCGCAGCAGGTTTTTGCGGGGCTGGATGGTGCCGACGTAGAGCGCGAATGGACGCTGGTAGGAAGGCGCAGCGGCCGCGTCCTGGTCGGGAGCGGATGTTCGCGGCACCGGCGCTTCGTGGATGACATGGATCTTGGCTTCGGGCACGCCGTAGAAGCGCTGCAGATCGCCGGCGGTGTGGCGGCTGACGGCGATGATGCGCTTAGCGGCGGCGGCGCTCCAGCGGGTGGAGAGCTCGAGGTAGAGACGCTGGACGGCGGTATGAGAGCGGGGGAAGTAGCGATAGCCGATGTCGTGGAGCGTGACGACGGTGGCCGGGAGGAGGGGAGGCGGCAGGAAGGGGACGACGTGGGCGGGCACGAAGAGCACGTGCGGCGGGCGGCGGCAGAGCTCCCAGGCGAGCGTGCGGTGGGTCCAGAGGCGGTTACCGGGCAGTGTGCGGAAGGTGACGGCGCGCTGGTCGTGCGGAGGCGGGGCGGCGCCGCGCATTGCTTCGGCGGTCGGCGTTGTGGGCGAGTAGAGACGGAAGGAAACGTGGTCGCTGGGCGCGGCGAGCATGTGGCCGATGATCTGGCGGGAATAGAATTCGGTGCCGGTGGGCTCGGTGCGCAGGCTGCGGGAGGCGTCGATACCTATAAGGAAAGGAGAGAGTGAAGAGGAGAGAGGAGAGAGAGTCGCTTGCGACTTGCTTCTCGTTCCTTGTAATTCACTTCTCACTGAGGACTCCGGCGTGTATTCCGGCCGCGGCCAGTTCGTCGGGCCCGATCGGGCCTTTCCGGAGCAGTTGCGGCTGTGGTCCGCTGAGGTCGAGGACGGTGCTGGACTGGGCAATAGGGGCGGGGCCGGCGTCAATGAGGAGGGGGATGCGGCCGTTGAGCTGGTCGAGGACGGCGGAGGCTGTCGCGCATGGGGGGATGCCGCTGCGGTTGGCGCTGGAGGAGGCGAGGGGGCCGACGCGGCGGGCGAGCGCGCGCAGGAAGGGGTGCGCGGGCAGGCGGACGCCGACGGTGTCGCCGCCGGCGGTGAGGGCGGCGGGCAGGTGGCTGCGCGCTGCGAGTACGAGCGTGAGCGGGCCGGGCCAGTAGCGTTCGATGAGAGCCTGGGCCGCGGGATCGCCGGCCGTGCGTACCACTGCGCTTGCCTGCTCTGCGTCACCGAGCAGGACGGGCAGCGCTTTATGGTCCGGGCGCTCCTTGACTGCAAACAGCTGGTCGATGGCGGCGGCATCGCCACAGAGGCAAACAAGGCCGTAGACGGTATCGGTGGGGACGCCGATGACGGCGCCCTGCTGCACTGCGGCGGCGGCCTGTTCGAGCGCGCCGGTTTGGTCAGCCGCGATAACGACTGTCATCGGTTCTGCTCCGCTACAGATGAAATCTCGGTGCGCGGGCCTTTGCGAAGCGGGCGTGTTTGCGCCTCTGCAAAAGGCTGCGCAGTTTTTCCTTTACTGTGCGCTGTGTATACTTTACAGTGCCCTGTGTATACTACTGATGGCTTAACAGTACGTCAACAATCATTGCGATATGAGAGACGAACACCCATTTGACGATCTGCTGGTGCTGATAAAGGGTGCCGGCGACCTGGCGACAGGTGTGGCCTGGCGGCTGCACCGCTGCGGCATCCCGGTGGTGATGACCGAACTGCCCCAACCGCTGACGGTGAGGCGGACGGTGGCCTTTGCGCAGGCCGTGTACGACGAAGAGCATGAGGTGGAAGACGTCACGGCGCGGAGGGCGCTGGCGGCGGATGTTCCGGATGTGCTGGATGCGGGGGAGATCCCGATTGTGGTCGATCCGGAGATGGAGGCAATAGACGAGCTGGCGCCGTCGGCGGTTGTCGACGCGATCGTGGCGAAGTGCAATACGGGCACAACGCTGGAGTGTGCGGAGTTTGTGGCGGCGCTGGGGCCGGGCTTTGAGGCCGGCGTTGACTGCCACGCGGTGATCGAGACGAATCGCGGCCCCAATCTGGGGCGGACGATCTGGGAAGGCGGGGCCGAAGCCGATACGGGCACGCCGGGCACGATAAGGACGACGCCAACCGGCCAGGAATCCGGGGAAGGCAGCGCTGGCGGCCCGGCAAAGGACATTGCGGCAGCGCGCGTGCTGCGCGCGCTTGTAGCGGGCCGCTTTCAGGCACTGGCGTGTATCGGCGACCGCGTGGAAGAGGGGGCACCTTACGGCACAGTCGTACAGGCCTCGGGCGAGGAGACGCCGCTGCTGGCGCCGTTCAGCGGCGTGCTGCGCGGGTTGATCCATGAGAGTGTAACGCTGCAGCCGGGGCTCAAGATCGGCGATATCGATCCGCGCGGGGACCCCCGGCATGCCTTCCGAATTTCCGACAAGTCGCTGGCCGTGGGCGGCGGTGTGTTGGAGGCGTTTTTGCACTGGCACTTTGGCCGAAGCGACGACAGCGTGACCGAGGAGTTGGGGTTCTGATGGACGGAAACCTTCCCCAGGGCCCTCCCGAGCAGGAGGGCATTCAGCTCTTTCCGATTCCAGGCATACCGCTGGTGCAGCCGGGTGATGATTTGGCGGCGCTGATTGTGGAAGCGGCCGAGGCCGCGGGACTTTCGTTGATGTCGGGGGATATCCTGGTGTTGGCGCAGAAGATCGTGAGCAAGGCGGAAGGGAGGCTGGTGCGGCTGGCCGATGTGACGCCGGGCGAGGAGGCGTTGCGCCTGGCGCAGGAGACGGGTAAGGACGCGCGCGTGGTGCAGGCGGTGCTGGACGACAGCAATGCTGTCGTGCGGGCGCGGGAGGGGGTCCTGATCGTCGAGCAGAGCAGCGGCTGGGTGTGCGCGAACGCCGGGGTGGACCATTCGAATGTGGCGCCGGAGGAGGATGAGATCGTGGCGCTGCTGCCGGCGGACGCCGACGCCAGCGCGGCGGCGCTACGCGACCGGATCCTGGAGGAGACCGGGGCTACGGTGGCTGTGCTGATCAGCGACAGTCACGGGCGTCCGTGGAAGATGGGTACGGTTGGCGTCTGTATTGGCTGCGCGGGTCTGCCGGCGCTGTGGGACCAGCGGGGGCTGACGGACCTGTTCGGATATGAACTGGTGGCCAGCGAGGAGTGCATCATCGATGAACTGTGCGCGGCGGCGACGCTGGTGATGGGCCAGAGCAGTGAGGGGCGACCGGCGGCGATTGTGCGCGGTTACAGGCGGCCGGATTTCGCGGACGCGCCGGCGCGTTCGATCCAGCGGCCGGCGGAGAAGGACCTGTTTCGGTGAGGGGTAGAGTGAAAAACAAAGAGGAGCGAGAGAATCTCACTCCTCCTGATGGTACCCCCGACAGGATTCGAACCTGTGCTCCCGGCTCCGGAGGCCGATGCTCTATCCACTGAGCTACGGGGGCAGGCCGCGTTGAGAACGATAACACAACGGTTGCTCCTTAGGCAAACAGTATTGTTTGGGCGGGTGCATGCCTGATTTGGAGTGGGAACAGTCTGGCGGGGAATCGGCGCCAGCGGTGGCTGAAATTGTTTACTGGCTCTGGGAGAGACGCAGTGCAGGCGCCTGGCCTTACGGTGGTGGGGTCCGTCAGTTGGGGCGGGTGTGAGGGCAGGCACAAGGCCGGCACCTGCGGGGATCTGATGGGACTGGCGGGACGCGGTCTGGCTGGACACCTTCGAATAGGCACCTGTTACGAATATCGACACCCGGTCGATGAGGCATGGCATGG
>VXOE01000081.1 GCA_009840225.1 Caldilineaceae bacterium SB0662_bin_25 | reverse complement strand
TCTAGTGCGACCCCCAGACCGGCTCCGCCGAGGATTCTTCGTGGGTGTGGTGGGGGGGGCCCGCCGCCCGCCCCCCGCTCCCCTCCGCCCCCCCCCCCCCCCCCCCCCCCCCCCAACGCCCCCCCTAATGCCTAGTCGACCTGGTGTCGACATTGGTGACAGGCGTCCAATCGAGAGAAGTTCGCCAAGCCGCGTCCCGCCATTCCCATCAACTCCCTGTAGGGGCAGGCCTTGTGCCTGCCCACCTCCCATACACGCCGCCCTCTCCGCCCCACGCCTCAATCCACCGGTAGGGGCAGGCCTTGCGCCTGCTCCCACTCACCCCCAAATCCATGACGCACCCGCGGCATCCGCATTTGGACGGGCCTCGTGCCTGCCTGTATAATACCGGCAACCGAATACTGAACGTCAGGGGTGCCCATGGTCCGGATGCCAGGGCTGAAAAGGCGAAGCCGGTTAGAGTCCGGCGCTGTCCCGCAACTGTAAGGGAGATCGTCCCGCCCACCCTTCAAGCACGAAGGGAGTCTCAAGCGAGAAACGGGCAGGCGTTTCCCAAGCCAGGTCGACCGCCTCTGTCGTGCTCTTGAAACATCTCGTGGATTGGGTGACGGAGTGAAGCCTCCGCATGTGGAGGCACACATGACCGGTAGCGTCCGATCTCGTCAGAGATCGGACGTTTCTGTTTTTCGGCTGTTTCGGGTGACGCGGCAGGGGCCTCAACCATATACCATTCATGAGGAGAAACTGATGCGAAGTCTGCCCGCCCACCTTCTTGTACTCGCAATCCTGGTTCTGAGCGCCTGCGTTGCACAGCCAGCCGCGGTTGCCTCGCCACAGGACAGTACCGCAGCAGGCACGGCCGGTGCGACAGCGCCCCCAACCGAGAATCTGCAGGACGGCTGTGTCGAACTGTACGATCCGGCGATCGACTACTTTCCGCAAAAGCTGTCGGTTGCCTATGCCTCCGGCTTCGCTGTCGAATATCACAACAACTACAAGATCGTTACCGTAACCAATCCGTGGCAGGGGGCGCAGGAGAGTTTCCGCTATGTGCTTGTCCAGTGCGGCACGCCGGCTCCCCAGGACGTTGAAGGCGAAGTAATCGAAGTGCCGGTAAGTAACATCATTGCCATGTCGACCACCTACCTTCCTACCCTGGAAGACCTCGGTCTGATAGACAGGCTGATCGGGTTGGACAGCTACATGTGGACGACCAACCCCGCGGTGCGCGCGCGCATCGAGTCCGGCGAAATCGCCGAAATCGGCGGCGGCGCGGCAGTCAATGTCGAGTTGACGCTCGATCTGGACCCTGCCCTGGTCATGACATATGGGACCGGCTTTTCAGACTTCGACACCCATCCCGTGCTGTTGGAGGCTGGGATTCCGGTCGCGCTCAACGGTGACTTTGTTGAACAGAGCCCGCTGGGCCGTGCTGAGTGGATGAAGTTCATTGCCATCTTCTTCAACCGCGAAGCCGACGCCGCAACGCAGTTCGACATCGTCGCCACCGAATATAACGCTGTAGCCGAACTGACGGCAACGCTTACCGAGCGGCCCTCGGTTTTGATCGGGAGCGTCTACAACGGCACCTGGTATGTCTCGGGCGGTGGAAGCTACATGGCCAAACTGCTGGCCGACGCCGGCGCCGCCTACCTCTGGTCGGGTGAAGGGGACGTCGGTGCCCTTCCGCTCGACTTCGAGTCGGTCTACGCTGTGGCGGCAGACGCCGAATTCTGGCTCAACCCGGACAACTCTTTCTGGCTCACCGTCGACGACGTGCTCGAAAGCGATCCCCGCTACGGCGATTTTGCGCCGCTCAAACAGGGCCAGCTGTTCAACAACAATGCCAGGGTGAACGAAAATGGCGGCAACGCCTACTACGAAGAGGGCGCAGCCCATCCCGAAAAGGTGTTGAAGGACCTTGTAAAGATTCTTCACCCGCATCTTTTGCCGGAACACGAACTCAGGTTTTACCAGCAGGTTCAGTAACCGTTATTTCGTCGTGACCGGAGAGTGACAGGCCAGGTCGGTGAGTGATTGGAGGCACGGGAGCTCCGTGAAAGCAGGTCTAACCGGCATAGTGGTCGCGTTCCAATTCCTGACCATCGTGCCGCCGCTCCTGCGACGCCCGTTGGCGCCGGACGAGTTGGGGAGATCAGTCACCTTCTTCCCCCTCGTCGGCCTCCTGCTCGGGCTGCTGCTGCTCGGGCTGCATAGCGTTCTGTCAACCATCTTCCCGGACCTGCTGACGGCCGCCATTCTGCTCGGTGTCTGGACCCTATGCAGCGGCGCCCTTCACTTCGACGGCCTTCTGGATTCGGTGGACGGCCTCCTGGGCGGTCGTGATGCAGAAGATCGACTGCGTATCCTGCGCGATGCGCACGTCGGTTCGTTCGCCGTCGCAGCCGGAGGCACAGTACTTCTGTTGAAGTTCGCAGCCATCGGAAGCATTGGGGCAGCCGGCGCACTCGTCGTCGCGCCGGTCGCGGGCCGATGGCTGACCAGCATGGCTGTCGTTCTTTTCTCGTATGCTCGCCCTTCCGGTCTGGGCCGGGACATGAAGAACAATGCTGGCTGGCCTCACGCCGCTGGCGCGACCGTAATTGCCGCCGCGACGGTTGGATTCCTGGCGCCGTCAGTGGGCATCGCCGCCACCGGCGCAGCCGTGGTCCTGGCTTGCATCAGCGCCTGGACTCTTGTCAGGTTCACACTGTCGCGCATCCCAGGGCTGACCGGCGATATCTACGGCGCATTGTGTGAAGTCGGTGAGACAGTCTGCATCGTGACGCTGGCAGCAAACTGGTCCGCATAGGGCCCAGGGGCCTCGACAACGCGAGCCCTCGGAAGAAACGGGTCGATGGCTGAGAACTGACCTGACTTTCGGATAGTCGTTGACAGATTCCCGGCACTGCTTGACCCGCAGGCTGGACAGAGGACAGGTTTTCGTGGGAGAACTGATACTGATTCTAGGCGGCGCGCGCAGCGGCAAGAGCGCAGAAGCAGTGCGTATAGCAACGGAGCGCACAGATAGCCGGGTGCTCTTTGTGGCCACCGCCGAGCCCGGTGACGATGAAATGCGGTTTCGCATAGAGAAGCACAGGGGAGAGCGGCCCGCCCACTGGCACACACTGGAAGCGCCCTGCAACGTCGGCATGGCGATCGGTCGACAGCCCCAGGGATTCTCGACTATTATCGTGGACTGCATCACTCTGCTGGTGTCGAACCTGTTGGTCGACAAGCCGGACCCCTATGCCGAAGCGGTCCGTGAAAGCGTGGATCAGGAAATTGGGGAGATAGTGAGGGCGGCGAACGGTATGCCCTGTACGAGCCGGATGATCGTCGTTTCCAACGAGGTGGGTACCGGCATGGCGCCCCTCACCCCTTTGGGGAGAGCCTTTCGCGACTTGGTGGGTCAGGCCAATCAGACATTGGCAGCCGCCGCCGATCGGGCGATCCTTATGGTGGCGGGACTTCCACTGGTTCTGAAGGGTGAGGGAACCCGGGGAACCGCCTCGGTCCTTTTGGGGGCAGAGGCAAACGCAGCCTCAGTGAAAGATGAATAGAGAAAACGTTCCCTTTGCAGCATCCAATTTTCGGATCCCCGCTTCGTTGACGAGGAGCCTCTCCGCAGGACCTGGCCTGATGCTGGCCGGGCTGGCGCTCTTGGCCCTGGCGGCCTTCATGTTGAGCCTGGCGGTGGGCTCCGTACGCATCCCTCTCGACGAGATCGTGGCGGTGCTACTGGGGGGAGACGCCTCTAAGCCGGCCTGGGCGACGATCGTTCTCAAATTTCGCCTGCCCAAAGCCCTGACCGCGATGCTGGCCGGCGCCGCGCTCTCGGTCAGCGGTCTGCAGATGCAGACCCTGTTTCGAAATCCGCTTGCAGGGCCGTTCGTGTTGGGAATCTCCTCCGGCGCCAGTCTTGGTGTGGCACTGACCGTGCTGCTGGCGGGCGTGGCGGTCGGCCTGGGCGGCAGCACAACCCTTCTGGCCGGGATCAGCCTTGCCGGCGATACCAGCCTGGCCCTGTCCGCGATTATCGGCTCCGGCTTGGTACTGCTTCTTGTCATGTCGGTGGCCCGCAGAGTGCAGAGCGGTATGACGCTGCTCATCCTCGGCCTGATGTTCGGGTACACGACCAGCGCCCTGGTGAGCGTGCTGATCTATTTCAGCGTCGTTGAGCGCATTCAAGCCTACATCTCCTGGACGTTCGGAACTTTCGGCGGCGTCACCTGGCGCCAGCTCCAGGTCATGGCGCCTGCCATACTCTTGGGGCTGGCAGGCGGCCATCTGCTGATGAAGCCGCTGAATGCGCTGCTTCTCGGCGAAACCTACGCCCAGTCTCTGGGACTGAATGTACGCCGCGTGCGCCTGGGCATCATCGGCTCGTCGGCAATTCTGGCCGGCGTCGTCACCGCCTTCTGCGGGCCGATCGGCTTTCTGGGAATCGCTGTCCCCCATCTCTGCCGCAGCCTGCTACACACGTCGGACCACCGCCTGCTGCTGCCCGCGGTCTCCTTCATGGGCGCAACGCTGGCCCTGGGCGCGGATATCGTCGCCGGGTTGCCCGGCAGCCAGCTGACGCTGCCCCTCAATGCGGTGACCGCGCTGTTGGGCGCCCCGGTTGTCATCTGGGTGATCCTCCGCCAGCGCAATTTGCGGCAGGCCTTCGCCGGTTGACGGGAGTACTGGCATGAGAAACGGGACTGTCCTGCGAACCAGAGACCTCTCCATAGGCTATCGCCGCCCCCGTAGAGCCCCCGCTGTCATCGCCAGCGATCTGAGTTTCTCCTTGCGGCCGGGGGAGCTCGTCTGCTTGCTGGGCCCGAACGGCGCCGGAAAGTCGACCCTCATGCGTACGCTGGCCCGCCTGCAACCCCCTCTATCCGGGCAGATCTGGCTCGATGACCGGCCTCTCGACAGCCTGCGGCCCGGCCAGCTGGCACGTCGACTCAGCATCGTTCTGACCGATCGAGTTGACGTGGGCGCAATGTCCGGCTACGGTCTGGTAAGCTTGGGCCGCCATCCCTACACCGGCTGGACGGGAACGCTGGAGGAGCAGGACCAGCAAATCATCCAGTGGGCGCTGCAGGCCGTCCGCGCCAAAGATCTGGCCGACCGGCTAACTATCGAGATGAGCGATGGCGAACGCCAGAAGGTCCTGATAGCCCGCGCCTTGGCGCAGCAACCGAGAGTGATGCTTTTGGACGAACCGACCGCCTTCCTTGACCTGCCGCGGCGGGTGGAAGTGATGGACCTCCTGCGGCAGCTCGCCAGCGAGAACGGCCAGGCAATTCTGCTCTCCACGCATGATCTGGACTTGGCGCTGCGCAACGCCGACCGGCTGTGGCTGCTGTCGGCCGACGGCGAACTCTTCGACGGCGCGCCTGAAGACCTGATTCTCAACGGCGCTTTTGAGCGCGTCTTCTCCGCCGAAGGCGTGACATTCGACCGCGAGCGCGGCTCTTTTCATACTCGCCAGGAAGCCTCAGGACGGCTGCGATTGGAGGGCGACGGCGTTGCTGCCTTCTGGACGCAGCGCTCTCTGGAGCGAATCGGGTACGCGGTGGCAAGAGAAGGGGAGAACGGAGACTTCGCGTCCTACGCCTCGAACCTCCATCCCGCGCACTCGGTCAACGGCGCCGTTACCGTGTGCATGCAGGACGGCAGCCCTATCTATATGCTTGACATTGAAGGGCGTAAGCAATCGTTCGCGACGCTGAACGCTCTGACCACATACCTGCGCCGCGGCGGCGCCAGAGGAGAAGCAGATGCCAAGGCTGACAAAGATCTATACGCGCGGCGGTGACGACGGGACAACTGCCTTGGGCGGCGGCCAGCGTGTGCCCAAGGACGCTCTGCGCGTCCAGTTATACGGGACGGTTGACGAGTTGAATGCGCACATTGGCGTGGCGCTGGCCAGCGGCCTGTGCGAGCGTCTGCAGAGGACGCTGCCTGAGATTCAGAACGAACTGTTCCACCTGGGATCGGATCTGTGCTTTCTGGAAGAAGATAAGGTACGCTACACCCCACCGCAGATCGAAGAGCGCCACGTGAACCGCTTGGAGGCGTTGATCGACGAGCTGACACCCGTCGTCGGTCCTCTGGAAAACTTCATTCTGCCGGGCGGCTCGCCAGGGGCATCGCACTTACACGTGGCGCGTACCGTGTGCCGCCGGGCGGAAAGGGAGGCCACTTCACTGGCCAGACAAGAGGCAATCAATCCTCAGGCACTGCGCTATCTGAATCGGTTGTCCGACGCGCTCTTCGTGATGTCCCGGCTTGAGAATCTGCGACAGGGGGTTGCGGAGCCGCTGTGGGACCCGGCGGCCTGAGCAACTCAGGCGCCTCCCAAAGCGCCGCGGTCTGTTTAACGCTTCCACAAAGGGCGATCCTATGCTTCTGCGCTGCCTGGCCGACTTGGGGAGATAGATGGAGGAGATTTCTGTGGACCTGCCGGAGATGGCGCCCTACACGCGTCACATTTTTTTCTGTTCAGGGGCGTTCTGCGATCCGGAAGGCAAGGCAAACTGGCTCTACGCCCAACTGGCCCGCAAGTTGGGCGAACTGGGCGAATATGACAATCCCCTGCGCGTTAAGCGAGGCACTTCACCTTGTTTGGGCGTTTGCCACAGCGGGCCCGTCCTGGTCGTCTACCCTGAAGGCATCTGGTACTGCCAGGTCGATGAAGCCCTGCTGAACAGAATCGTCGAGGAGCATCTCCGCAACGGAAGACCCGTGGAGGAAGCAGTCTACCATCGACTCGGAGACAATGTTTACTCGAGTGATATCAGATAGGCGTAGACCGCTTTGAGCCCGTCCGGGCTGATCTTGGTCGAGCCGAACAGGTGATCGGGCCCCAGTTCGCCCCCGGTGCGAATCAAATCCTCGAATTCATTTTCGCTCAGCGTGAGACCCACGAGCGTCGATGCCTGGTCGGTGCCTGCAGCCCCTTCACCGTGACATTCGGCGCAGCGATTGCCGTAGACAAATTCACCCATGGCGATGTCCGGCTCCTCCGCGGCCTCCTCCTCATCCGCCTGTCTATCCGCCTCGCTCGCCTCTTCCAGATCCGTGACCGGGGTCGGCTGATCAAAACGGGCCGCCGGCATCGTCGGCACCGCCTCGCTGGCTGCCGGCGCTTCCCCGCCGAGATCAGTCAGTTCATCACCCGGCCCGCAACCTGCCGCCAAAGTAAGGAGCATCAGAAGGACGGCTAAGGCAGACGCCAATCGGCTGGTGAATCTTCTCTTGTTCATTTTCCTCTGTACCATTTTGCCGCCTCCCTCTCCTTCTTCCCTGCCTGCACATCGTAAACCAAAACTGGCGGCGATGAGGGGCGAACTCAGAGTCGCCTTAAGCGTGCCTCATTCGATCATCTTCGGGTCCAGCGCGTCCCGCAGGCCGTCGCCGACAAACGAGAACCCGAGCATGGCCAGCGCAACGGCAATGGTTGGGAAGAGAGCCAGATGCCAGTAGACGCGTACATAGGCATTGCTGACGCCGACCATCTTGCCCCAACTGGGGATTGGATCGTTGATGCCGATCCCCAGAAAGCTCAGGCCGGCCTCCCCGAATATCGCCGCCGGGATACCGAAACTGATCGAGACCAGAATCGGTGTCAAGGCATTGGGAAGCAGATGGCGCAGAATGATCCGATTCTGACTCACCCCCGTGCAGCGCGCCGCCTCGACATATTCCTTTTCCCGCAGCGAAAGAATCTGCCCCCGCGTCAGCCGGGCGATACCGATCCAGCTGGTTATGCTGAGGGCGAAAATTACCTTCGTGATTCCCCCTCCCCAGACCGATATGATCAGAATCGAAAACATCAGGCCGGGGAAGGCGGTCATGGTGTCGATGAAACGGGAAATGATAAAATCGGTTCGGCCGCCCGCATATCCTGCCAGGCTGCCTAGCGGTACCCCGACTAGAAAGGCCACCATCTGCACCGCCACGCCGACGGTCATCGACGTGCGCGCGCCGTAGATGAGACGACTCAGATAGTCGCGGCCCACTTCGTCGGTGCCAAGCGGGTGCCCCGGCAACTCAAAGGGAAAGCGCAGCACACGGTCAAAATATACCTTGTCGTAGGGAAACGGGGCAACCAGGTCGGCGAATACCGCCAGGAAAAGAAAGAGCACAACGATTGCAAGTCCGATTACGGCCAGTCTGTTGCGCAGAAACCTCCGGGCCGCGTCTTGCCAGAGAGTTCGGTGACGTTCCCCATCCGCCGGCGCTAGGTCTAAACCGGTTGCAACCCTGGCCGTCACTATACTCCTCCCTCCGCGCCCAGCCGCACGCGCGGATCGATCCAGGTATAGACGATATCAGTGAACAGATAGGTAAGACTCCACAAAAAGGCGATCAGCAGGAAGAGGGCCATGATCATCGGATAATCGCGGTTGAAGATGCTGGTAACGAAGAATTTGCCCAAGCCGTTGATGCGGAACACCGCCTCGATAAATATGCTGCCTGTCAGCAGATTGGGGATGATGACGCCCAGGGCTGTCACCATCGGAATCAGCGCGTTGCGCAGGATATGGCGTAGCATGATCGCCCTGTTGCCCAGCCCCTTTGCCTTGGCTGTGCGCGTAAAGTCCTGGCGCATCACGTCCACCATACTGGAACGCGTATAGCGGGCGATGATCGCCAGCGGGCCCAGCGCATATGCGACGACCGGCATGATCCAGTCGGTGCAGACAAAAGCGCTCCCGATTAGACAGGATTCGGATGCATTCCAGCCGCCCATCGGCAGCCAGTCGAGACGCACGGCAAAAAACAGGATCAGCCACATCGCCACCACAAAGCTCGGCACCGTGATCCCCAACATGGCGATGAAAGTTGTTATGTTGTCGATCCAGGAGTTCTGGTGATAGGCAGCGTAGATCCCCAAGGTTATCCCAACGCCGAACGCGAGCAGTACGGTCATCGCCCCCACTTGCACCGTCACTTTCCAGCTCTTGGCAATCAAAGCCGTAACTGTGGTGGTCGGCTGCTGGTAAGGGATGCCAAAGTCAAAATGCAAGACTGCATTCTGCATGTAGTTTAGGTACTGAATGTGGATCGGTTTGTCGAGGCCGTACTTGCGCAGAATGTTTTCTTTGGCAGCCGGCGGCAGGGGAGCTTTGGTTTCGTCAAAGGGGCCGCCCGGCACCTGGTGCATCAGGAAGAAGGTGACAACGGATACAACAAAAAGGACAAGGACCAGTGAGAGAATCCGTCCCAAAATGTAACGTGCCATAGCGTTGTCAGGGTTCGTGATACGGTGGCGGGAGGCCACCTTGGTGGCCTCCCGCTTTGCTCAATCGCAACTTTAGTGTTTGGGACACGCCTTCAGAACGCTACTCGGTAATGTAAATCAGCGAGATGTCCTGATCATTGCCCCAGTGCCAGCCGGTAATGCCCTGAGAGTCGGCATCGCGGATTGTGCCCTGTACCCACGACTGCATCAAGTCTCCAGCCCAACGATGGGCGATGAAGATCCCGCCTACGTCGTCCACCAGAACGCGTTCGGCGTCGCGGAACATCTGATCGCGCAGCTCCGGATTGCCGACCATGCCGGCCGCCTCGGTGACAAGGGCGTCAAACTCATCGTTCTTCCACGAGTGCCGCCCGCCCGACTTCCAGACGTTGCCCAGCAGATTGGCCGGGTCAAGAAAGTCCATACCGTAGTCTACCGCGCCGAACGTAAGCTGCGTGGGCTTGGCATTCAGCGCATCCATGTAGACCTTGCGGTCCACATTCGAGATTTCAAGGTTGATGTTCAGGCACTCGGTGATGGAGGCCGCAACGGCCTGATAGACCGCAGCCATTGCCGGCGCCTCGCCGCGCAGCATCATGACCAGGTCGGGGAACCCCTCGCCGCCGGGATAGCCGGCCGCGGACAGATGCTCGTTGGCCAGGTCGCAATCGTAGTTCTGATACTCTCGCAGATTGCCCTCCGTGTCGGACGAGGGGTAGCCGGGCATCAGCATCGAGTAGGCAGGCATCGCCTTGATCTCGCCGTACACGCTGGCCACGATGTTTTCGCGGTCAACCGCGTGGGCGAAGGCTTTGCGAACGTCCAGGTTGCTGAACGGTTCGGTGAAGGTATCGAACAACAGATAGTCTGTGCGGAAGTCGCCGAAGTGGCGCAGGTAGTTGCTGGCCATCTCCTCATCACGTAGGATCAGCTCGAAGTCGGCCGGTGTCAGCGCGCCGTACGGCACCTTGTCGATGTCGCCGTTCTGGTAGGCGGCGAAGAAGGTGCTGGGGTCCATGAAGATGCATTCCATGCGCTTGATCAGCGGCGGGCGGAACCCCTTGTAGGTCGGGTTGGCTTCGACGACGATCTTGTTGCCGGGATCGAATTCAGCCAGAACGAAGGGGCCCGACGAAACCGAGGTTTCCAGGCTGCTGTTGTAGTAAGGGCCGTGCTCTTCCAGGGCCTTCTTCTGCAGCGTGAACGCGAACTTCATCACACCGGGAAGCGGCGGGAAGACATCCTCCGTCTCAACTTCGAGAGTCAGGTCATCCACGGCGCGTACGCCCAGCTCCTCGGGCGGCAGCTCACCGGCGATGATCTTGCTCCAGTTCTTGATGCCGCCATCGGCCAGGAAGCTGTAGAACCAGGAGAAGTCCCATCCGTGTTCCGGCGTGGCCGTGAGGCGGAAGGTGGCCTCGTAATCATAGGCGGTCAGCGGCGTGCCGTCGCTCCAGACCTGGCCAGGCCGCAGGTGGAAGGACCAGACCTTCCCGTCTTCGGAGACGTCCCAGCTCTCGGCAGCGCCGGGGATCACGTTGAAATCCTTGTCCAGTGACACCAGTGTATCCTGGAACAGATCGGCAAGGCAGTACCTGTTGTAGACCGCCACTGGGAAGTCAAATGTGGAGGCGCTCTGGTTTATGTCGGCCGCCACCCTGTAGACCTGCTCATCATAGGGCTTGGCATCCGCAGGCAGTTCCGTACCGTAGACGGTAACGTTGCCCGCGGTTTCTTCCATCGCTTCCTCGGAAGCCGGCTCCATGGCTTCTGGCCCGGCTGCCGGCACACAGGCCTGAAGGAGCAACCCCAGGAGGAGAAGCAGAGGTAGTCCGTAGGTGAACCATCGCGTTCTGCGAACAGCTTGTGTTTTCATTGATTTCTCCTTTGACTATGGTGGATACACAAAAAAGGTGAGGGCTTGGGAACCCTGTCACAGCGTCGAGCCTGCACGGCTTCGCCGGCATACACGATTTAGAATAGAAGCGGGGGAATCACGCGACAATCTCGCACGACAGTCTAAGGCAGTGTGCCCGTGATAACAAATTCCAGAGGGGGCGCGCGCAATCTAAATCCCGGGTCGCACGAAAAACCGGGCCACCCCGTCGGCCTCCTGATTACAGCAGGACAGTGGCCCGGTGTGACCCAGTCGTCGTGCACTATCTTTGCTTTACGGGCGACCTGCTTTTGGCTTCGGTTCGTTTACTGAGATACAGGCCGCCGCCACCCTTCAAACATTCAGCAGTTACTCTGCCCAGGACCCCTGCGCCATCATGCCGCCGTCTACATTTACATATTCGCCGGTCATAAAGGAGGCGGCGTCGCTGCTGAGAAAGAGAACAACCGAGGCAATGTCCTCCGGTTTGCCGATGCGGCCCATGGGATGCGTTCTTTCCGCGGCTGTTCGCAGCGCCTCCAGGTCGTGGTTCACACTCTCCATCGCCAGGCTGGTCTCGATTGTGCCGGGGTTGACAGCCAGTACGCGAATATTCTGTTCCGCATACTCCAGCGCCAACTGCTGTGTGAGCGAGATCATGCCCCCCTTGCTGGCAGCGTAGGCCGGCACGCCTTTCATCGACTGGCGGCCCTGCACGCTCGCAATATTGACGATAACGCCCCCGCCCTGCTTCAACATGTAGGGCACCGCGTACTTTGACATCAGGAAACCGCTCTTCAAGTTGACGTCCAGAATGCGATCCCAGGTCTCCTCCGGAAACTCATGCGCGGGCAGGTAGCTGTCCACCGGTTGAATGCCGACGTTATTGACCAGTACGTCCACGCTGCCCGTCGCCGCGGCCTGATTCACCAGCGCCTCACAAGTTGCCGCCCCGGAAACATCGGCGTTGACAAAGGTAATCGTTCCGGCCACCGAACTGTTTTCGGCCTCCATCTTGGCGCCGGCCTCCGTGTCGACGTCGGCGCAGAATACGTGGGCCCCGGCCTGTGCGAATGCCCTCGTAACACCTTCGCCAATACCCTTCGCGCCCCCAGTAACAATCACGGTCTTTCCGCTGAAATCGCTCATAGTACTTTCTCCATTGGTTCAGAGGTTTTGCCATTGTTGTGTCGTGCACACATTATCGTTCCAATGCCAGAAATTCCGCAATCATTCGTGCCTCCTCTGGCGTGACTCCCACTGCGGTCATCGTCGTCCCCGGCGCAAATTGGGTGGGATTCTCGATGAATTCGGCCAGATTTTCTCGTGTCCAGACGATGTCCAGCCCGCTCACCGCGGCCGAGGCTTCGAAGCCCGCAACGCTGCCTGCCCGCCTGCCAATTACACCGGCCAGGTGCGGGCCGGCACTATGTTCAGCCGACAATCTGTGGCAACCCGCACAGAATGCAGTGAAGAGCCCGGCGCCGGGATCGCTCGCCCCCTCGTCCTGTGCTGGGAACGGAGGAGCCTCATCCGCAGGCGCGCGAGCGAGGTATGGAGTCCCGAATGTATAACTGCCCTCCCAAACAGGTCCTCTCCAGAAGACCTCGCCGTCAGGGCTTTCCTCGCGAATCACCTGTCCCGTATAAATGTGCTTGATCTCATACGCGGGCAGAGTACGCACAACAAGGCAGCCGCCCTCAAACACAGTGCTGCCTACGCCCCGATCGAAGGAATTGAAGTCATAGACGTTGAAGCCGAACTGCTTGAGTTCCTCGGAAATATCTTGCGCGTGAACAGGTGTTATGTGCAGGAAAAAACGGTTCCGAAAGTCGCCTGTGCTGCAGGGGATTCTCAGATAAATCAGCAGGTTCTCATGCACGAACACTTCGAACTGGGAACGCATGGCCGGAATGCCGATATCGGTCCCTTCGAGTCCACGAATCAGCGCATCGACGTCCTCGTCCACGAGGCTGAAGACGTCGATACACACTTCCTCTGCGTCAAACGAAAAGATCGATCTCGGATCGTTTACCAGTTGGCAGTACAGCGGCGCGCGCTGCAGTAAAATGACCTTGGAAGAGTCTGTCAGCAGCGCAACGCGGCCATCCGCCGTCTGCGCTATGTCGCGGATACGTTCGCCGAATCCGATCCGTTCGATATTGGTGACCCGCTCCTGGCGTATACGCACGCGAAAGAGTGAACCGCTTCGCAGAGAACCGACCAGCAGATCGTCCCGCCAAAGGGGAAACTGCTCGCTATCGCTGACGATCAAATTGGAAACGGCGATTGCCGGAATCCATGCATAGAAAGGTTCTTCAGAGCCATCGTGCCGGCCCTGTTCCTCGTTGTACGGCCATATCCTGTCTCCGTAAAGAATGCCGTAGGTGGCGAAAGGCCAACCATAGTCCAGCCCCGGCCAGACCAGGTTGAGTTCATCGCCTCCCTGCGGGCCGTGCTCGGTCAGCCACAGTTTCCCCTCCGCATCGCGTGCCAGTCCTTGTGGATTGCGAAAGCCTGTGGCAACGATTTCGTTCCGCCCGCTTTCAAGTTCGATGCGAACCAGCTTGCCCAGGTGCGTATCAGGGTCAACGACCGGCGGCCTTTCCGGGTCACCACCCTCGTTGCGCACATGCCACTCGTACCAGGCGTGGTCGCCCACTGCAACCAGTAGGTGCCTGTCGCCGTCCATCAACATCCGGCCGCCCGCCTGAATTCCCCCGCCCACCTTCGGAATATCCCCTTCCCAGTTGCCGAAGATTGCCGTTTCCAGGCAGGGATTTGCGGTGAACTCCGTCGTCCACTCTCCGGAAACCGCAATTTCCCTTTCGCCCAGATTCAATCTTGTAGATGAAATCCGAAACTCCACGCATTCGCCTACAAGATAGTGATGGGAAACGAACAGGGTGAACTCCTCTGGTGACTCCTCGTTAAGCAGAATGTCGGCGACGCGAAATCCGACCCAGCCGATCTCCTCAGCTGGCGAAGTCTCGGACATTGGAACTCTATCAGGCAGGTAGTCTACCCTTCCTTCCGCCTGAATCAGCGCAATCTGCCCTCTTGGCGTGACCAGAAGCAGGTTATCCCCGAGCGGCTCGATGGCTCCGCCGTCGCCGCGAAACCTTTCAAGTTCAACTGTCAGAAGTTGGAGCTCATACAGGTGAGTTCTCTTGGTAGGAGGATCCGGGTCGAAGACCCTGCCTTCGCCGGCAAAACCGTAGGACGCCTCGATCATTGGGGCGCTCCCGGGAAAAAGTGACAATGTCACAGTCACCGTAAGAACCAGCAGTAGAGAGGAAAGTCCTTGTCGCTTTCTCACCAGGATCTACTCTCTGACTTTGGGGCGGGGCATCGTTTCCGTTACCCCTTTTTTATATGGGACCAAAGCCGCTGCCTTCGTCAACCTCGGTTGTTCGTGTCCAGGAAGCCGGCGAACAGCTCTGCTCATCACTGATCTGCCGCAAGGAATTCGACGATCAGCAGGGCCTCTTCCTCGGTCACGCCAACCCCCGCCATTGTAGTCCCCGGTGCGAACTGGGCGGGGTTGACGATGAACTCGACCAGATTCTCCCGCGTCCAGACGACCTCCAGCGCGGTCATGGCAGCCGTGGCGTTGAAGCCTGCCACCTCGCCGGCCCTTCTGCCTATCACGCCGCTCAAATGTGGACCGATATTGTGCTCCCCGGTCAGTGTATGGCAACTGCCGCAGCGCACGGCGAAAAGCTCGGCGCCGGCTGAAGGGACCTCCGCATCCGCTTGCGGACTGGGCGAACCCCCTCTGTCCGACACAGGGGCAGTTGTTTCCTTGAAAGTGAAGCTCCCTTCCCAGACAGGTCCCTTCCAACTGATCCCGCCGTCCGGTTCTTCTACGCGAATGACCTGTCCAGTGAAAATGTGCTTGACGGCATAGTCGGGCAGTGCGAGGGTTACAATACATCCGTCCGCGTGCACGGTTGTTGCCACGTTTACTTCGTCAGCATTGAAGTCGAGTACGTTGAAACCCAGCTGTTCGGTCTCTGCGACCAGATTCGTGGCATCTGCAGGCGTAACGTGCAGGAAAAAGCGATGATCCAGATCACCATCTACACAAGGGCTCTTCACATAAGTAAGCCGTCCGTCTTCGAGGTAAAGGCTGAAGAGTGAACGAATAATGGGGCTGTCGAAGTGTGTGTCACCCAGGGAACGAATCAGAGGGTCTTCTGCAGCCGCGGTGATTCCGGCAAGATTGACGCAGATTTCCCCTGCATCATAGGAGTAGATAGACTCGGTATCGTTCGCAGACTGGCAGTATAGCGGGGCCCGCTGCAGGAAAAGAACCTCTGCGCCGTCGGTAAGGAGCGCCAGACGGCCGTCCGGCATCTGGGTGATGTCGCGCATCCTCGCGCCGATTTCTATCTTTTCGACATATATGACGCGCCCCTGGTCCAGGCGCACTCGGTACAGAGACTGTGTGATCAGCGAAGAAATCAAGAGGTCGTCCTGCCACAAGGGAAAATGACGACTGTCGCTGACTATCAGGTTGGAAATCCCAATCGCCGGAATCCAGGCATAGACGGGCTTTTCGTACCCGTCATGCCGGCCTTGAACCGCGCTGTACGGCCAAACCTTGTTTCCGTACTGGATTCCATGGGTAGCGTATGGCCATCCATAGTTGGCCCCCGGCCTCAAGAGATTGAGTTCGTCGCCGCCCTGGGGCCCGTGTTCCGTCTGCCACAAGTTACCGTCCTCATCGCGAGCAAAACCCTGGGGATTCCGGAATCCGATGGCAACGGCTTCGACCTCCCCACTCGCCAGTTCGATTCGCAACAACCTGCCAAAATGAGAATCCCAATCGATGGCCGGGGGCGGCTCCAGCGGATGTTCTTCCTGGTACCATTCAAAGTAGGCCTGGTCGCCGGTCACCAGCAAGAGATGACCCGAGCCGTCCATCAACATGCGCCCGCCGGCCTGGATCCCGCCTCTGTGGGCGAAGTTAAAGATGTCGCTGTCGACACAAGGGTCCGCAATGAATTCGGTCTTCCACTCACCCGACATACTTGCTACGGAGTCTTCAAAAAGCAAATCTGTCGAAGAGATCCGAAATTCCACACACTCGCCGGCAAAGTAATGATGGGATACGAACAGCGTGAATCTGCCTTGCTCCTGTTGGTGAAGCAGAATATCAGCCACGCGAAAACCGATCCACTTTATCGGCGTCTCCGACGCAGACTCATTCATCGGCACGCTGACCGGTAAATACTCGACCTCTCTCTCCTTGTCTATCAGCGCTAGGCGTCCCCTCGGCGTCGCCACTAACAGATGGTCTTCCAGCGGTTCTATAGCGCCCCCCCAAGTCGAAAACGACTCAAGTTCAACGGCGTCGACCTGAATCTCGTAGAGATGAGTCGCCAGAAGCGAAGAATCTGCTGGGCTGACTGCCCGCAGGTCAGCCCAGTCTACAGCCGCCTGGACCCAGCTCGGTCGCAGGAAAAGAAGCGTCAACATGAGCAGGGCAGCGCCGACCTGAAATGCCGCGCAGCGAACCCGGCCCAATTTGCCCTTCATGAAGGTATCATTTCTTGATTGAAGCACGATCCTGTTCCTGTTTGCTATGGGTCGCTGCCTGAGGGTGCATCCCAAAATGAGGGCGAACTTCCCCATGCCTCGGGTCGCTACGGAGCCCCAACCATCTCACGATCAACTCTGAGCCAGGGGAAACGCAGAAACTGCCCCCTGACCACTAAAAACTGAAAACTCAAAACTAAAAACTGCATTTCCGGGCGGTCGGGCCTAGTCGGCCCTCCCTTGTGCGGTGG
>VXOE01000066.1 GCA_009840225.1 Caldilineaceae bacterium SB0662_bin_25 | reverse complement strand
CCCGCCAAGTGCCTGCCCTCGCACCCTCCCCAACTGACGGACTCCACTGTACGGCCAGGCCTGGCGCCTGTACTGCGTCTCGCCCAGAGACGGTAAACAACACCAGCCCCCGCTGGCGCCGATTCACCGCCAGACTGTTCCCACCCCAAATCTGGGATGCACCCCCTGATTTTACATCCATTGATCCCCTGTCCCCTCCATGTTACAATTGACCATCAGCCCCTGAAATAAACATCAATTTCTGTGATTCCTTACACACATATTGTAGCATGAGTTCAAACTCTATTGTCTCTGAAAGTTCCTTGCATGTAAGGAGAAAAATCAAATGAAAGGAATGACGACTCGACGCGAATTCTTGCACTGGACCGGCGTCGCCGGTTTGGGTATCGCGGCGGCCGCCTGTGTTCCCGCCGCCCCAACAGGGACGACCGGCGAAGCCGCAGAGGAATCGGTTACCCTTCTCGTCTGGGACCAGTGGTCGGGAGGAGGCGCCGACGCCGGTATGCAGCAGCTTGTCGAATCCTTCACTGAGGCCAACCCCAACATCACCATCGAGCGAGAAGTCTATTCCGGCAACGAACAGCTGCGCGATCTGCTTAAGACCGCTCTCGGCGCCGGCACCGGCCCGGATCTGATGTACTATGACCTGGGTGCCTTCGCCCTGCAAGTGCTGGTCAATGCCGATCAACTGATGCCCATGGACGACGCCTACGAACAGTACGGCTGGGACCAGAAGATCTTCGAATTCGCCCAACAATGGTGCACGCTGGAGGGCAAACGCTACGCCATTCCCCACGAGCTTGAGTTCGAACCGGTCTATTACAATAAGACCGCCTACGACGAGCTTGGTCTCCAGGTCCCCCAGACGCACGCCGAATTTACCGCCAACTGCGAGGCCACGAAAGAAGCCGGCTATATCCCGATCACAATCGGCAACGCCGGGCGCGGAGAACTTCGCCATACCTTCGGCTTTCCCCTCAACAACCTGGTCGGAAAGGCCGGCATGGACGACATCACACTCTGCGGCGCCTCCTGGGACCGGCCCGAAGTGCTGGAAGCCATCAGGATTATCTGTGTCGACTACCTTGAACAGGGCTTCTATCCTCCCGACCCCAACGCCATCCCCGGACAGGACGCCAACAACCTTTTCTTCACCGGTGAGGCGATCCACAAACTGACCGGTACATGGTGGGTGGGCACCGTGCTTGAGGCAGAAACGGAGTTCGAACCCGATATCTACCTCTACCCATCGATCAACGGCAGCGAAGTCCTCCCCCAAGCCTGGCTCGGCTCCGGCTACCAGGTTCCCAAGGACTCCGTCGACCCCGATGCCGCCTTCCAATTCATCGACTTCCTCTATAGCGATGCAGCCGTGCCGGTGTGGGTTGAAACCGTCAGCGTAGTCCCGCCCATGCCGTTCGACGCCGAAAGCCTCAATCTGTCGGACTTGATGAAGAAGGTTCTCTCCATCCTCAGAAGTCCCGATCAGAAATTCGGGTGGATGCCGGCCGGGTTCTCGCCCCCCGGCGTCTACGACATGATGAATGCCGGTTTCCAGCAGATCCTCGCCGGCGAAAAGACGCCCGAGCAGCAAATGCTCGATCTGCAGGAGCAGTGGCAGGCGGCCATTGACGGCGGCCAGTACGGCCTGAAGTGCTGAGAATCACACAGGCGTCAGGCCCGATTTGCTTCCTGGGCCTGACGCCTGTTCGGTGCAGAAACTGTCACCCGCCCCTGTAAAATCCTAGATGCAAACACCTTCACCACCCGGGACGCACGATCAACAAGCCAGCAGAACTCGTAACCTCAGATGGCGGGGAGTTCTCAGGCGACACCTGACCGCACTTCTCTTCCTGGCGCCAGCCCTTATCCTCTACGTCACCTTCGTCGCCTACCCTCTCGTCGGCAGTATCGGCCTTAGCTTTACCAGTTGGGACGGCGTAAATCCGGTCAGAGAGTGGGTGGGCCTGCAAAACTACACGCGCGCGCTCTCTGCAGATGACATTATGCAACAGGCTCTGTTGCACAACCTTATCTGGATCGTTCTCGAGACCATCATCCCTCTCTCAATAGGGCTTCTTCTGGCCAGCGTGCTCTGGGACGGCGCACGCGGCCGTACCGCCTTCCGTACCGTGTTCTTCATGCCCTACGTGCTCGCCACCGTCATCATCGCCATCATCTTCGGCCTGATTTACAACCCCCTGTATGGTGCGCTCAATCAGTTCCTGCGCGCTGTCGGCCTCGACATGCTGGCCCAGGGCTGGCTCGGCCAACCGAACACGGCTCTCCTATCGCTCATCATGGTGGCAGCCTGGGCAGGTTACGGCTTCAACATGACGATCCTGCTCGCCGGACTTCAGAATGTCGACATGGACCTCTTCGACGCCGCCAAAATCGACGGTGCCAATGCCTGGCAGCGTTTCATCTACGTGACCATCCCCCAACTCAGCCACGTCATTACACTTCTGGTCTCGCTCTCCTTGATCGGGGGCTTCAAAGTCTTCGATCTCGTCTATGTCATGACAGCGGGCGGGCCAGGCTACCACACCGAGGTCGTGGCCACCTACATCTTCAAGCAGTCATTCCAGCAGAACTTCGTCGGCTACGGCACCGCGCTCTCCATTGTCCTGACCGTCATTATCCTCATTGTCTCTGTCCTGTTCATTCGACTGCGCGAACGGGGCGGGGAAACTTGAATCCATGCGCGCCAATACCGTCCACCCCGACCCTGCCGAGACGGCAAGCGATTCCATAGTCCGCACCGCGCCCACACCCGGTTTCGCTACGCACAAGTACGCGCTCATCCTGCGTGAAACCGGCAAATACATCCTACTCCTCTTTTTCGCCGTTATCAGCCTGATGCCCTTTGTGTGGATCGTCGGCATCGCTTTGAAGACGAAGAAAGAGTTCTACGAAGCCCCCTTTTCTCTCCCTGCAGTTCCCCAATGGCAAAACCTGGCAACCGCCTGGGACATAGGCCACTTCGGTGAATTCTTCCTGAATTCCGTCATCATCACCCTGCCAACCGTGGTCGGCGTCCTCATCTGCTGTTCATTGGCCGGCTACGCCTTGGCCAAGATCGACTTCCTGGGCCGTAACATCCTCTTCTACTTCTTCCTCGCCGGGATCATCATTCCCTTCCAGGCCATCATGATCCCTCTCTACTACCAACTGCGCGACCTCGGGCTGCTCACCACCTACTTGGCCGGTATTCTCCCCATGATCGCTCTGGGCATCCCATTTGGCATCTTCCTGATGCGCGCCTTTTTCATGAGTCTGCCAGTCGAGCTGATCGACGCCGCCAAAATCGACGGCTGCGGCGACTTTGGCGTCTTCTGGCACATAATGGTTCCTCTGGCAAAGCCCGCCCTCTCCACTCTGGGCATCGTCCAGTTTATCGCCTCGTGGAACGCCTTCCTGCTGCCTCTCCTCTACCTCCAGAAACAGAGCCTGCGCCCCCTGACGCTCGGACTCCTATACTTCCAGACCCGCTATGAGTCCGACTACACCCTCATTGCAGCCGGTATCACCATCATCATCCTGCCCATGATACTTGTCTATGTCCTCTTCCAACGCCAGTTCATCGAAGGCCTCACCTCCGGCGCCTTGAAGGGCTGAACCTCGCCGCTCCCTTCACCCGCAAAGCCGACCAAGCCAGGACAACCTCTGCTGAACACACTCCATTTACCATCCCCACACCTTGAACAGAACAACTCTTGGCCGGCAGCGCCAAAACCCAGTCCACTTCACCCGCGTAATCTGCAACGGATCCAGCCAATCGGTGTTCTTAACTGTCGACACCTGTAGCCCGCAAACAACAGGCTGGCTGAATCCTGACCGTAAACAGTTTGGACTCTGCACAGACGCGTCCTGGCAAAAACCATAGCACCGCAAGCGGAGGGCGCGCCCTGACCTCACCAGAACTGAACATTCTCAACTGGACCCCAGGCGACCACGTCCTCTTCCGCCAGCTCTGGTCAAGCCGCGTCTGGGCCGCAATTCCAGCTACAATAGTCGAAGACAGCAGCGACAAGGTCTCCCTCTACATCGCACCCGGCGCCACCTTCGCCGGCCCGGACTGCTCACGCGACGAGCACCTGCAAGTCGCCGCAACCGGCGCGTGGGAAACTAAACGCTACGTGTGGACCGACCAACACCACCTCTGGTCATCCCTGCCCGGCGAAGCCGCCTCCATCTGGACAATCTGGTCCGCCCCCGACTGGACCCACGTCGGCTGGAAAGTCAATCCCGAGACGCCCCTCAAACGTTCGCCCCTCGGCTTCGACACAACCGACCACGTCCTCGACGCCGTCATAAACGCCGACCTCACCTCATGGCAGCTTAAGGACGAAGACGAGCTCGCCGTCGCCGTCGATCTTGGCCTGTTCTCAGTAGCTGAAGCAGAACAGGTCCGCCGCGAAACAAAGCGTATCGCCACCGAGTGCGTTACCTCGCGCCGCCGGCATCTCCTAACTTGGGCCGCCTGGCGCCCGCCCGCAGCTTGGAACCTTCCCATCCTCCCAACCAACTGGGAAGCCCGGTAACGTCACAGCACCCGTGAAGTGACAAGCTCTTTCGGTATCGGTTACAGTGGAAGACGGCACACCTAAGGTTCGCTTTACTTACAGAGCGAACAGAATCAGAATCTTCGGAGTTGGATTCTGGAGGAAATACCGAGCGCTATATCTGGAACAGGGGACAGCATGAACCAGAATCTTGACCCGCCGAAACAGATGTGGGAATCCGTAGAATATACTGATAGTCCTGAACTACCGGATATTGAAGACTTGCAAATTGTAGACAAGGGATTCTTGCCGCGCCCGGAAGAGCTTGTCTTTAAAGACGCCGAGACAGAATATGGCATGGTATCTCTCGACAGAGAGACAGTTTCTTTCTTCCAGAGCAAAGCAAAAGAAGTAGGAGCCTCCTATCAGACTCTGGTTCGCCGTATCCTCAAAGAGTACGTAGCCCGACAGAGCAGATAGTCCTCTTTGTGTTGCAGGAAGGCGGGGAGCAGTCTGTGACGCCACCGAACCTCCCCACCCTCCCGCAAAACTGGGAAGCCCCGTGACGTCACAACACTCCTATCCCGTACTACCCCTCCGCCACCACCGGGTTCCGCAGCACGCCAACCCCTGAAATCTCAATCTCCACCACATCACCCGGCTGTACCGGCCCAACGCCCGACGGCGTACCCGTCATAATCACGTCACCCGGCAGCAGCGTAATCGCCTCGCTGATATACGCGATCAACTGCGCCACCGAAAAGATCAGATCGTCCGTGTTCGTGTGCTGCTTGACCTCGCCGTTCAGCCGCGTTGTCAACTCCAGATTCGTCGAATCAAGCCCGGTCGCAATGTACGGACCAATCGGTTTGAACGTATCGAACCCCTTGCCAATCAGCATGCAGCCGTTGGCCATCTCATTCGCCTGGATCACCCGCTCGCTGACATCGTTGCCGCAGGTGTACCCCAATACATGGTCCAACGCATCGGCTTCCGAAACCCGGCGTGCCTTCTTACCCATGATGACCGTCAGTTCGCCCTCATAATGAACGTTCTGACCCTGCTTCGGGTAAACGATCGCCTCCTCCGGGTCCAGAATAGCCGTCGAAGGCAGCATGAACAGCATCGGCTGGTCCGGCGGCGTCTGTCCGCCCTCCTCCGCATGGGCCAGGTAGTTCAGCCCTACCCCAATCAGCCGCGGCTTCCCGATCGGCGCCAGCACCCGTACGTTATCCAGATGCGTCGTCTCCCCGCTCTCTTCCATGCTGTCCCACGGACAGGACGTCATCTGGCGGACGGTGCCGTCCTCCTCCAGAATGCCGAAGCGAACCTCGTCGTTAGCACTGTAGCGCAGCATCTTCATCTCTGATATTCCTCCTTGTGAAGGGTGTTCTGTGTAAAACGCATATGTTTCTGTCCTGCTTACATCCTCTCATGGCCTTCTCGCTGTCCGGGCCGTTCCCTGTCAATGAGTAGGAAATGGGTTACAGCCGTGATAGACTGTGCCCAACGGCATATCAAGGCTGGCAACGAAGCGAAAGTCGCCGCTGCCAACACAATCCACCCGCCGTGAACCACTATCCACGAATTCAAAGGAGCACACAAATATGACCACCTCCGGTAGAGTCGCTATCATCACCGGCGCCGGCTCCGGCATCGGCAAACGCACCGCCCTGCTTCTGCTCGCCGAAGGATACGCCGTCGCCCTGGCCGGCCGCCGCCTCGACCGCCTCGAAGAAACCGCCGCAGAGTCCGGCGCCGGCGAACGCGCCCTCGTCGTCCAAACTGACGTGACCGATCCCGCCGCCGTCGACAACCTCTTCGATCGCACCATCGAAGCCTTCGGCCGCCTCGACCTCCTCTTCAACAACGCCGGCCGCGGCGCCCCCCGCGCCGACTTTGACGAGATCACCTACGAAGACTGGAAATCCGTCGTCGACGTAAACCTGACCGGCGTCTTCCTCTGCTCTCAGCGCGCCTTCCGCATCATGAAAAATCAGACGCCCCAGGGCGGCCGCATCATCAACAACGGATCGATCTCGGCGCATACCCCCCGCCCCAACTCCGCACCTTACACGTCCACCAAACACGCCATCACCGGCCTCACCAAATCCACTTCCCTCGACGGCCGCGCCTACAACATCTGCTGCGGCCAGATCGACATCGGCAACGCCGCCACCGAAATGACCGCACGCATGCGTTCCGGCATCCCGCAGGCCAACGGCACCGTCATGGTCGAACCCAACATGGACTCAGACGGCGTCGCCCAGACCATCCTCTACATGGACAGCCTGCCTCTCGATACCAATGTTCTCACCCTGACCGTCATGGCCAATCAGATGCCGTATGTGGGCCGCGGCTGAGCCCGCCTACTGATAGCCGCCGATTCCCAACAGCTCTTTCGTCTCCGGGCTGGCCTCGTCCAATAGCGCATCCACCAGACTGTCCTCCGGTTTCACGCCAAAGGGAGAATAACGCATCCATGTCGGCCCGTAAGTGAGGATAAGCAATCGCCGTTTTTCCCCGTCAGACCGCGTGGGCAAGGCCCGGTGCCACAAATTGCTGTGCATGATGATGCACGTCCCTGCCGGCCCCCGCACCAACTTCTGGCCCGGTAAGTCGTCGTAGCAGTCAGCCGGCAGCGGGTCATGAATCCGTAAATGCGATCCCGGTACAATCGCCAAAGTTCCATTGGCGTCGTTGAGTTCATCCAGATAGATCAGGTAGTCTAAAGTGTGGGGAAAGGAGAAAAAAGCCGGCAATGGCTTGGGTACCGTCCGCCGGTGCAGGTGCCAGTGCGTCTCCTGGTTCGGCTCACCCGGGTAGCTGACCCGCCCACCCGCATTGCGGATGCGCACGAACGGCCCCAACACCGCCCGCGCCACCGACAGCATCGGCTCGAAGTCGAGCAGTTCCAGAAAGGCCGGGTGCTTGTCCATCAGATAGCGCGGAAACCAGCCCCCGAACTGTCCTGACCGGATAATGGTCGTAACGCCCTCCCCCAACTCGGCCGCCTCGACCTCGTCCAGTGCCCCGCGTAGCCGTTCCAACTGCGCCCCCTGAAAGAGCGCCTCTCGGATCAGGTACCCTTGCTCCGCCAGCTGCCCGATCTCCTGCGGCGTCGCCAGCACCTTGAAACTGCGCTCCTTGTCTTCGCTGGCCACATTGGTCATAATCTCATAGGTAACCGTGTGGCTGGGGAACTCTTCATGCTTTCGTTGCGCAGACATGGCAATCAAAACCTTTCGTTTGCAGTGTTCCGGACCATTGCCGGCGGCCTGTCTGAGGGGGACCCTGGGCTCTAGCTAGTCTACGGCAGTTCCCATCTCTCGCGCAAAGGCCTGCGTCGGGCACGGCAAGCGACACTGGCCGCTCACCACAACGCTACCTCGAAGGAATTCGCTCAATGCCCAAACAAAAGGTGATTCTGAATCCATACCCCCGTCCCCTTGATATGATCATGTCCAACCAGGACGCCGAACGACTCCACAATCTGGTCGACGTAATCTGGGGCAAGGACGAAGACATTCCCGACTCCGAGTTCGCCCGCGCCTGCGGCGAAGCCTACGCCTTTATCACCTCCTCCTGGCGGTCCAGACCACTGGACGACATGCTCAACCTGCGCGCAATTATGGAGACCGGCGGCCGCCATCCCAGCCCTGCTCACCTCGACTACGAGACCTGCTTCGCCCGCGGCATCCGCGTCCTCAGTTGCGCACCAGCCTACGGCCCCATGGTCGCCGAAATGGCGCTCGGCATGGCCATCGCTGCCGCCCGCGGCATCGTCAGCGCCCACAACGACTTCGTCGCCGGCGAAGAGCTCTACCTCTACCCCAGCAATAGCGCCGCTTTCACACTCTACGACCAGCCCGTCGGCTTTATCGGCTTTGGCGGTCTGGCCCAATCGCTCAGGCCGCTCCTTGCCCCCTTCCGCTGCCCGATTCAGGTCTACGATCCCTGGCTGCCCCCAAGCTTCATCAGCGAACGCGGCTGCACCCCGGTCAGCCTTAAGGAGCTGCTTTCAGAGTCACGCATCATCTTTGTCCTCGCCATCCCCTCCAATGAGAACAAGGCCATGCTCGACCGCGAGCTGCTCTCGCTGATCAGGTCCGACGCCGTCCTGCTCCTCATCAGCCGCTCCCACCTCGTCGACTTCGACGCGCTCACCGACCTTCTGCATCAGGGCCGCTTCCGCGCCGCCATAGACGTCTTCCCCCAGGAGCCCCTGGCCGCCGATCACCCCATCCGCACCGCCCCCAATACAATTCTCTCCGCCCACCGCGCCGGCTCCGTCTGGCAGGACATGCACGCCATCGGGCGCATGGTCGTCGACGACCTCGAAACAATGCTCGCCGGCCTGCCGCCCACCAAAATGCAGACCGCCCAACCAGAGCTGATCTACCGTCTGCCCTAGCAGCCTGATCAACCCGCCGTCAAGCGCCAGTTCATCGTGTAGCGCCCTTCGACTAACCGTTTTCACATCTTTCATCCAGAATCGAACCGGAGCCGACCATGAGAATCTGCGTCTACGTTTCCTTGCCCGACCACGACAACTTCCTCGGCTTTCTCAAACAGTACGACATCCTCGACGTCGCCCTCAGTTCCACCTGCCATCCCGAACACCGCACACGCTTCTCACCCGAAGCCGCCGACAAACCGGGTGCCTTCTGGGACTTCCAGACCCTGCTGTGGGCGCGCACGCAATGCGAAGATGCCGGCCTCAATGTCGTCTCCATAGAAAACCCCCTGCCCAACTGGTGCTACGAAAAAATCGTCCTCGGCCAGGACGGTCGTGACCAGCAGATCGAAAACGTTGCCGAGACCATTCGTAACATGGGCCGCGCCGGCATCCCGGTCTACGGCTACCACTGGATGGTCAATCAACCCGGAGTCACCCGCAACTCCTGGCGTACCTCGCTCACCACGCCCGGCCGCGGCAACGCCCAGGTCAGCAGGTTTGAACAGGATGTGGCTGATCGCGGCCCCCTCTTCCGCGATCGCGAATTCAGTCACGAGGAGATGTGGAGCAACTACGAATACTTCATCAAGGCCATCATCCCGGTGGCCGAGGAAGCCGGAGTCAGACTGGCTCTCCATCCCGACGACCCGCCCGTCGAGAAGCTGGGCGGCATCCCGCGCCTGTTCTGCAATCCGGCCGGCTTCCAGCGTGCCATGGATATCGCCGGCAGCCCCGCAAGCGGCCTCAACTTCTGCCTCGGCAACTGGACCGCAATGAACGTCGACATTCACGCCGCCATCCGTCGGTTCGGCGGCCGCAACCAGATCGTCTACGGTCACGTCCAGGGCGTCCAGGGCGCTTCCCCCGACTTCCGCGAATGCTTCCTCGAAGAGGCCGACTGTAACTTCCTGGAAATCTTCAAGACATTCAGAGAAGTGGGCTTCTCAGGCGCCCTCATCCCCGGCCACTTCCCTCACACCATCTATGACAACGAGCGAGTCCACCACGGACTCCTTTACGCCGCCGGCTACATCAAAGGACTCCTTCAGACACTCGACATTAACTAGACCCGCCAATTCCAACACCGCCAGCTGCCTGGACAGCGACATTTTCGGAGAAACCTACCATGTACCTGATTCTCATCGGCTGCGAATACGCCGGCACCACCACCCTCGCCCACGCCATCAACGACTGGGCCCAGGAGTCCCTGGGCACCGAGTTCAAACTGATCCACGACCACAACAAGCTGCCCGATACCAAACCGCACGGCCCCGAGTTGACGCCCGACGACATCGCCGCCTTCCAGCAGCTCAGCCCCCGCCTCACCGAGGTGATCCAGCGCCACAACCTCTACTATCACACACCCTGGGCCTCCGGCTCCGACGAAAACTTCATGGGCATCGGCCTCTACATCGACGAACTGGTCTACGCCACCAAGTACTACGGCTACGGCGGCCGCGGCCAGGACGGTGACCGCACCGTGATCTCCCGCAATCTCGAACAGCGCATACTCCAGTTCAGACCCGACGCTGTCCTCATCCTGGTGGAGGCCGCGCCCGATGTCATCCGCGAGCGCATGGCGGAGAGCCCGCATCCCTACCCTGTCGTGCCCGAAGGGGACGTCGAGCACATCATCCAGCGCTTCCAGGAAGAGTACGATCACTCGCTCATACGCCAGAAATTCAAGCTGGACACGTCGACTGCAACGGTGGCAGAGTCCGTAGCAGACTTCGCCGCCAAAATTCAACCCTACCTGTCAGAAAGCGAACTGCTGCGGCTTGCTCTGCGCCAGGGAAAGGCCGGCTAGCCCAATGAGCAAGAACGCCTGCGATCTGCTCGTCAGCAACGGACAGATAGTCACCATGGACCCCGCCCGCACCATCTACGCCTCCGGCGCCGTGGCCGTCACCGGCTCGCGCATTGTCGACGTAGGCGCCGACGCCGAGCTGCGCCCGAAATATAACGCCGGCAAGACCATCGACGCCGCCGGCGCCATCGTCCATCCCGGCTTCATCGACGCCCACAACCACATCGTGCACACCACCTGCCGCGGCGTCTTCGGCAACATCCACGACGTGGACGCCTCCACCATCAAATTCGCCGACTGGAAAGCCGATGTCACACCGGATGACGAAGCTGCCGCCACCGCCATGGCCTCCCTCGAGATGCTGCAAAGCGGCTTCACCATGTTCATCGAGCCCGGCACCCTCTTCTCAACCGAGGCCGCCGCAGCAGAGGTCGAACGTGTCGGCCTGAGCGCGCTCTTCGCCCCACCCTACATCTGGGACCGCCGCGAGACCCTCGCCGCCATGCCCGGCCTCGAAAGCCCCCGCCTCATGGCCCGCGCACCTGTCGACCGCGACCGCGCGCTCGGACTCCTCGACGCCGAGCTGCACAGAAACCAGGACCCCGACGCACTGGTGCGCGGCTTCGTCTTCGTTTACGGCGTCGGCACCGCCTCCCCCGAACTGCTGCAGGCCGCTCACGCCTGCGCCCGCGCCAGCAACGTCCCCCTCCACCTGCACGCCGGCTACGCCCCCGGCGAAGGCGAAATCTACCGCTCAATAACAGGCCTCAGCCAGCTCGTACACCTGCATGAGCTCGGCGTCCTCGACCACAACACCGTCATCGTCCACGCCAACCTCCTCGACGACGACGAGGAAGCCGTCATCCAGGAGAGCGGTTGCCAGATCGTATGGAGTCCAATCTCCTTCTTCTCTCTCGGCATCGCCCGCACCGCCGAATTCAGAATGGCCGCGCGCCACCGCCGCGGCATCCCCGTATCCCTCGCCGTCGACGGCGCCTTCGACTGCACACCCGCCGAGCTCATGCAGGCCGCACACTTCGCCGCACGCGTAGGCGACGATCCAGTATTCCCCTCCGACCTCCTCGAAATGCAGACCCTGAACGCCGCCGCCGCAGCCGGCCTCCAAACCGAGCTCGGCAGCCTCGAACCGGGCAAACGCGCCGACATCGTCATCCGCTCCCCGCACGCCGCCGGCGCCTACCCCGCCAACAACCCCGTTCACCTCCTTGCCCTGACGCTGGGCGCCGGAAGCGTTGACACAGTCCTGGTCAACGGCGAAGTCGTACTCCGCCGCGGCCGCTCCACCCGCGTCGACGAGCAGGAGATAGGCCAGGCAGTGACCGCTTCGGTCGCCCAACGCGCCCAGCGTCTCGGTATCGATCCAGGTAGCGAGTGGCCGGTGGCGCAGGCATAAGGGACCGGAGATTCGAAGTGCCGCATGTCCTACTTCAAGCATTGTCCTGAAGCAACTGCGCATCATCGCCAGCAGATCAGCTGTTTTCCCTGGCAATATCCGTTTGACAAAGTCGGACTACTGCGAGAACATGTGTTCAGATGACGGCTCTGGCCGGTCAATGTTGTTCTGACAGGGGGCCAACAGTGTTGAGAGCGGAACCTGTTTCTCAAAACAGTCCTGCGACGACCATACTCACTTACGAGGATTACCTGAAAACCCCCAATGAGGAACGCTACGAGCTTCTGAACAGAGCGTTGTTGAAGTCCCCCTCTCCGAATACAGCCCATCAGTCTGTTCAGGCCGAGTTAGGTTGGCGGATGGCCCGCTTAATCAGAGAGGGCGGACTTGGCCATCTCTTCTTCGCCCCCACTGACGTCGTCCTCTCCCGCACCGACGTCGTCCAGCCCGATCTGCTGTTCATATCATCAGAGCGGGCACACATAATCGCTCCCGCCAACATCCAGGGCGCACCCGATCTGATAGTCGAAATTCGCTCCGACTCCACCGCCGAGCGCGATGAGGCGTTCAAACGTCAGCTCTATGCAAACTGTGGTGTTGAGGAGTACTGGTTGGTCGATCCCGAAGCCGCAACCATCTCCGTTCTAATGTTAGGCGAAAATGGCTACGACGAGGCGGCTACCTACACCGTAGGCCAGACTCTGACTTCTCCCATGCTGGACGGTCTCTTAATCAATTTGGACGACCTGTTTCTCGTCCGTGATTCAAAGGAACCGACAACCTGATCCAGACCTGCCCTTCCGGTCCTCACTGCCCATACGTCCCCCGCATTGGAACCCCCAACGGGCAGCCCTCCACTGCAACCTATCCTGAAAATCCCTGACAATCCTGTAAATCCTGATTCAGACAACGCCCGCCCAAAATCCCGGGACATTCCAATACGAATTTCTTCATTGACAACGCATTTCCCGTGTGTTAGCTTACCCCCACCGGCTACATGTCAACTATATGCCAAAAGAAAAATGGCCTGATCCGTCTCTCTGCCTCCCGCGGTCGACTTTGAGACGGAAAACAATCTGATCAGTCCTCATATCCCAACACCTCTATTCAACCCGAAACCAGGAGGGAAAAGCATGACTGTGCATAACTCTAGCAGACGACATTTTCTCAAAACAGCCGGTCTCACCGGCCTCGGTCTGACCATGGCCGCCTGCGTTCCCGCAGCCGCGCCCGGCATGGAAGGAGCCGCCGACGAGGAACCGGTCGAACTGACCCTGTGGGGTTGGTGGGACATCCGCATGGATCTCTACCGCAACGTAGCCGACCAGTTCGCAGAAATCGACGGGACCATCACCGTTGACGTCCAGTCCATTGCCGGCGGCTATATGGAGAAACTCTACTCCGCCCTCGCTGCCGGCACCGGGCCCAACATGATCAAGATGCGTAACCTGGCCACCATGCACCAGATGCGCGAGGAAAACCTCCTGCTCGAGTTCCCTGAGGAAACCTTCCCGCCCAGCTGGTTCGAAGAGGCCTACCCCCTCTTTGACATCAAGACCAACGGCCGCTACGTGCTCCCCACCGGCACCACCTGTACACTCCTGATGTACAACAAGCAGCTGTTCGAAGAGGTCGGCCTCGATCCGGAGTCGCCCCCCAAGACCTGGGACGACTTCACCACAACCGCCAAGGCGCTCACACAAAAAGACGGGACAGGTGCCATTTCACGCGCCGGTTTCGCCATGACGTCCGAATGGCCCGTGTTGAGCCAGATCTATCAGCTGGGCGGCAACGTCATCCAAAACACTGGCGATGAACAGATCTCCCTCATGACCAGCTCCGAAGTCCATGAGGCTTTCACATACATCACCGACCTCGCCCTCGTTCACGAAGTCTGGGATCCCGGTTTCCCCAACTATGACTCCGTCGGCAACGGTCTCGCTGCCATGACTGAGGAACAGACCTGGGTGATCGGAGAGTACCGCAACACCTATCCCGATATGTACGCCAACATCGGCTACACGCACCCCCCAACCCCATCCGGCGAACCCGACCCGCTCTATGGCTACAAAGACACGGTAACCTCTGTCTCTGCCGTAACCGGCCACCCCGACAACGACGGCGACACCTGGAAGTTCATGGAGTACCTCTACAAGGACGGCGGCAAAGATGCCTACTGGGCCCTGTGCGAACTGATCTCGCTCGTGCCCGAACGCGCTGACCTTATGTCCGACCCCAGGCTGCTGGAAACACCCGGCCTTAAGGAGGCCTCCGAAGTCAATCCCTATGAACGCAACTACGCAGCCGTTCCCGAGCGCGCCGCCTCCGTTCAGAACGACGTTCTCCACCTGATCGTCAATGAAGGACAATCTGTGGCCGAGGCCCTGGAATACGGCGACGCCGAGATCCAGAAGGTCATCGACGAGGGCTTGGCCAAATACTGGGTCTAGTCCGCCCGGCTGCCCTGACAGTGCGACTATCTGCACAGAGCAATACTCCCACGCCTCCTGCAGGCGTGGGAGTCATTATGTTCCTTGCGCATCCGCTCAAAAGGCCCGTGCTGCCTGGGCCCTGAACGCAGGCGAAACCAATGCCAGTAGTCACTTGATTCGCGTCAGCTCTCTCGCTCGCTTTGAGCATCTTCATCAGCTCCGCAGACGCGCGCCCGCTTCCGAATCTTCCTAGCCGTAACCGCAACCATCGCGCCACGTTCTGTAAGTCTGTCCCCTTCGCATACCTTGCCAACGCCCCGTGGGAGGCGATGTGATGATTCAAACCATCTTGCAGAAATTTTCAGGTAACCGCTCCACGCTGCGCGCCGCCGAGCACCGCTTCATCATCATCGCCCTCGTTCCCACCATTTTCTTCTACCTGATTGTCAAGTTCTACCCCATCTTTTTCGCCTTCTTCATCAGCATGCACGAGTGGAGCCTCTTCGGCAACGTCTCCCCCTTTGTCGGTCTCGACAACTACGCCCTGCTCGCCCAGGATTCGCTCTTCTTCAAGGTCATGTGGAACACCATGTACCGCACCTTCGCCGGCACCTTCCTCGGCGCTTTCTTCGCCCTCGTCGTCGCTCTCATCCTCAACCCGATCAAGCGCGGCAGTATCCTCCTGCGTCTCATCTACTTCCTGCCCGTCATGACCTCCGTCATCGCCAGCGCCACCATCTGGAAGTGGATGCTGCAGACCCGTTTCGGCCTGCTCAATCAGCTCCTCTCCATGCTGGGCATCCCGCCGGTCCCCTGGCTCCAGTCCACCACCTGGGCCATGCCCAGCATCATCGCCATGGGAATCTGGGGCGGGATCGGCTTCACCGTCATCATCTATCTCGCCGGCCTCCGCGGAATCCCCCGCGACTACTACGAGTCAGCCGAAATCGACGGCGCCAACAGCCTCCAGCTGGCCTTTAGGATCACCCTGCCTCTGCTTAAGCCGGTCGTCTCCTTCGTACTCATCACCGGCGTTATCGGCGGCTTCAGCGGCGGCTTCCAGGCCATCTACATGATGACCGGCGGCGGCCCCCTCGACTCGACCAGGGTTCTCGCCCTCCACATCTACGACTACGCCTTCGAGCGCCTGTTTATGGGCCAGGCTGCCAGCATGTCCTTCGTCCTCTTCGCAATCGTTCTGATCCTGACCCTTGTGCAGTTCAAACTGCAACGGATCGACTGGGAGTTGTGAGACGCATTCATGCCCAACCATTTCAGACCTCCTTCCAGCCCCGATCCATCCTTGGAGTAACGCATGGCTAACCAGGATTTTGTTGGCGTCCCCAGTCAGGTCGATACACAGGCACTCAGCCGCGGCGCAACCGAATTTCAGCGGCTGAGCCGGGGCATGCTGTTCAACTACCTTATCCTCGGCGCCGGCGCCATCTTCATGATCGTCCCCTTCATCTGGATGATCAGCACCTCCTTCAAACCCCAGGCCGAAACCGTCTCATTCCCGCCCCGTCTCTTCCCCATCAACCCCACCATCTCCAACTACATCGATGTCTTCGACCGCGCCAACATGGGCCGCCTCTACTGGAATACCACCTTCATCAGCGTTATCAAGACCATCTTCAACATCTACACCAGCGCCCTCCTCGGCTACATCTTCGGCAAATTCATCTTCCGCGGCCGCGACATCATCTTCTACATCCTCCTCAGCACCTGGATCATCCCCTTCGAAGTCTATCTCATCCCCCTCTACCTCATGACCGTCCAGGTCGGCTGGGCCGATACCTTCACCGCCCTCATCGTTCCCGAAGTCTTCACCGTCTACGCCATGTTCATGTTCCGCCAGTTCATGTACACCATCCCCTCCGAACTGGTCGACGCCGCCCGCATTGACGGCGCCGGCGAATGGTACATCTTCCACCGCATCATCATCCCCCTCTCCAAGGCCGCCCTCTTCACCCTCATCGCCTTCTACTTCATGTGGAACTGGAACGACTTCCTCTGGCCCCTCGTCGTCATCTCCAGCCACGACAAATACGTCATCACCGTCGGCCTCGCAACCTTCGTCGGCGAATACTGGAACCAGTACGGCGTCGTCATGGCCGGCGCCAGCCTCGCCATCATCCCCATCCTCGCCCTCTTCATCGCCGTCCAGCGCTTCATCATCGAAGGCGTCGTCCTCACCGGCCTCAAAGGCTGACCCCCTCCTCCTCGCCATTTTCCTCTGACCACTGACCACTAACCACTGATCACTGCAGTTCTGGGCGGTCGGGCCTATTCGGCCCTCCCTTGTGCGGGGGCTCCG
>VXOE01000133.1 GCA_009840225.1 Caldilineaceae bacterium SB0662_bin_25 | reverse complement strand
TTGCATTTTGCTTCTACACTGATTTGGCTCAGACGAAATGTCAACGAGGCCTAGTGCCCGGTGATGGCTGTTGGACCAGCGAATTGCTTCAGCAAAGTATCGCTAATCCGCAAAGGACCGCGATGTCACGACAGGAGAATCCGATTGCCTCTGATGTTTTTCGCGCTCCTTCGCGTAACTTCGCGGATAGAAGAAAGGTGTACTCCACATCCCCGCCGCACCCGCGGCGAGTCTCAACCAGGCAAAGGAGATTGCCATGCCGTTCGGAACCGGCGCCTATCAGTACGAAGTAAACGAAAACTGGGCCAAACTGCCCGCAGGCTGGCAGTTCGGCTGGGTAGCCGCGGTCGCCTGCGATTCTCAGGACCGCGTCTTTGTCTACTCCCGCAGCGAGCATCCCCTCGTCGTCTTCGATAGCGAAGGCAACTTCCTCGCCTCCTGGGGCGAAGATGTCATCGAGGACGCCCACGGCATCTTCATCGACAACGAAGACAACGTCTGGTGCACCGAACGCGAGACCCACTGCATCTTCAAATTCAATGCCCAGGGCGAGCTCGTCATGACCATCGGCACGCCCGGCCAGGAGGGCGCACCCGGCGAACCCTTCCGCCTGCCCACCGACCTCGCCGTCGCCTCCAACGGTGACCTCTTCATCTCCGACGGCTACGACAACGCCCGCGTCCACAAATACTCAGCCGCCGGCCAGCACATCCTCTCCTGGGGCGACTGGGGAGAAGGCCCCAGCCAGTTCACACTCTCCCACTGCGTCCGCCTCGACAAGGACGACCGCGTCTGGGTCTGCGACCGCACCAACGACCGCATCCAGCTCTTCGACACCGACGGCAACTTCCTTGAGGAGCGCACCGGCCTCCTCAAACCCGACACCATCTACTTCGACCCCGATGGCGAAGTCGTCTACGTCGCCGAGCTCGAACAGCGCGTCAGCGTCTGGACCCTCGACGGCGAGCTCCTCAGCCACTGGGGCGGCGCCCAACCCAGCGACAAACCCGGCGAGTTCGCAGCCTGCCCCCACGGCATCTGGGCCGACTCCCACGGCGATCTCTACGTCGGCCAGGTCCAGGTCGACGACGGCCTCCAAAAATTCCGCCGCCTTTGAGGCAATTGAGATTGAGAGTACGTGGGCTGGCGACGCAAAAAGCGAAGCAACATGACTGGAAAATCTATTGTCCGCACTGCACAATGGAAATCCTGAGCTTCTCACCTTTTGAGCTAAACTTTATCATGGTAAAATGAGGAAAATTGAGAAATTTTCACGAATCCTTTCGTTTTACCCATAGGATAGACTTATGCTCATTGAATTCAGTGTCGCCAACTATCGTTCCTTCCGTGACAAAGTAACTCTAAGCATGGTGGCCAGTTCGTTAAAGGCGAAAAATGCAGAGCTGAATGAAAAGAACGTTTTCTCTGCGCATGGCAAGCTTAAGCTGCTTACAAGTGCCGCAATTTACGGTGCCAATGCCAGCGGAAAGAGTAATCTGATTTCCGCCTTGAACTTTATGCGCAACTTTGTCATGTTTTCCGCAAATGTTCAAGAGGAAGAAGATCGAGCGGGAATCGAAGTTGAGCCCTTTCGACTCAGTACCGAGACCGACTCTGAGCCTTCTTTCTTTGAAGTTGTATTCGTCGTTAAGGAGCGACGCTATCGGTATGGCTTTGAAGTGACTGCTGAACGGGTGGAGGAAGAGTGGCTTTATGTCGCTCCCAAGGCAAGGGAATCCAAACTATTCGAGCGAGAAGAAGATGTGATCGAGCCGGGTGACAAGTTCAGAGCGGAAGGGGGAGACTTAGTCGAAAGAACCCGACCCACCGCGCTTTTTCTCTCTCTATGTGCCCAATTCAATGGCAAAATCGCAACAGAGGTGCTTGGCTGGTTTCGGTCAATAGGAATTACAACTGGCTTAATGGATTTGGAGGAAGGCATGCGGAGTTTTACGGAGCGTATGCTCAGAGACGAAGACTCCGCAAAGACTATAGGAGATCTCCTGACGAAACTGGACCTGGGGATCGAGGCAGTTCACTTGGAAAGGGTGGAAGTTCCTGCTCCAAGACTCCTTCCACTGCCCGATGATGCACCGGAAGAGCTGCGTAAGCTACACAACGAGGCCCGGAAGATGGAGGAAGCTATGAAATCCTTTCATGAGACTTTCGGCGAACTCTCAGATTTCAACTCGGGAGAGCGCGAGGTCGTACGAACCATTCACCGAAAGGCGGGAGAAGGAGACCAATCCGACCTAGAAGAGTTGTTCGACTTGGATTGGCATGAATCAGAAGGCACCAAGAAGCTCTTCTCCCTATCCGGCCCCCTTGTGGACACTTTGAGACGCGGGGACGTGCTCATCATTGACGAGTTGGACGCCCGCTTACACCCTCTGCTAACAAAAGAAATCGTCAGTCTCTTCAATGATCCCGTGAGAAACTCCAAGCATGCACAGTTGATTTTTGCGACGCAAGATACTAATTTGCTTGATAACCAGCTGCTACGTCGAGATCAGATTTGGTTTGTCGAAAAGGATCGACAAGGAACTTCGTATCTTTACTCATTAGCTGAATTTAAGGTGCGAAACGATGCGACATATGAAAAGGATTACATCCATGGGCGCTATGGTGCTATTCCTTTCCTGGGGGGCTTGCGCCACGTGCTGCTAGACCAAGACTGATGGCCAGGAAACGCAAACTTCACGGTCATAAGAAAGGTGGTGGCAAAGGGTATAACCGTCGTTCCATCAAGAGAAGGGACCCGGGAGAACGCTTTCTGATAGTATGCGAAGGCGAAAAGACCGAACCAAACTATTTTGAAAGTTTTCATTTGCCGGGACTTATCTGTGTTGATGCTCAAGGCTATGGTGTTAGCCCTCCTAAACTGGTGGAAAAAACGTTGGAGCTTAGACGGCAATCTTCGAGAAGACGAGGTAGGGATCCTTACGACCAAGTCTGGTGCGTCTTTGACAAGGATGACTGGAATGAGCGTGACTTCGATAGTGCTATCAGACGGGCAGAGAATCAGGGGTTGAGAGTAGCGTATTCCAATCAAGCATTTGAGATATGGTATCTTCTTCACTTCCACTTTTATAACTCTCCGATGCATCGCAAGGACTATGAGAATAAGCTTTCAGAACTGTTGGATTGTCCATACGACAAGAGTTCTTTACGCATGTATGATCAGTTGCGGTCTCATCAAGGCACGGCTATCAGGAACGCCAAGCGCCTCCTCGGATTCTATCCCAAACCTCAGCCAGCTATAGACAATCCTTCTACGACGGTTCATTTTCTAGTGGAAGAGTTGAATCGGTTCTTGCCTGACAATCGAAGAAACACAGCATGACCCGCTTCGACACCTCCGTCCTCACTCCCGACCCCGCCGCCCGCCGTCCCATCCTCGCCGTCCTCGACGCCGCCCTCGATGCCGTCGACCCCTTCGCAGCCGTCCAAAACGTCCTCCAGCGCCGCGACGAATCCCTGAGCGTCGCCGACCCTTCAGCCAGTGAACCGGCGCCCGCGCTGACATTTGACCTGCGCCGCTACCGCCGCATCTTCGTCGTCGCCGCCGGCAAGGCCGCCTCTCCCATGTGCAGCGCCGTCGAAGCCGTCCTCCAGGACCGCATCAGCGGCGGCCTCGCGGTAACTAAGTACGACCACGCCCAGCCCGCCGACCCTTCCTCAACTACGCAGTCCACCGTTCGCGTCGTCGAGGCCGGTCATCCCATTCCTGACGAAGCCGGCGTCCTTGCCGGCCAAGAAATGCTTGCCCTCGTCGAGCAGGCCGGCCCAGACGACCTCGTAATCGCCCTTCTCTCCGGCGGCGGCTCCGCCCTGCTGGTAGCCCCGGCACTTGAGATCACCGGGAACTCCGGCCACACCTATCCAGCACTCACCCTGTCCGACATGCAGGCCATGACCGACGCCCTCCTCGCTTGCGGTGCAACCATCAACGAGATGAACTGCCTCCGCAAACACGCCAGCGCCGTCAAAGGCGGCCAGCTCGCCCGCGCCGCCGCCCCCGCCGCGCTCCTGACACTAGCCCTCAGCGACGTCATCGGCAGCCCCCTCGACGTCATCGCCAGCGGCCCCACAGTCCCCGACGTAAGCACCTGGGCCGACGCCTGGGCCATCGTCGGAAAATACGGCCTGACCAAAACCCTTCCGGAGGTCATCCTCAAACGCCTGCAGGCCGGGCTCGCCGGCGACATCCCCGACACGCCCAAACCGCATGATCCGGTTTTCGCCGCCAGCAACACACTCGTCGTTGCCGACAACCGCACCGCCGCCAGCGCCGCCCTCGCAAAGGCAACCGAACTCGGCTTCAACACGATCCTGCTCTCGACCTATGTCGAAGGCGAGGCCGCCGAAGTCGCCAAAGTGCTCGTCGGCCTCGGCCGCGAAGTGCAGGACAGCGGTCTGCCCGTACCCGCGCCCGCTTGCCTCATCCTCGGCGGCGAAACCACCGTCAGCCTCGGTGACCAGCCCGGCCAGGGCGGCCGCAACCAGGAGCTCGCCCTCGCCGCCTCCCTGGCCCTCCAGCATCTGCCGGGCATCACAGTCGTCTCTCTTGCCACCGACGGCACCGATGGACCCACCGACAGCGCCGGCGGCTTGGCCGACAACGGCACCGTCCACAGAGGCGAGGGCGCCGGCCTCTCCGCCGCCGACCACTTACGCCGCCACGATGCCTATCCCTACCTGCGCGCCGCCAATGACCTGCTTCTGACCGGCCCGACCCAAACCAACGTCAATGATCTTCTCTTCGTATTTGTCCGGGAAATGTGAGAAAATGCAGAAACAATTTGCGCCGCGCAAATGACTTCGGGAATCCGTTCCCATCCTTTACACGCACAGGAGTTGAATTTCATGCCTAAGTTGACAGTAGAAAATGTTGGCACGTTCGATGTACAGGCTGGCAAACGCTTGGTCCTTGCTCTGGTTGAGGACGCAGCCGTCGACCAGCTGCATGCCTGCGGTGGCAACTGCAAGTGCACCACCTGCCGCGTTGCCTTTGTCGGTGGCGAACCTGCAAAAATGACCGTCGCCGAAAAAGAGAAGCTGGCCGAAAAGGGTCTTTCCGGTGTGCGCCTGTCCTGCCAGTGCCTCGTCGAAGGCGATATGACCGTCCAACTCATCAGCCGCCTCGAAGGCAGTGGCCGCCCCGACCCCGGCCCACCCCCGGAAACGACAATCCAGCCGGAACCGGAGTGGACGACCGCAGGCTGACATCACTAAGCAGGCCTCCGCGCCGGCCTTTCGTTGGGGGGAATACCTGACCGGGAAACTACCCAATCAGGGCCCCCCACAGTGAGCCGGCGCGTGGCAGGCTCTCCCGCTCTCGGCCTCTGCGGCCGCAGGTCTTCATTCCCCTCTTGACCTGAGCTTTTCCGAGTGAGGCGAACTTGACCAGCCAATCAGCACATCCCACACCTGGCACGGGCGCATCCGCGCCAGCCCACCGACCGATTCTGATCTCCGCCATGCAGCTGGAGGACGAGCTCAAAAGCGGCGAAAGTACCGTCTGGGATCTGATCGATATCGCTTGCCAGACCGGCGCCGACGGCCTGGAACTGCGCCGGGAGACATGGCCCCGGCTCGATGCTGAACTGACCGAAGCAGCCCGCCGCATCGCCGCCGCCGGCCTCCTGGTTACATACGCCACGCAGGCCACTCTCTTCGGCAACACCGAGTCCACTCTGCAACTCCGCCAGGACATCGACTCCGCCGCCGCGCTCGGCGCGCCGATCGTCCGCTTCTTCCCCGGTCCCACGCCACCCCCCGACGATCAGGCCGGCTGGGCCCGCGCCCGGCAAGTCGTCGACTACGCCGCCGCCCAAAACACCACAATCGCCCTCGAAAACTACGCCCGCACCCCCGGCGGCACCCTCGCGGAGGTCCACGGAGCCCTCTCCCGCCTGGACTCCCCCGCGCTCCGCACCAATCTCGACATGGGAAACTACCCCAACCACGGCCAGGACGTCGTCGAAGCAATCGATGCCCTCTCAGACAAGATCGTCGCCGCCCACCTGAAGGACAAGACCGCCAATCCCGCTGACCCCCCGGCCCCCCTCGGCACAGGCGTCCTGCCTCTTGGCGACATTCTCAACGCGCTCGATCGGCTGCCCCAGCCTGTCTACTACATCTTCGAATTTCGCGGCGTCGGCGACCCGGTGGGCGGCATCCGGCACAGCCTTGCCTATCTCAAGCAACGGGCGAGTAAACCATAGACATGTTTCTGAAAGTTGGGTGAGGCGTGAAGGCCTCCTCCGGGCCTCTCCTCCCGGACCTCAGCACACATCAGAGAGCAGTGAAATGAGCGACAAGGATTCTCTGGCCGGCAAGAAAGCGCTCGTTACCGGCGTCGACCACGGCGGCATCGGCCAAGGCATCGCACTCGAACTGGCCCGCCGCGGCGCAGCCGTCGTCTGCCACTACCCCTACAGCGACGAGGGCGCAGCCGCTGCCGTTGCCCAGATCCGCGCCGCCGGAGGAACGGCAGCATCCGTGCAAGGCGACTTCACTCAGTCCGCCGAACTATGCGCACACGTCGTGGAGACCGCCGCCTACCACCTCGGTGGCCTCAACGTGCTCGTCAATAACGCCGGCCTCACCGAGACGCGCTCGATTGCCGATGTCACACCAGACCACTTCGAAAAGCTGTTTGCCATCAATGTTCGCAGTCACATTTTCTGCATCCAACGCGCGCTGCCCTACATGAACGAAGCCGGCGGCGGTTCGGTGATCAATCTTGCCTCCGTTCATTCCCACTCCGGCGTCCCCGATTACTCCGTCTACGCCGCCACCAAAGGCGCAGTCGCCGCCCTCACTCGCCATCTCGCTGTCGAGTTGGCCCCCCAAAAGATTCGCGTCAACGCCATAGCACCCGGACTCATCGAAGTGCCCCGCTACTTCGCAGACATTCCCGACTACAACCCCGCCATCTTCGAAGCCACCGTTCCTTGGGGTCGCCTGGGCGAACCAGCCGATATCGGCCACGTGGCCGCCTTCCTCGCCTCCGACGCAGCCGACTTTGTCACAGGGCAGACTATCTACGCCGACGGCGGTACCGTCGCCTACATGTCCTTCGGAGCCCATCTGGACGGCCAGGACTGGAATCCCGGAGAATAAACCCCGCCTGCGACTTGCGCCGGCCGCCGCTGCTCAGGCTCTTATCGGCAAACTGGTCCCAAGTTCGCCTCTGACATCTCGCAGAACCAGCACCCACAAAAGGCCTTTCTCCAGCTCCACTTGCCGCCTCCTGCTGTCAACTCTTGTCAGAATTTCCCCCTCTGAGTACAATTACGCTGCACTTCGCGCATACCATATTTCATACAGGTCCAAGTGGAAGGAGAAAACGAAATGGATCGACGAAGATTCCTGAAAGTAGCTGCAACAGGTGCCGTAGGCGCCGCAGCCCTCACCGTCGCCGGCTGTGAACAGGCCGGAGTAATGACTCCGGGCCAGCTCGAAGGCGCCGTCTCAGAGGACGCAAGCCTGCCCGAAATCGAATGGCAGATGGCCACCAGCTGGCCGCCTGCCCTCGACACGATCTTCGGTGGCGCCGAGACTGTTGCCCAGCGCGTCGCCTCCATGACGCAGGGCAAATTCATAATCGAGGCCCGCGCCGCCGGTGAGCTCGCCCCCGGCTTGGAAGTCCTGAACGTCGTCGAAGAAGGCGCTGTGCCCATCGGCCATACAGCCTCCTACTACTATATCGGTAAGAGTCCGATAACCGCCTTCGGCACGGCCCTGCCGTTCGGCCTCACCTCCCGCCAGCAGGACGCCTGGCTCTATGAAGGCGGCGGCCTGGAGATGCTGCAAACGGTCTATGCCGAAAAATTCAACACCATCCAGTTCCCCGCTGGCAACACCGGTGTGCAGATGGGCGGCTGGTTCAACAAGGAGATTAACTCCGTCGCCGACATGGAAGGCCTCAAGATGCGTATCCCCGGCCTCGGCGGCCGCGTCATGGACCGCCTGGGCGTAACCGTGCAGGTGCTGCCCGGTGGCGAAATCTTCCAGGCCCTGCAGACCGGCGCCATCGACGCCGCAGAGTGGGTCGGCCCCTACGATGACGAAAAACTGAGCTTCCACAAAGCCGCCAGCTTCTACTACTTCCCAGGCTGGTGGGAGCCGGGCCCATCCCTGGAAATCCAGATTAATCTCGATGAGTGGAACAAGCTTCCGGAGCAGTATCAGGAAGTCCTCAAAACCGCCGCCTACGCCGCTAACGCAACCATGATGGCGCGCTACGACGCCAAAAATCCTGCCGCACTCAGCCGCCTGATCCAGGACGCCGACATTACGATGCTGCCCTTCCCCGACGATGTAATGCAGGCCGCTGAAGAGTCCGCATTCGAGCTTTTCGACGAGACCGCCGCCGGAGACGCTGACTTCGCATCGATCCTCAAGGAATGGTCCGCCTTCCGTAGCGCGATTCAGGCCTGGCACGGTCTGGCCGAGCGCGGCTACCTGCAATACGTGGGCCGCAGCCGCTGATCTACCCATGCGCGCCGCGCATGTCTTTCAAAGAGATGATGATCCGGGAAACGGGAGAGCATCGCAGAGAGCTCTCCCGTTTCGATCAACGCGACAACTGTTGGCAACTGTTTGAGTTTTCCTGCTGGCGCGCAGGGGAAGGAGATTCCTGCAATGAACAGGAGAAGCTTTCTTGGGTTGGCCGCAGCGGGCTCGGCCGCACTAAGCATAACTGGCCGCGCACAAGCCGGCCTGATCCCCCCGCTTCAGATCGAGAACGCAGTGGCGGAAGACGCCCACCTGCCTGTCATCGAGTGGCAGATGGCAACCAGTTGGCCGGCCGATCTGGACTCGATTTTCTGGGGTGCGCAATTGGTTGCCAACCGCGTCGCAGCCTTAACAGATGGCAGGTTCCTTATCCGTCCCCGCGCAGCCGGTGAACTGGCTCCAGGTCTTGGCGTGTTGAACGCCGTCGAAGAAGGGGACGTCCCTATCGGTCACACCGTCTCCCACTACTATACTGACAGGGGCTTTGTCATCGCCCTCAACAACGGCCTGCCCTTTGGTCTGACGGCCCGACAGCAAAACGCGTGGCTGTACGAAGGCGGCGGCTTGGAGAAGCTTCAGGAAATCCATGCAGAACGGTTCAATATCATTCAGTTTCCTGTTGGCAACTCCGGCGTCCAGATGGGGGGCTGGTTCAATAAGGAGATAAACTCCGTCTCCGACCTGGCAGGCCTCAGAATGCGCATCCCTGGCATCGCCGGCCAGGTGTTGGCGCGGCTGGGCGTATCCGTGCAGATGTTGCCCGGCGGCGAGATCTTCCAGGCCCTTGAGAGCGGGGCGATCGACGCCGCCGAATGGGTCGGGCCCTACGAAGACGAGAGGATGGGCTTCCACACGGTCGCCAGCTACTACTATTACCCCGGCTGGTGGGATCCCGGCTCGTCAGTGGAGGTCCATGTAAATCTGGACGAATGGAAAAAGCTCCCCGAGCAGTATCGGGAAGCACTCAAAACCGCCGCTTACGAGGTAAATGTCAGAGTGATGGCGCGCTACGATGCCAGGAACCCGGTCGCACTCCGTCGCCTGATCAACGACGGCGGCGTCAATCTGCGGCCGTTTCCCGATGATCTGCTGAAAGCCGCCGAGGAGACCGCCTTCCAGCTTTTCGACGAAACTGCCGCCGTAGATGCAGACTTTGCTTCCATCTTCAAAGATTGGCTGGCATTCCGCGACGCCATTCATGCTTGGCACGGTTTGGCCGAACTCGGCTACCTGCAGTACGTGGGCCGAAGCCGCTGACATGCGCCGGGCAACGCCTAACTGCCGGCGGCGACCACCAGAATAGCAAAGGGGCGAGCGCACCGCTCGCCCCTCTTTCCTTTCCGCTAACGCTGTCTAATCTGCCTATGATGCCGCCTCCACCAGCCAGGTCACCGTCTCCGGAACAAGGATAACGATTACGAGGGCGATGCCCTGCAGCACCATGAACGGCAATGCGCCCTTGTGTATATCCGCAGTCTTCACCTCTGGAGGCGCCACGCTTTGCAGATAGAACAGCGAGAATCCGACCGGTGGCGAGATGAACGCCATGTTCAGATTGATGGCCATCATCACCCCGAACCAGACCATCTGCGCATTTGTGAAGCCCAGCTCCAGGGCGGCAGGCACAAACAGTGGCATCGCGATAAAGCTGATCTCGATGAACTCCAGATTGATGCCCAACAGGAAGATCGCGATGTTGGCGACGATCACAAATCCCCAGAACCCGCCCGGCAGACTCGTCAGCAAGCCCTGTACGTAGTCCTGCCCTCCCAGACGGTCGAAGACCAGCCCGAAATAGGTCGAACAGAACAGAATCATGATCACCAGTGCGGTGATATTGGCCGTAGACCGCGCCGCGTCCTTGATCAGCTTCCAATTCAGATTCCGGTTGAACGCCGTGAGAATACAGGCGCCAATCGCGCCGACCGCGCCTGCCTCCGTCGGTGTGGCGATGCCCTGAAAAATGCTGCCCAACACAGAGAAAATCAACAGAACCGGCGGAACGACCGCAATCAGCGTCTGGCGCATCAACGCCGCACCCTGAACTGTTCGTGCTTCGGGTGGCAGAGCCGGCGCGTCCTGTGGACGAACTATGGCGATCCCTATCACGTACAGCGCGTAGAGACCCGAGAGTATCAGCCCCGGAATCAGCGCGCCGACAAACAGATCGCCCACACCCACCCCAATCTGATCGCTCAACACCACCAACACCAGGCTCGGCGGCAACAGTTGCGCCATCGTCCCCGACGCCGTAATAATTCCTGTCGCAAGCTGGTGATTGTATCCATAGCGCACCATGATCGGCAGCGACAGTAGCCCCATCACAATGACGGTGGCCGCCACCACCCCGGTAGCCGCCGCCAGCAGCGTCCCCACCAGTACCACCGCCAGGGCCAGACCGCCGCGCATCGCTCCCAGCAATATACCGACCGTCGTCAACAACCGCTCAGCCAGCCCCGATTTCTCGAATATCGCCCCCATAAAGACGAAGAATATAATTGCCAGCAGCGTAAAGTCCGACATCGTGCCGAACCAGCGGTTGGGCAGCAGCTTGATCCAGTTCATGTTGAATATGCCCAGCGCCCAGCCAATCAACATGAAAACGAAGGCGGTCCCGGCAAATGAAAACGCTACCGGATATCCATACAGGATCAGCACAAAAAACAGTATGAACATCACAATTGCCAGCCATTCCAACCCCATAGTCACTCCCTTTCGTGTGACCCGCTCCGGAAGATCACCCCAATCTCTTCCAGACAAACAGACTCCCCCCAGCAGCGTCTACTGGCCCGCAAGACCCTTACTCGATCCGCAAGGCTTCCTGGTGCTCTGTCAAATCCAAGGTCTCTTCATCCTCGCCTCGCAAAACTGCATACAGCTTGATCAACTCGGAAATCGCCTGCAACAGTAAGAACGCAAAGGCAACGATGATCATCGTCTTCAGAGGCGCGCGCGGCAACCCATCCGGATCAGGCGACATTTCCCACTGCCGCCAGGAGGTCATCACCGGATTTACTGTCACCCAGATGCCGATGATGCAGTAGGGAACAAGCAGGAACAGATTCCCCCAGAAATCAAGCATCGCCTGGCGTTTTCTGCTCCAGTTCGCATAGATGAAATCAACGCGCACGTTGATGCCGTTCTTGAGGATATAGGCAAAACCCAGAAAGAAGACCAGCGAGTACAGATACCACTGCATTTCGATAAAGAGATTGGAGGACAACTGAACGCCAATAAACTGCCCCATATAACGCACCAGCACATTGTAGAACCCAACCGCTACCGTAATGATCACAAGATACACAGACACGCCGCCAATTCGTTCTGACAGGTTGTCAATGAGTCTCGACACTTGCAGAAGTACCTTTAACATCGTCACTGTTCCTATATCTGTGCGGTACGCTGACCCGGCGCGGCCCGTAACAATCTCCCGCTTCAAATACTCTGCTCAGGACTGCCCTATCTTACCCGAAACGGACCAATACACAATATCCGGAAGAACCTGCTCGCAAAGGGCACAGATAATGTCGCTTCCTGTCGCCCAACACGGCCACAGGCTGTACCGCCCCCAACTGCTGACGCTCCCACTCCACCACCGCCAATTCTATACCAAGGACTGGACGAGCTCAGCCGGCACCATCCCTCCTTACACTTCTCTCCCCACTCTTCAATTTTGGTGCGGTCGGCCGCAAGCGGCCTCCCTTGTGCGGGGGGATTCCCCCCGCAATGCCCCCTTCAAAACACGCCTCGCCCTCCCTGTAGCCGCAATCGCAGGCATGTCGCCCACCGCAAGCGTTTCGCCTCCCCCTCAGTAATTCGCGCCCCCGAGAGTGGCAGGCGCGGGCATTCCCCTCACCTCACTCTGAACACGAAAATCAGCACAGAATAGCTCAGGTGTCCAATAATGGGAACTTATATCGGATGTGGCTAAGTGTTTGCCTGTGCAGTATAATTAGGTTGTACAGAATCTATACTCATTTTCGACGGCTACTCGCACGCTACAAAGATTTAGTTCAAAAGGATCTTCAATGGTTTTTCAACAATCTCAAGTTAAGGTCGGCGTTTACGTTGACGCCGCCAACATCTATCGCAATGGCGGCTCCCGAATGCAGTATGACGTACTGCGCGAATTCGCCTGCCGGGATATGGGCGAACCGGTCCGCCTCAACGCCTACGTTACCCATGACGCCGAACGTGCCCAGTGGGACATCGACTACCGCGTCGGCGCGTTTCGCTTCCACTCCGCACTGCGCGATCTGGGCTACAAAGTGATTATCAAGCGTGTACGCTGGTATGATGACGAGACAGGCAACCGCTATGCCAAAGCCAACTCCGATCTGGATCTGGCAGTGGACGCGCTGCTCCAGTCTGAAAACCTCGACAGAGTCCTGATCGCAACCGGTGACGGAGATTTCGTTCAGGTCGTGCGCGCCCTCCAGAACAAGGGCTGCCGCGTGGAAGTCGTCGCCTTCGATAATGTCTCAGGTAATCTGCGGCAGGAGGTGGATCTATTCATGTCCGGCTATCTGATCCCCAATCTGCTTCCCGTCCCCGACGGCTCCGCCGATTGGGGAAAGGCCGACTCCACTGTGCGCGGCTGGTGTTACTACTACAACGAGGATAAGGGCTTCGGCTATATGCGTTTCCTGACCAAGGTGTCACCCCACCTGTGGCTGGTTGACAAACGCAAGAGCCCCGATTCTCCTTACGAGAGTGCATTCTTCCACTTCTCGATGATGCAGGATGAATCCGCAAAGGACTACCTGCCAAGCCGCGAACATATATTTGAATTCCGGCTCATCCCCTCGGAACGCGACCAGAGCGAACTCACCGCAACAAACATTCGCATGGTCTGCTCTCTGTAGCGGTAGCTTCCCATTGCAGTTGGCCGCGTATTCGCGTATCATTGACCGCGTGACGCTGACTGCCCGCGCGCTTAACCCATCGCCGCCCTTCCCACCAGGAGCCAGAACCCCATGCCTGCCGCAATCTCTGCTCAGCAACCGCTCGCCGTAGAAGCCGGCGCCAAAGTCCTCATGTCCGGCGGCAATGCTATCGACGCCGCCGTAACCGCCGCCCTTATGCAGGCCGTGGTCAGCCCCCAAATGTGCGGCATCGGCGGCTATGCAGTGATCAATCTGCACCTGGCCGGACAGTCAGGTTCCATCGGAATCGACGCGCCCGCGCTCGCCGGCGCCCTCGTGAAGGACGATATGTGGGTGGAAAAGCTTATCCGCCCCAATCCCGGCGGCTGGGGCTTCTTCCTCGATGGCAACGTCAACGAAGCCGGCTACACCTCCGTCTGTACTCCCGGCGCGGTCAAGATGTTCTCTTCGCTGCTCGAGCGTTGGGGTACCATCGACTTCGAACAGGCCGCAGAACCCGCCATCCGCACCGCCCAAGACGGCTTTGTCGTCTCCGACTCCCTCGCCGTCGGCTGGAAACGCTCCAACCAGTACTGGGAGGGGATGAGCCTGCGCGACTACATCAACAGCAACCCGGAGGCCCGTCGCATCTATCTCCGCGACGACGGCCAACCCTATGACACCGGTGAAACGCTCCGAAACCCGGACTACGCTGCCTCACTGCGTCACATTGTCCAACACGGCAGCGAAGACTTCTACCACGGCCAGTTCATGGAGCGCATGGCATCCGACCTGGCCGCCAACGGCAGTTTCGTCACCCGGCAGGACTTTGAACAGTACCGCCTGCGCGAGGACGCTTCCCTCTCCGGCAGCTACCGCGGCCACGCCGTCACCAGCTCCACCCCGCCGCACGGCGGCGCAACTCTCGTCGCCATCCTCAACATCCTGGAGGGTTACGACTTGGCCGCCATGGGCCACAACTCGGCCGACTACATCTACACCGTCGGCCTCGCCATGAAGGCCGCCTTCGCCGACCGCAACCCGCACTTGGCCGACGACGAGTTCGAGGACGTGCCCCTCGACTGGATGATGTCCAGGGATCGGGCCGCCTTCTGGCGCGAGCGCATCGATAGCGGCCAGCCCATCGAACCCACACCTTCCCAGCCGGAGACCCCTCACACAACGCACCTCTCAGTCATCGACGCCCAAGGCAACTGCGTCTCACTTACCCACTCGCTCGGCTCCTCTTCAGGTGTCATAACCCCCGGCCTCGGATTCATGTACAACAACTCGATGGTCAACTTCAACCCGTTGCCCGGCCATCCCAACTCCATCGCCCCCGGCAAAGGCCGCACCACCGGCATGACCCCGACCATCGTCTACAACAAGAAATCTTCCGACGGCGGCGACCAACCCCTCCTCGTCCTCGGAGCGCCCGGCGCCACCCGCATCATCACCTCCGTCCTGCAGGTGATCCTCAACGTCATCGACTTCGGCATGGACATAGAAAAAGCTGTACACGCCCCCCGCTTCGACTGCCAGCTCGACGCCATCAACTGCCAGCGCCGCATCCCTGTCTGGGTCCTCGACGAAGTCAACAAACGCCATCCCGCCGCCCACATCCCCTACAGCTACGGCGGCCTCGCCCTCGTCCACGCCCTCCACATCGACCCCCAGACCGGCGCGCTCACCGGCGCCGCCGACACCGGCGCCGAAGGCATGGCCGTGGTCGTATAGTTCGAATATCAAGAATGGATTGCTGTTTGGGACGGGCAGCTTGGAAACCCATGGCTTGCAGACCGAAATGAAACTCTACACCATCGGCTTTACCCAAAAGAGCGCCGAGACGTTCTTTACACAGCTCAAACAGTCAGGAGTCCGCACGCTGATCGATACACGCCTCAACAACCGGTCGCAACTCTCCGGCTTTGCCAAGCAGAACGACCTCCGTTATTTCCTGCACGAAATAGGCAAGATCGACTACCTGCATCTGCCCCAACTCGCGCCTACTCAGGACATCTTCGACGAATTCAAGAAAAGGAAGGGGTCGTGGGAAGCCTATGAGATTTCCTTTCGCGCCCTAATGGCTGCCCGCAAAATCGAAGAAGAGCTCCCACCGGAACTCTTCGATAACGCCTGTCTCCTATGTAGCGAGCACAAGCCACACCACTGTCACCGTCGTCTCGTCGCCGAATACCTCCATGAAAAGTGGGACGGAATCAACATCGAGATCGAACATCTCCAACCAGCGGACCCCGCCTGAATCGCCGGCCCGCCCTGGAAATGCAAGCAAGTCAATCGTCTGCTGATCGCCGAAGCACAGTACCTCACCGGTCCGGCTCAAACACAGACCCGTCCAACACCGTCTGTAAACCCGCCGACACCAGGTCCAGCCGCCGGATCTCCTCCACCGGCAGCTCCAGGCCGACCGCTCCCACAGTGTCCTCAATGTGCGCCGGCACATCCGCACCCGAGATAATGCAAGTCACCTCCGGCCGTGACAATATCCACGCTTGCGATACCTGTCCAGGGGTCGCCCCCACGCGCTCGGCCACAGCGATCACCTCCGCCACCACGTCCGCTGCCCGGTCCCGCAACGTGTCCTGGAAAGCGTGCCGCCGCCGCCCGCCCCACAGACTGTTCTCCTCCGGCATACTGTCTGGCGTGTATGTTCCGCTCAGCAGACCAACCGCCAGCGGGCTGAATACCATTACGCCCAGCCCCATCTCCGCCACCATCGGAAACATCTCCCGCTCCAACTCCCGGTTCAGCAGATTATATGGGTTCTGCACCGTGATCGCCGGCGCCGCGTTCAACCGCTCCTGCACCCGCAGCGCCTTCATCACCTGCCACGCCTGGTGGTTGCAGATACCCACATAGCGCACCTTGCCCTGCTGCACCAGGCTGTCCAGCGCCCCAAACGTCTCCTCCACCGGCGTCGTTTCGTCCAATCCGTGGATCAAATAAACATCGATACGGTCCGTGTTCAGCCGGCGCAGCGAACGCTCCACCTCGCGCAGAATGTGGTAACGGGACAGGCCGCTGTCATTGGGGCCATCGCCAATCTCCCCCCGCACCTTGGACGTGATCACCACATCATCCCGCCGACCCTGTAACGCCTTCCCCAGCAGCACCTCCGAGGTGCCTCTGAACGCCCGATCGTCCCCCAGCCCATAGATGTTGGCGCAATCGAATAGATTCACACCCGAATCCAGCGCAGCCGCCACCAGATTGCGTGCCTCCTTTTCGTCCTGCTGGCCTCGCAGCCCAAGCCCCAACGCCACGCGCGAAACCTTCACGCCCGCGCTGCCGAAATTCACGTATTGCATCCCTCTCTCCTCGTGTTCGCAAGCAGATTCCGGTCGGTATCCCAATCTCCGCCTTGCCGCATCTTCCCTGTCGTCCTGCTTCGCAGTATAAAGGTTCGCTAAGGAAGATTCAACTGTCATACCATTTGTCGGTTCAAAACCTGGCTGATGGCTGTCGGCACAGGGCAATTGAGGTGCATCCCAAAGTGGGGGCGAACTTTCACATGTCTGAGTTGAGGTCCAAGCCATGTCCAGCCCGCACATCCATCCCCAATGCATCGCCCAAACACTAACCACTGACTACTGACTACTAACTACTGCAGTTCCGGGCGGTCGGGCCTATTCGGCCCTCCCTTGTGCGGGGGCGGAGCCCCCGCACAAGGG
>VXOE01000322.1 GCA_009840225.1 Caldilineaceae bacterium SB0662_bin_25 | reverse complement strand
GTCTTGGCAGATTCCCAGTATGTGCCAGCGCAGGCAAGGTAGGAGAGGCAACGCCTAATCAGGCCCAACGTTCACCGCAATGACCATCGCAAGCCCGCTATGGAATTACAGACGGTCCATTCCGCCCAGACTGACCGCACACACTGACCGCACACACTGCACACAAGACGTGGTTAAATGCTTACGGATAACCTATGAAATCCCCACTACAGCTTGAGGACAACGCGCCCTGGCGCCAACGGTTCCGCTGCAATAGCTTGGGCTACGTCTATGTTGCCCCAAATGACCCGTCGCGTGGAATAGTACACGCCAGCATGCAAGGTCCAACAAAACAAACCTTCGCCTGGGACACTACCTCTGGCGACCTGCGTCCACTTCTCCCCCGAAACGAGACGCCTTCCTATGGCTGGCTGGGTCCCAACGGCGACTTCCTCTACTACTTGCAAGACGATAAAGGCAGCGAACTCGGCCATATCGTCCGCGTACCCTACGCGGGTGGACCGGCTGAAGACCTGACGCCCGAACTGCCACCGTATACGTTGCGCGGCTTCGACATCAGCCGCGACGGCGCCTGCCTCGCCTTCGACGCCGTCTACGACGGCTACTACTGGTTCTACTGCATCGCTCTGGAATCGGACGGAGTACCTTCTACCCCCAACCTCGTTTACAGGGCTCTGGAGGAGGCCTGGGCCTGTCACCTTTCATATGACGGAAGCCTTCTCGCAGTCAAGTCGACGCACCGGGCCCCCCACAGCCGGCGCTACACAGTTCTGGCCTTCGACACAAAATCGGGGAGGCAAGTCGCTGAACTGTGGGACGGCTTCGATTACAGCGTTGAGCCCGTCCAATTCTCGCCCCTTCATGGTGATGACCGGCTTCTCACCACAACAACCGCCAGCGGCGCGCTGCAACCTCTGCTTTGGGACCCGCGCACCAACGACCGGCGCGACCTGCCGATGCCTACTGCCGAAGGATCGACTCTGCCTCTGGACTGGTCGCCCGATGGCAGTAAACTGCTTGTCCAGACAAAAACAGAGGAACACCAAGGGCTCTTCATCTACGAACTGCAAAAAGAAAAGCTACTGCCGCTTCAACACATGCCGGGGACCTTTCGCGGCCGCACTGGCCCCTATCATACAGGAAATGCGGCCAGCTTTTTCGGACCCGACGGTACAGTGTGGGCGCAGTGGAGCGACGCCGCCCATCCATCTCAACTGCTTTCGCTGACAGCGTCTGGTCCGCCCAAGCCGGTACTTCCAGTTAGCGACTGCCCACCGGGCCGCCCTTGGCGTTCGGTCAGTTTTCCCAGTTCCGATGGCACAACCGTCCAGGCCTGGCTGGGCCTTCCGTCCTCAGGCGGCGCTTCCGAAGGTCCCTACCCCACAATCCTGCACGTCCACGGCGGACCGAGCGGCGCCGTCTCCAACGCCTTCGACCCTATCAGCCAGGCCTGGCTCGACCACGGCTTTGCCTTTCTCACAGTAAACTATCGCGGCTCGACGGGATTCGGACGCGATTTCCAGGAAAAGATAAACGGGGATGTAGGCCGCTGGGAGCTGGAGGACATGCTGGCGGCCCGCCTCTGGCTCATCGAGGAAGGCATCGCCGATCCGGACGCCATTCTGTTGGAGGGCGGTTCCTACGGGGGTTTTCTGACCGTATGGGCCCTTTCGCAGGAGCCAAAACTCTGGGCCGGCGGCATTGCTCCGGTGGCTATCGTAGACTGGGCGATGAACTACGCGGATTCTTCTGCTGCCATGCAGGGCTGGGCGCGTATGATGTTCGGCGGCACACCTTCAGACAAGCCTGACCTGTACCGCGACCGTTCTCCTCTCACACATGCCGCTGCCATCCAGGCGCCCCTGCTGATCTTTCAAGGACGCCGCGACAGCCGCGCCACGCCCCGCCAAATGGAACACTTCGCCCGCAAAATGGAGACGTTGCAGAAGGACTTCACGCTGGTCTGGCTCGACGGCGGCCACGGCTTCACAAGCGCCGCCACGGCCGAACACCTGCAGGAAACACATCTGAAATTCGCATATCGGGTTCTGGGGCTTCAAGCGCTAGATGTGGACTGATCTTTCCGGGCGATTCCAGCGCATCCTCCAGCCCGAGTCCGGGATCCGGACGACGCTGGCCAGTACCGACTATCGCCTCCTCCTGGGTTCAAGCACACTCTGGTGGCTGGCCCACTATATGGAAATGATTGTCTTGGGCTGGTTGGTCCTGGAATTGACAGACTCGGCCGGCTTGGTCGGCCTGGTTGGCTTCTGCCGTTCCATTCCCTCACTGCTTGTCGGCGGTTTCGGCGGCCTGCTTGCCGACCGTATCGGCCGCCGCCCTCTGGTCATCGCTTCACAGACGCTCACCTTCTGCATGTATGCGACCGTTGCCTTGCTGCTAGCGGTCGGTCTGCTCGCCATCTGGCACCTGGTGGTTATCTCTTTGACCCTTGGTTGTGCCTGGGCCATGGACTGGCCGACCCGCCGCGCTCTCATTCCCGACCTCGTAGGGCGCCCGCGTGTCGTTGACGCTCTGATGCTGGAGAATCTGGGCATGAGCGTCGCACGCGCCTTCGGCCCCCTTCTCGCCGGTCTTGTACTGGATGCATTCAATGTCTTGGGCTGTTTTCTGACGCTGAGCGGTCTGTCTGCGATCTCGCTACTGCTCCTGCGCGCCCTTTCCAGGCAGCCGATTCCGCGTACGTCGTCTCCCTCCAGCGCTTCGCCTCTGGCACAGATTCGGGACAGCGTCCTCTATGTCCGGCAAAACCAGCCTATCCTGGCCGTGACGCTGATCACGATGATCATGAACATGCTGGCCTTTCCCTATATGAACTTCCTTCCTGTTTTTGCACGCGATGTCTTGGGTCAGGGTCCGGTGGGGCTTGGCTATCTCGGCGCATCTGTAGGAATCGGAAACGTCGTCGGTCTTTTCCTGGTCAACTGGGCTAGACGCTTTACAAGCGCAGGATGGATCTTCGTAGCCGGCACGCTGTTGCACTGCTTAGCGCTGCTCTCCTTCACGACCAGCTCCGCATTCGCCGTCTCGTGGGCTTTGCTTCTTCTGGTGGGGATAGGGCACGCCTGCTTCGGCATCATGCAGAGCTCCATCGTTCTACTTGCCGCCGCCGACGAAAGACGGGGACAGGCGATGGGAGCCATCGCAGTGGCTATTGGGGCAGGTCCGTTTGGGAGGCTCCAGACTGGGGTTCTTGCCGACGCATTCGGGGCGCCCCTGGCCGTCGGGGCGGAGGTTGCACTGGCCGCGCTGCTCGTTTCAACTGTTGCCGCCACGATTCCAGAACTGCGTCGGGTAGACGACAGTCCGGAAATTGCTGCCGGAGCCTGAACGATCCGTTTCTGGCTCCCCCGCTCTCACTCCATCGCCTCCGTCATGGCTGCCACGGCCCGTTCCTCAGTTGCGCTGATTCTCAGAACCTGCTCGGCAATCTGTTCTCTGAAACTGACCACCTCGACGTCCGAAAGGGGGAAATCCGTTTCCATCTCCCTTCGAATTGCGATGAGGCGCTCGCAGTTGGTCTGACCTCTTTCGAAAGCATCGCCTCCCTGTTCCAGAAACAGTTTCTGGTTCTCCAACATTAGCCTGCGGGCCTCTGCCCAGACGGGAACGCTGTCCGGCAGCAGCAGTTCTCCCAGGTCTCGCCATGCCTTGCCACTTGCCCGAAACTGCTCGCCCGCCTCTCGCAAGGCTGGTCGTTCCAGAATCTGCGCAGCCTCATCCAGAAAGTCGCCAAAAAGATCCCGCTCAGCGAACCCTTCTTTACCGTAGGTGTGCGTATCACTGAAGACCGACTCCAGGCCGGCATACATCTTCCGACCAGCCGGAAACTCCTTGTCCCAGCTGCTCCTCATCTTCGGTTTTCGCAGTGCATCGGCCCACCGCTGGTAGGCAGCGAAACCGAAATTGTGCCGCGCACCCTTGGGCGGTTTCTCAGTGTACAGCTGAATGCTGTCGCGGATTCCCGACCGAACCGCCTCCGGAATCCTGTCTGCATCCGGCAGGGCCAACGTCATTACGCGCTGTCGGACCTTCTTGACTTTCGATCGCGCCGCTGCCAGTTCACCGGTCGTAGCAAATAGCGGCACCCGTGCGCGGTCTGCAATTGACACCCGGTCGGCCTCTTCATCGTAACCGTAAACGACCACCGGCTGCATGTGAGGAAACTCAAACTCATACGTATGTGGCTCATAGGGAAGACTCAGGGCATCGGCCCACGTAATAGCGGGCGTACCGCTTTCCAGTACATCAACCAGGTTGCCCACCGCCCTCTCCGCGCTTGCCGTCTGGCGCACTTTCGGTTCTGCCCCCAGGCGCTGCAGCATCGTCTCCATCGGGTCGAACGTGTTTCGGGTGAGAATGCGGGCGTGCGGGTCGATGCCCTGGTAGGCAAACACGAAATACCCCATCACCGCGCCGCCGCTGACCCCCATCAACAGCGCCTCGGAATAGGGTTCACCCGTATGCGGCGCCGTCGCCCCGCAATAGTCAAGATAGTTTCGGACGGTGCCCGTCTCCCAATGGCGACCATAGAACTGCGTATAGTCGGTAAGCGTTGGCATTCCTGCCTTCCTTTACTGAGTGAGGCGTGTGGACCACATTTGCGATGGAACGAGAGGAGTCAGGTGAATTGTGGAGATTTGGCTTTCACTGACGTGCGGGAAACTTCCAGCGAGTGGCGTCGCTTGCCATGCCGCTCCACGCAATAACCAGCTGTGGCATGACGGCAAACAGGCCCTCTGGCGGAAAGTTGGACTTGCTTCGGTCATTCAGATGTTCACTGGGGCGATATGTCTTGTACTTGCGGATGAACTCCTCATCCACCTGTCGGAGCAAATCTCGGCTCGGCTGTCCTATCTCCTTGAAGCTGCCCTCAATGAGAACCACGTCGTCCCCGCTTTCCAGGTGAACGACCGCACGCGGATTGGCGCGCAGATTTCGTACCTTCCTCCCCGTTCCCACAAAGTAGAAGACGTCTTCCAGCCAGGCCCCCCAGACGGGTACCGCATGGGGCCTTCCATCTTCTCCTGCACTGGCAATCCAGTAGTTCTGAGCATCGCGCATCCGGCTATCGACGTAGTCCCACGACAACATTGCACTGTCATACGCCAGCGGGCCTGATGCGCCGAGGTTTGGGCGGCTGCGTTCACCGCTGTGGCGGTCGTTCATCGGTTTCTCCAGCATTCAGAGGCAGCACTCGCGCACCTGCGCTCGGCGGGCTTATGTATACCTCCGGCCACAGGTTCATCGCCTTGGCATACGCTTCCTGGACCGCCTCCCGCACATCTTTCTCTGTCCCGGCCTCCACCAGAGCCACGGCGCATCCGCCAAACCCAGCCCCTGTAAGGCGGGCGCCAAGGCATCCATGATGGCTGCGCATCGATTCTACCATCCGGTCCAGCGCCTCGCTGCTTACTTCGTAGTCGTCACGCAAGCTCTCGTGGCTGGCGTCCATCAACCGTCCGACCTCGCGAAAGTCGCCCCCCTCAAGGGCGTCAACAGTTTCCTGCACGCGTTCGTTCTCGCTTACCACATGGCGGCAGCGGCGGTAGACGGTGTCGGAAAGTAGCGATCGGTGGGCCTCCAGCTCGTCGCCGCTCACATCACGCAAAGCCGTTATCTCCGGTAAAACCGCCTGAAGTCGGCGGACTCCGTCTTCACACTGTGCTCGGCGCTCGTTGTAGGCGCTTCCTGCAAGAGAACGGCTTGCTTTGGTATTGCCGATCACCAGAGACACGCCTTCCGGGAAGGGCACTCGCCGGTAGTCCAGACTGCGGCAGTCTATCAACAGTGCGTGCCCCTCTTCTCCCAGCGTACTGATGAACTGATCCATGATGCCGCAGTTGACGCCGACGAATTCGTTCTCGGCCTTCTGAGCAGCCCTGGCCAGTTGAGGTCCGCTCAGCGCGTGGATCTGGTTGGCCGCTGTCAGAAACGCCTTTGCCGCCGCGATCTCCAGCGCTGCCGAACTGCTTAAACCGCTTCCCCTGGGTACATTTCCGCTGACAATCCCTTCAAATCCCCGCAGCTGAATGCCAAGGTCGCCCAGCTCCAGGCCTACGCCCTGAACATAGTTGGGCCACAACTGGCTGTTCCGCTTCCTGGACCCGATCTCGAAGTCTGCCCACGAATCAAACTCAAGTGCGTATAGTCTTATACGACCGTCATCGCGCGACCGAAAAAGGACCCTCACGTCCCGGTCCAGGGCCACAGGCAGCACGAATCCATCGTTGTAGTCGGTATGCTCTCCGATCAGATTGACCCGGCCCGGTGCAATAGCAAGGTGGGTCGCTTCGCCCTCGAAGTAAGTGCCAAAACCGTCCAGTATCGTCTGCGTTCTCTTGTCTGGTTGCATGGCGCAAGTTGCCTGGATCTATGAAAGTTCAGCAAAAGCGTTAGTCTTCGACTGTCGATCTGGCTCTGTACTTCCCCGAATCCGACTCGGCGCGGCCCAAAACCGCATAGAGATTCAGGTCTGTCTCTTTACCGTCGGCGCGAAATGTATGCAGAACAGTCTGTCCCGAGTCTGAGGCCAGTTGTCGCAGCTCGGCCTCATCGACCTGGTGAACATAGCGCACGGATCTGATGCCTTGACGCCATGGCAGGAGGCCGTCACCTGGCTCTAGGTCGGTGGCGCTGATGCCAACTGTGCCAGGGTCGATCAATTTGCTCCGAAGCCTTTCGCTGCTGAGAAACTGCCAGAAGGAAAGAATGACATAGCCTGCGCTCAAATGCAGAAGGTCCCTCATCAGGCGCAGGCGAAGCGCATACCCTGGCAGGTGGTGCACGGTTGCCGTGCAGAGCACTACACTAAATCGTGGCGTTTCCGAAACTTCGCCGGTGCCGCGCATGCAGCAGTTCTCGACGCCCCCGTCCTTCCTGAGAACACGCGCCCACCCCGCTTCCGCCAGGTCCGCCTCCGTGAACTCACATTCGACGCCTTCGAGGCCCGCGGTGGCCTCTCTGGCGAGTCGAAGCAGGGACCTGCTTCCATCCACGCCTGTGTAGGATGCGGAGATACCTGCCTCTTCAAGCAGCCGGGCAAAGCGGCCGTTGCCGCAGCCCACATCCAACACCGACAGCCTTTCCTTTCCGGCGGTCCTGAAATACGGTAAAATAGCCCGGAGTCCCGGGGTCCAGCTCTGGCGCGTTGCGTCGAAATGCTGGGCCGCCTGCTCGTAGAATCGGCGATTCAACGAGAGCAAACTGTCCTGGGTCAGTGGGTCCATACCTGCTGCGGTCGTCGGCTTGCCATCCTGCTGCCGCGACGATTCAGAATGTCCTTGCACCATCATGAAACGAGTTCTGGCTCCGGAAGAGATTCCGGCCGAGGTAGTTCAGACTTCCCAGGAGTGGCAGCGAAAACGGAGCTTCGATCCGGCTGACCATCTTACCGCTCTGTCAGCAATCTTCCGGGAAGTCCTGGCCGTGCAGGAATCTGATTGGGACACAAGTCGATCCTTGCGTTCCATTCTAGCCCGATACCCTAAAGACGGCAAAGGATTCTATGCCAAATCTGATCTGGTGGCCGGTTTCCGGCGCCTGATCGATGAAGGCGAGCTGGAACCGGACGCCCTCCTGCTGGACAGAATCCGTATGAAGCCGGTGCGTACCGCCAGCGGCGTCGCGCCTGTAACGGTCCTGACCGCACCTGCCGGCTGTCCGGGCCAGTGCATCTTCTGCCCCGATGACTGGCGTATGCCGAAAAGCTATATCTTCGATGAACCCGGGGCACAGCGGGCCGAACGCGACGGATTCGACCCGTTCAAACAGACTTTGGGACGCATCGATGCGTTCGAGAGTATCGGCCATGACGCCACCAAAGTGGAACTGCTGATTCTGGGGGGAACGTGGAGCGCCTATAGCAAGGACTACCGCGAATGGTTCGTCAGACGCTGCTACGACGCCATGAACTCGTACGGTGATCCAGAATACCTGCCGCCTGCCACGTTGGAGGAGGCACAACAGCACAATGTCTTGGCGGCCCATCGCAACGTTGGCCTCGTCGTAGAGACTCGACCGGACTGGATTACTCCGGATGAAATTCAACACCTGCGCCGTTTGGGCGTGACGAAAGTTCAAATCGGGGTCCAGAGCCTTGAGGACGACGTTCTGGAAAAAAACAAGCGCGGCCACACCGTGGCCGAGGTAAAGGACGCGCTGGGTCTCCTGAGAACGGCGGGATTCAAACTGCATCTGCACTGGATGCCTAACTTATACGGTGCCACACTCGAATCGGACCGCGAATCGTTTCGCCGGTTCTTCGATGATCCTGCCGTCCGGCCCGATGAACTCAAGATTTACCCTTGCTCCCTGATTGCCGGTACGGAACTCCACGAGAAGTGGCAGGCCGGAGACTATACCCCCTATACCGAAAGAGAACTGGTATCCCTGCTGGCAGACATCAAGCCGACCATACCCCCCTACACGCGCATCAACCGCCTGTTTCGCGACATACCGGCACATCACATCGAGGCCGGCGTGAAGACGAGCAATCTGCGCGAGGTAGTCCATCAGGAGTTGGCGCGCCGCGGTGATCGCTGCGGCTGTATACGCTGCCGTGAGGTGCGGCGACAGCACGTGCATGAAGACGCATTGCGACTGACCGTCACCACCTACGCAACTGACTTAACCGTTGAGCACTTCCTGCAAGTCGTCGTCGACGAGAACAAGGGCAACGGCTCGCGCGCCAACCTGGAGCGGGCCCCCCTCGCAGGATTTCTGCGGTTGAGCCTGCCTAAGTCGCCATCGGCCGGAAGTCGGGCTTTCCTCGATGAGATTGGCGGCAACGCCATGATTCGCGAAGTGCATGTGTACGGACCGGCGCTGGCCATCGGCGGCGCAGAAAAGGGTGCTGCCCAACACGTTGGCGTCGGTACGCGCCTATTGAACGAAGCAAGGCGCATCAGTTGCGACGCAGGCTTCGAGCGCATCAGCGTCATTTCCGCCACCGGAACCCAGGCTTACTACGCAGCGCGCGGATTTGAACCCGGCGAACTCTACATGAGCGGCCCCACCTCATCAGTTACCTAGATCAATCGACATCCATTACTGGTTGCAAGCAGAATAATGTCAGAAAAAAGCCGCGAGTATCTTGCGCCTTGTCTGCCGCAAGGCCGCGGGCCAGTGTAACGCCCACTAACGGCCGAAACTGCAACTGTCAGACCGCCCTAAGTATGTTGAACCCCAGCTGAATCTCCTGGTAGGCCCCACTTCAGCCAATGCAAAAAGAGGAGCAGCAATTTATCGCCGCTCCTCTTCCTTTCAAGCTTTATATTTGCCCGAACTGGTCAGGCCATCCTTTCGGCCGGGCCCGTTCAGGCGGTTTCCGACCTAAAAGTGCAGCGTCAGGTCGAACTCTGTCGCTTGCACCAGCGGCAGAATCTGAAGAATCGTGGGCATCATCGAACCCATGCCCGGCATCGCCATGTCCAGCAATGGGATGCTGGTTACCAGTTCGATCAGGTTGCTGGCCTTGCCATCTGACCAGTCCAACGTCGGCAATGCGTCACCGTCGATGGAAATCGTGATACCGTCGACATTCGTGCTGATGCCCAGTTGCGAAATCCCCAAGGCCCCGGCCATACCGATCTGACCAATGGTCAAGGCAAGACCCCCAAGCGCTCCGCCGGTCATCGCATTCATCTCTTCAATGGACATGTCGCCAATGCTGAAGCTGCCGTCCGCCTCGTAGAAAATCGGTAGATTGATGCGCGGCGGCGTGCCTACGGCTGCCAGGAACTCGTCCTGCGCGGCCTGGGCAGCCATCGCTGCTTCGCTGTCACCCTCCACGAAGAGCGGAATCTCCTCAGCTCCCGGCGCAACCGGGAAGCGGGCAATCACGCCAATCCCAATCCGGTCCACGAGCGCAAAGAGCAGGTCTGCCATCGGGATGGCCATGCCGAATGTGCTGAGCGTTCCCGGCAGCGCATTCAGCGAATCGCCATCATAGCTGATATTCGGAATACTGCGGCCGTTGACCAGAAGCAGCAAGCCCTCAGGTGTATTGCTCACCTGGATGTGCTGAATGTTGCTGGCCTCCAACATAAAGACCATCTCAGCCGGGACGGCCAGATCCAGATCTACGCCAAGAGTTCCCACCAGGTCGGCTAGGGCAGCGTTCTCAATCGCGGCCATCCCGTCTGCGCCAAAGTCCAGTACCAGCGCAGGCAGGTCGATGACCAATTGGTCGGCATCCGCTTCGATACTTCCCTGGCCGGCGCGCGGCGCACAGCCCGACAGAGCAATAACTGCAATGAGCATTATAGCGGCCCAGAACCTCACACGTCGTTTGAGCATTTCATACCTCCTAAGGGCGGTCAAGGAAAAGAGTAATGATTGATTTCTGCAAGAGTGCGGAAAACACGTCCGTCTATGATCAATCCCGCTGGCTGGATCAGCGCGGATTGTACCATCAACTGCAAACTGAGACAATGCTCCCAAATCAAAGGTTGGAGGGGATTCCGGTGCTTGCGTCCCGAATGATAAGGGAAACTCTCGATTAATGCAAACTCCCGTTTCGCTTTGGAAGGCAACTACATGAACCAGGGACAAGTAGCCACAATTCTATACGATGCTCCCCCTTCCGTCAACCTCTTTCCAAGAGTAGGAACCTGAAAGAAAGGCGTTCCGCGCCTGCCCATGAACGCGTTCCCCACAACACCGTACTACCCGGGAGCAGGCACACTCTGTGCCTTGCCAACAGCCGAACCAAACAAGGTAACAGGGGTGGCGTACACTGGCGACCAAACCCAATGCCGTGGTCTGATCCTTGCCGAGGAAGAGGGTAATCGAAGACATTGAGGAGCGAATTGCATCAGTTTTCCGAGAAAGACTGGCCTTTCCTTCCTCAGTTCATGTCAAATTCAATGAATTCACCGGTAACGGTGAAGATTATCCGCTCGCAGATGTTGGTCACCCTGTCAGCGGCCCGTTCCAGGTTGTGTGCGGCCCAAAGAAGGTAGTTGCAGCGATCTATCAACGACGTGTCCTCCAGAATCATCGCGATAAGGTCACGATGGACCTGGTTGTAGAGGCCGTCTACCTCATCGTCCTGCAAAGGAATCCTTCTCGCGGCTTCCACGTCCTGGTTTAGGAATGCATCGAGAGCCTGTTGTAGCATGTTCGTAGCGATATCGCACATGCGAGGTATATCTACCAGCGGCTTTATCAAGGCCTCAGGGCCTATCAATAGGATGATCCGTCCGATGCCTTTGGCGTAGTCCCCAATCCGCTCCAACTCCGTGCTGATTTCCAACACAGCTGCGATTAGACGCAAATCTCCCGCCATTGGCTGCTGCGTCGCGATCAACCGCAAGCAGTCTGCTTCAATTTCAAACCGCTTCTTATTGATCACGTCATCTTCTTTGATCAGACGCTTTGCCGTCTCCATATCCCTCTGCCGCAGCGCTTCGACTGACTCCTTCAGCGCCTGAATAACCATGCTGCCGAGCATCAAGGTATCGGTCTGAAGTGTCTCCAGCTCACGCGCAAATGAGGTTCGCAGCAGCTGTCCCATCGATGGTCTCCTTTCCATCCGAAGGACTATAGACTCTGAAGATAGGGGAGTAGCGTGTCACGCATCAGATCCCGCACCTGCCTGCAGGCTGAGATCCTGTCGGAATCACTGCCGAGTAGCTTTGTTGGATCGTCAAACGGCATGTGTTTGACTTCCTCTTCACCTAGCCAGACTGGGCAGTTCCTGGCCGCATTGTCACAAACCGTAACAACCAGGTCCGGCTGCAACGCTCGATAGATGTCGACTGACTCAGTCGCGCCATGACTTATGTCGATATCGAGTTCCGCCATCGCCCGCACAGCAAGCGGATGAACCATGCCTGAAGGTGCAGTGCCGGCCGAAAACGCCTGCCACGCCTCGCCAAGATAGGCATTGACGAGCCCCTCAGCCATCTGACTTCGGCAGGAGTTGCCAGTGCAAAGTATGAGAACCCGCTTCTTGTCGACGCTCATGTTGACTCCAGTTGCAGTGTGTGAGCTTAGCCGAACCGGCCCGTAATGTAGTCTTCTGTCCTCTTCTGACTCGGATTCGTGAAAATCTTTTCCGTGTCGTCAAACTCTATCAGATTTCCGGTCCGTCTGTCGTCCACGCTGAAGAAGGCCGTGTAATCGGAAATTCGGGCTGCCTGCTGCATGTTGTGCGTTACAACTATTATAGTATATTTCTCTGAAATCTCCTTCATCAAATCTTCGATACGTAGCGTCGCTATCGGATCCAGGGCCGAGGCCGGCTCGTCCATCAGTATTATCTCCGGCTCCACGGCAATCGCCCTCGCGATGCACAACCGCTGCTGCTGTCCGCCCGATAGCCCGAGAGCGTTCTGTTGCAGTTTGTCCTTTACCTCTTCCCACAAGGCGGCTGACCGCAAGGCCCTTTCAACCATTTCGTCCATGTCGCCGCGGAATCCGTTGATCCGTGTACCCCATGCCACGTTCTCATAGATCGTCTTTGGAAAAGGGTTCGGTTTCTGAAATACCATTCCGATACGACGCCGCACCTCCACCGGGTCTACGTCTTCGTCGTAGATGTTCTGCCCCTGAAACAACACCACACCTTCGATACGAGCGCTCGAGATCAAATCGTTCATCCGGTTGAAACAGCGCAGGACCGTACTCTTGCCACACCCTGAAGGGCCGATAATTGCGGTAATCTTGTTGGTTGGCACCTTCATGTCCACGTCGCGTACAGCGCAAAACTCGCCGTAATAGACGTGCATCTTTTCGGCTTCGATGGCATACCTTCCCGACCCATTGGGAGACGAACTGCCGTTTTCAACCTGGACCCGGGATGGGCGATCAATAGCGACTGTCATGATGTCAGAAACTCCTCTAGGCGCTGGCCTGACCGCGGTCAAAGTGATTTCGCAGGAGCACTGCGGATGCGTTTAGGGACAATAGAAGAATCAGAAGCACCAGAATAGCTGCCGCGGCCAAATTGCGGAATTCGTCTTGCGGTCGCGATGTCCACTGATAGATCTGGATTGGCAGAACCGTAAACTTTGAGAATGGACCGCTGGGATCCAGGGCGATGAAAGTTGAGGCGCCGACAACGACCAGCGGGGCGGTTTCGCCAATTGCTCTGCTCACCGCCAGAATCGTTCCCGTCAGAATGCCGGGCATGGCGCTCGGTAAAACGTGATGCCAAATCACCTGCCAGTGCGTGGCCCCTAGTCCGAAGCCCGCCTGCCGCAGAGAACTGGGGACGGCTCGAATCGCCTCCTGACCGTTTATTATGATTAGCGGGAGAATCAGCAGTCCAAGTGTCAAACCGGCCGATATGATAGTGCGCCCGTTGGCAGTGGACTGGTCTCCTACGCCAAGAAACGCTCCGCTGGTGAAAACTTCCAGAATGCGAACAAATATCGCCAGCCCTAACATTCCGTATATTATCGACGGTACACCGGCCAGATTATTGATGTTGGTCTGAATCAACCGGTTGAGTACGCGCTCTTTGTGTGCGTATTCTTCCAGGTAGATCGCTGCCCCTACGCCGATGGGAAAGGAAAAGAGAACTGTGATGGCAACCACCCACAAGGAGCCGAATATCGCAGTCCGAACGCCGGCGCGCAGCGGTTCGCTCGATTGCGACTTGCTGATGAAACTGGTCGTAAGCCAGCTACGGAAGTACACATCAGATCCCGGATAGCGCTCTTCAGCCTCTGCAAAGACGCTCCCACGCACGAACAGTGAGTCGAACAGCCCCCAGGTCGCCTGTACCTGCGGCTCTACCACCCGCTCAAGAATCAACTCGTGGACGTTCTCGCGGCTTCTCTCCGCAAATGGCATGTCGTGCTCATATCGCCTCATCAACCCCGCGGAAACATTCGCCTCCAGAATCTCCACCAGATTGTCCTTGGGCAGTCTGTCCAGCGGCACGCCGTCAACGGCCAGCTCCGCAGGATCGATATTGTTCACGATTGCAATGTAGCCGAAGGACTGATTGAGAATGTTAAGAAGAAGAGCGCACAGGGCAATGATTCCGGCAAGCATCGCAGCCTGAAAGATTACCGCCCAAGCCCGCCCTCGACGCTGCCGCGCTACCACCCGTTCATGGTAGGCAGGCCCTGAGGGCATCATCCCGCCCGCATCCTGGCCAGCAGTCTCCTGTTGGTTGAGTGCCATCACTCGTACTCCTCGCGGAAGCGGCGCACTATCCACTGACTCAAGACATTGAGGCTAAGAGTCAGCAGAAAAAGTAGCAGCCCGATCGCAAAGATGCTGTTGTAGTCGATCGAATCGTAGCTGAGGTCGCCGCCGCTGATGCGCACGATGTGCCCTGTCATCGTTTCGGCGGCCCGAAAAGGTGAGAACGTGAAGTTTGGGCCGGCGCCCGCCGCGATGGCGACGATCATCGTCTCTCCAATCGCACGCGAAATGGCCACAATGAAAGCCGCTGCCACGCCCGAAAGCGCCGCCGGCAACACGATTCGTACTGCCGTTTCAAGTCTCGTGGCCCCTAAGCCATAAGAGGCCTGCCGCAGCGTACCTGGCACAGCGCGCAATGCATCCTCGCTCATCGAACTGACGAGCGGAATCACCAGAATGCCGATGACGATACCGGCAGAAGCTGTGTTGTAGATTTCCACCACATCACGGCCTAAAATGCCGCGCAGAAGTGGTGTCATGAATGTCAGGGCAAAATAGCCGTAGACGACGGTTGGGATCCCTGCCAGGATTTCGAGAACAGGTTTCAAAATGCTTCGCGTCCGGTCAGGTGCATATTCGCTCAGGTAGATTGCTACGCAAAGACCTATTGGCAGCGCCACGGTCATCGCTATCAAACTGGCCATTAGGGTGGCCGTCACCAGCGGCCAGATCCCGAACCTTCCTATGGCGGGCTGCCATTCGGTTCCACCGAAAAACTTCAATAGGTTCACTTCCTCACTGGCGAAAAACAGAACTGATTCACGGCCAAGTATATAGACGATTCCCAACGTTGTAAGGACTGAAATGGCGCCGCAGAGGAAGAGAAACCCCTGAATAATCGACTCTCCAACTCTGGGCTTGCGCCTCAGATCCATCTGGGGTCCTCCGCCCAGGACAGTATCGCCTTCACTCTCCGCCCCTTCCACCGGCCCGCGTATCGACTCAGCAGAAATGGCAGCTTGTGCAACTGGCGCCGATCGTGTCATGGTCTTCTCTCGTATATTCACAGTATCCGGCTGGCGCAGCCTCAGTTTCAATGCAACCTTACGGCCTGGCCTCAGCCCTCATGCAAGATGCAATTCGGCCTTCAAGTGCGGCTATTCTAATCCTATCGACTTCGATTAGGACCCTTTGGGCCGGAAATTAGTCCCGATCCCCAACTCTTCCAATTTCACGTATGGCCTGCTGGCGCGAGCCGGAAAAGTCGAAGCCATCTATTGCTGCTTCGCCTTCATTGTGTCAAGGAGGCTTTGCTTGGCGGCCTCAAGAACCGAACCTTCAGCCGGGAAGTAGCCGACGCGCTCGACCTCCTCGTTGACATAGGTCAGGTAGAAGTTGATGAAGGCAGCAACCTGGGGCTTCTCGGCCATGATGCCGGCATCCGAGTAGATGTAGAGCGGGCGGGCTAGGGGGTAGCTGCCGTTGTCGACGTTGGCCGCAGTGGCCTCCACGCCGTTGATGGCGACAATCTTCAGTGTGTCGTCGTTTTCCTGGTAGTAGGCGTACCCAAAGTAACCGACGGCGAAGGGACTTCCCGTAACACCCTGAACGAGGACGTTGTCATCCTCAGACAACTGGATGGCCTCGGCACTCAGGATTGGCTCCTTGTCCTTGTCGAAGACCTCTTCGACGAAGTAGTCGAATGTACCGCTGTCGGTTCCCGGGCTGAAGCGCTGAATCGGCTCCTTCGGCCAGTCGGGGTTGACATCCGCCCAGGTGATGGCGGTGGAGAAGACCAGTGCCAGCTGCTCCATGGACAGATTGTCGACGAACTCATTGTCCATGCTGACGGTAACGGCCAGCGCATCGGTGCCGACGCGGAACTCAATCGGGACTCGGTCGATGGCCCTGCAGGATTCTCGTTCGGAGTCCGTGATGGGCCGGCTTGCATTGGAGATGTCCGATTCACCGGCAATGCAGAAGCGCTCGAAACCGGCGCCGCTGCCGATGCTGTCGACGGTGATGTTGTAAGCGAAACCTTCGTCCTTGAAGCGCTCGGCCATCGCTTCCGACAAGGGGAAGACAGTGGAGCTACCAGCTGTGATTATGTCACCTGTTACTTCCAGAGGATTCACCTCAGCTAGTCCGTCCGCCGTCGAACTCCCTGCCACCGGCTGCACCTCTCTGGCAGGCCCATCGGTTGAATCCGCCTCTTCGTCTGACCCGCCGCACGCTGCCAGCACTAAGGCGGCTATCAAAAACAATACTAACAATACTCGATGCATTTCTGCTCCTTTGACAATTTGATGTGTGGCTGATTTGCCGTCGCATGATGATGCCGTGAGTCCCGCTTGGACGCCATGCCCATGAGACTCATCCCTCACATTCGAGAAAACGATAGACGTATCAACCACTGTTGCCAGCATAGCTCTATCAGGTTAATGACCTGTGATTAAACACGGCGCACGCGTTAACAACCATTAGTCGTCACGTTAATAGTCCATTAACGCCCAAATACTGAGTCTACAATCCAGAAAAGTGCCCCATAGTCCAAGAGGCAACCTGCTGCTGGCGCCGGTGGCAATTGAGGCCGACGCTGGTCGGAAGCCTTCGTGGCACTGGCGTGAAGACATGGACGGATGCGCGGGCAGGCCGCCGCTTCAGCATATCCACCTGCAGCGGAACCGCAGCACGCCTATACTGTCTCCGCAAAAGCTCTTGTCGACCTGTCGGATTTTCAAGAGCGTGTGCCATCGTGTCCAAATCTGTGCGTATCTCTGGAGAGTCTCTTAGGCCCAGAGCCTCTCCTGTCCATGTCAACAACGCTGCGTCGTGAAGTTCGTTTATCACTTCATCCAGCGTCGGCGCATCCGCAAAGGTCACCTGGCGCACGTAATCTCGGTCAATCTTGTCTTCGCCATCCTCACTTCTCTTTACTCTCTCCTCGCTTTTGGGCGGTCGGGCCTATTCGGCC
>VXOE01000354.1 GCA_009840225.1 Caldilineaceae bacterium SB0662_bin_25 | reverse complement strand
AAGGGAGGGCCGACTAGGCCCGACCGCCCAAATGCGAGGAGAGAGGGGAGAGGAGAGAGTAGTGAGAAACACCACTTCAGTTGCAGGCAACTGGAGTGGGAACTGACCTTGGTCAGGGTGCCTGCAGAGGTATACGAGAGTTCGCCCCAATATTGGGATGCACCCGTGAAATTTTTGCTCTTTGACCTTGATTCATCAATATGCTATAAAAGTCGGTCAGAAGCAGGCAGTGTTGGTAACAGGGTGCGACCTATAATCGGGGTAAGTTGCATGACGAACCGCCGAGCAGCATTCTTGAAAGCAACAACTTGCTGACTCCAGACCTCGCCCCATTTTCGGTCGACACCGCAGGACAACCAGGCCAGACTCTGCCACCCCGGTCGCCTTCAGCACGAGAAAATCGGCATTCAGGCATACCGATTCCGCGCGGCGGACCTGAGACCAACAGGTGCGCTTGGGATAGAGGGCAAGGTGGCGTTCCCGGTTTGAAGCCGGAAGTCGTCAGAGTCATTCAACAATCCAGGACCAACGAGGGCGGCAGCCATGAGCAATGTACCGATGACAAGGCCCGAAGAGATGCTGGCCTTCCACGACGGCAAGTTCCCGGGAAACGCCTTTGTGGGCCTTGAGGGCGGCCGCGTCCTCTTCAGCAACGGCACCCACTTTTCCGTCAGCGCCGACGGAGGCGTGACCTGGAGCGAACCCTACCCGGGGCTGGACGAGAACGGCGACCCGCTGACGCTCACGAACTGTTCGATGGTAAATCTCTCCGGCGGCGCCATCGGCATGGCGACAAAGCGCACCCGACCGGGCACCACCCGCCTGTACGAGTCGCAGATGGTCTTCAGGCGCTCCGAGGACGAAGGCAGGACATGGTCCGCCCTCACGCTGATGAACCACTGGATGCTGGCCGCGCACGCTCTCAACGACACCATGATCCGCACACAGTCCGGCCGCATCCTTCTGCCGGTCTATTTCGGCATCGGCCAGGGCGGATTCCACCAGGAAGGGGCCCCGTTCCCGGGCGGGTACGTTGATGGCGTCTTCGTTTCGACGAGCGCGCATTTCTACGATCCCCACTTCACCGCCAGCTATGTCATCTACAGCGATGACGAAGGCGAGACCTGGCAGAAGAACAGCGACGGCGAGCTGCTCATCATCATGGAGTACGGCGGGCGCTGGGAGTTGACCAACGAGCCGACCCTCGTGGAGTACGAGCCCGGCAAACTGCTGATGATCCTGCGCACGCGGCTGGGACGCATGTACCAGGCCTGGTCGGAGGACGACGGCGACACCTGGACCCGCCCCGAACCGACGCAGCTGGCCGGCACGCAGGCCCCGGCCCAGATCCGCCAGTTCCCCGGCACGGGGCACCTGCTCGTCGTCTGGACGCAGCAGAGCGAGCAGGAGATCAAGCAGGGCATGATCCGCACGCGCCTGTCGACAGCGATCAGCCGCAATCAGGGCCGCATCTGGGAACATTTCCAGAACCTGGAATCGCTGCACGAGGAGACCCACGTCGAGCCCGGCCCGCTCTACACGGTCCGACCCGAGGGGGCTTACGGTGCGCCGGGGGGCGGTGTCGAATGCGATGTCGACTCCGTGAAACCGTTGCCGGAGGGTTATGGCATGTGGTCCTACCCGGCCGTACATGTCGCTGAAGACCGGGTCCTGATCCAGTACAACCACTTTCCGTTCGACATGGCGGGCCACCGGCACCGCGGCCATCATCTGAAGGTTCTTCCCTCGTCCTGGTTCTACGGTGGCGAGGACCCAACGAGCGAGAATCCGACTCTGTCTCGCATTGAGGGGCACGTAAGGGGGGAGTTGTAAAGTTCAAGCGGAAAAATACCCATCGCTTCACCGGCAGTTGGCTTACCAACAGGTCCAAGGGGGGAATTCGACATGGCACAGGAAGTAGAATTGGGAGGGCTGCGATTCACCGCAGGGACGCCGCGCATTGTAGCTGAAGGCCTCGGATTCTGCTGGTATCCCAGCATACGCCGGTTCCCCACCGGCGAGTTGCTCGTCTCCTACAGCAAGAACCCCGATTCGGCCGAAAACCTGACAAATGTCAACGGTCTTTCGCTCTCGAAGGACGAAGGCGCCACATGGTCGCAACATGCCGATGTTTCCGGCCTCAGCGGGCGCTTGAACATCAGCCGTTCCGACGGTTCACTGGCCGGTCCCAACCAGCCCTATAAGCCGGATCCTCTCGGCCAGTGGCGCACCTTCGTGGGCAACTACGGGCGCATCGGCAAGGGCGGCCAGCAGTACTCGGTCGATTTGTGGGGCGCGCGCATCGAAGGCCTGCCGCGTGACGTGAAGGCCCGCACCGTGCAGAGTCCCACCCGCTGGGCGGAGATCTCCCCTTTTACCCACATTATTGAACTGAAACCGGGACGCCATCTGGCCACCACCTACCTGACATTCGCAGGAGACGACCGCTACAGCACCGTGGTCATGACCTCAGAGGATGAGGGCCGCACCTGGCACTACCTCTCCACCGTGGCCACCGCCGAAGACGGCGCCGACTCCTGGGAGGGCTTCTGTGAGTCGTCACTGGTCCGCCTGGAAGACGGCGACCTGATGTGCGTGGGACGCATGGGCGGCGGCCGCGATCAGCTGCTGGCGCGTTCCTACTCCAGCGATGAAGGCAAGAGTTGGTCCCCTATCGACCGCCTGCCGGCCTGGGGCGTGCTGCCCCAAGTGAATCGGCTGAGTAATGGCGCGCTGGTGATTTCATGCGGCCGTCCGGGCCTCTTCATCTGGTTCTCGACCGACCCGCGCGGCGAGCACTGGGAGCCCTTCGACCTCATGGCCCACCACAATTCCGAGATGGGCGAGGCCCATCAGATCAGCCCCGGCAAGTACGGGCTGGAGCCGGTCAACCGCGAGCAGTACTACACCGTCCATCACAATTTCGACCTGCCGGACCAGACCACGTCCTACACGTCGATGCTGGAGGTTGAGCCGGGCCGGCTACTGATTGTTTACGACCGCATGCCCTATGGGTGGATGCCGGTGCCGACCGACGCCGAGGTGCGCAGCCGCATCCTGGCGCGCTATGCCGTCTCCAATCTGGCGCCGGACAGCATGACACCGGACGAACGCGAACGCATCTACGTGCTGGAGCTGGATTTTTGACGGCTTTGACCGTACAGAGTAGAAATGCCAGCCAAGTGTGGAGGGTTACAGATGTTGACCCCAGTCAGGAGGAGCCAATGCACATAGTGGAAGTTTGTTCACCTGATTCATGTGATGCGAATGATCAATTGCACGGTTCATGGCAACTGCGACAGTCGCAGTAGAATTCAGGAGGAAACAACATGCAACGCTTCGATTCCAGTGATTTCTCACGCCGCAACTTCCTCAAGGGGTCGGTCATCGCCGCAGCCGGCGGCCTCCTGGCGGCCTGCGCGCCGGCGGCTGCGCCTGCAGGAGAAGCGCCCGCCGCAGACGATGAAGCCGCAATGGCATCGGACCGTCTGGGCGGCACGCTCGTCTTCGGCTATCCGCAGAAGACCAGCTACCAGGACCTGCTGGCGATGGAGCACAACGCCGGCAACAGAAGATACTACCTGGTCGGTCTGACGCACAACTGCCTGGTCAACATCAGCGCCGACTATACCACCTGGCTGCCCGAACTGGCAGAAAGCTGGGAGTTCGACGGCAATGACGCGACCTTCAATCTGCGCGCGGGCGTCAAGTGGCACGACGGCGAGCCGTTCACGTCGGCCGACGTGGAGTTTACAATCGGACGCCTGGTCGGCCACCCGAACGTCAACCAGTGGAACGGCGTGCGCCACTTCAAGGGCATCATCGAAGGCATGACCGAGTTCTCCGAAGGTGAGGCCGACGCGGTGACGGGGATTTCGGCGCCTGACGACCATACTATCGTCTTCCACATGACCAACCCGTACCGCGCCGCATTCCTGGAAAAGCTTCTCAACTTCCCCATCATGCCCAAACACCTCATTAGCCAGTATCCGGAGGACACATGGGGCATCGACGAACAGGGGCAGCAGGGGTTGAAGAACACACCCTACGCCAAGGAGCAGGGCATCGGCACCGGCCCCTTCAAAGTCAGCAACTACATCCCCGATCAGATCGTCGAGTACGAGCCGTTCGACGACTACTGGGGCGGGAAGCCGCAGCTGGACAAACTGGCCTTTGTCCCCTATACCGACCAGCTGGCGATGGCCGCTGCAGTGGAAAAGGGCGAGTGCCACATCGCCATCCGCACGCCGCAGTCAGAGTACGAACGCTTCAAGGCGATGGATCACGTCGACATCGTACTCAACCATGGCCCCAGCGCGTTCGCCTGGTACCACAACTTGCGCTACGTCCTCAACGACAAGCGCGTACGCCAGGGTCTCAGTCTTGCCCTGAACCGCGACCAGATCGCCCAGGACTTCTTCTTCGGCACGGTCGAAGGCGCCAAGGCGCCGCTCTGGTACGGCGATTACGGCATCAGCCCCGATTCGGCCAAGTGGTACGAGTACAATCCGGAAAAGGCCCGCCAACTCCTGGAGGAAGGCGGTTGGGATTTCGACTACACGTTCCGCCTGGGCATGTCGTCGCTCTCGCCGACCTACGAGCCTCTCTATGCGATGTTGCGAGAAATGTGGGATGCAGTCGGCGTCAAGACCGAGTTCCACGTCATGGCCGCCGAGTATACCAACATTCTCAACAATCCTCCGCATGACTTCGATACGCTCTTCAGCGGTTACGGATGGGGCCTGACGCCCGGCGGCTTCATTCACAACTTCACTGACCCGCGCTGGGGAGACGTCGATGAGCAGGGCGTGTCAATGGTCGATGAACTGATCCTCATTGAGGACCCGGATGAGCTGCGCGCAGGCGCGCTGCGGCTGCAGGAGTATGCTGCAGACCTCCAGCGCCACTGTGTAATCGCCCAGGTTCCGGGCATTCACGTGGTAAGCAAACGCGTGCAGAGCGGCGGCGTCGTTCCGGTTTACGGTCCGCGCACCGACTGGATCGACTGGGTCAACGTCCACGTGACGGCCTAGAGGCAGCGGATCGCTGTCCGAGGTCAGCGACATGGTCCCGAAATTGGATAGCCGCTGATCTCTGACCACCAGAACTCCTGCAATCGCTGGTCCTCCGAGGTCGTAACGGCCTCGGAGGGCCCTACTTCACACAACTGACATGTCAACTTACGTTCTGCGCCGTATTCTCCTTGTCTTCCCGCTCCTGCTCGGCGCGACAGTTATCAACTACACGATATTCGCGTTGTCTCCGGGGGACCCGGTTTCCGCCATGATCGACCCCTATGAGCTGAGCAATATGACGGCAGAAGACCTGCAGGAAGCGCGCGAGGCCTTGGGCCTGAACAAGCCGATTCCGGTTCGCTATATGCTCTGGCTTGGGCAGGCGATTCGGGGCAACCTGGGCTACTCGATCTGGTTTAACACGCCTGTTATCGAGGTGATGTTGCGCGCTCTGGGCAACAGTATGCCGGTGATGATCTTCGCACTCCTTGTGTCCACCATTGCGGGGATCATTTTGGGCATTATTTCCGCCCTGAAGCCATATTCATTGATCGACAGCATACTGACCACTTTCGCCTTTGCGGGTGTGGCCGTGCCCGGGTTTTTCTTCGCCTTGCTCCTGATCTATGCGGTGGCAATCAAAATGGACATCCTGCCGACCGGCGGCGTCACGACACCGGGCGCGGACCCCTCCTTTGGAAACCGTTTGGCGCATATCATTCTACCCGGCTCTGCCCTGGCCTATGAGACGACCGGCAGCCTGCTGCGCTATACAAGGTCGAGCCTGCTGGAAGTTCTCAGCCTGGACTACATGACAACGGCGCGGGCCAAGGGCCTGGTCGAACGCGTCGTAATCCTGCGGCATGGACTGCGCAACGCTCTGCTGCCGATCATAACCATTCTCGGACTGCGCCTCCCCAGCTTATTTGGTGGGGCAGTGCTTATCGAAACCGTGTTCAACTTTCCCGGTGTCGGCCTGACCCTGGTGCAGGCCACCAACATGCGAGATTATCCGCTGATGATGGGCGGCGTCCTGATATTGGCGATCCTGGTCCTGCTGAGCAACCTGCTGGCGGACCTGCTCTACACCGTGGCCGACCCGCGCATCCGCTATGAAGAAGGCTGAGGTCGATGACCGAGAAGCAAACGGCAACAGCGTCCGACGAAATCTTTAGTGAGACGCGGAGTTCCTCCTCGGCCAGGCTCCGCGCCCGCTTCTGGAGTCGTTTTCGACGCCACAGAATGGCGATGGCAAGCCTGGTCTTTCTGGTCATTATTGTCTTCCTCGCGATCGCCGCGCCCTGGGTAACCCAGCATCCTCCGAACGATATCCAATCCGGCCTGAGCCGCGCCGCCCCCAGCGCCGAACACATTCTCGGGGGCGACATAGCAGGGCGCGATGTCTGGTCCCGTGTCGTATACGGTGGACGCGTCTCCCTCTCGGTTGGGCTCGTCGCCGTCTCAATCTCGGTCCTGATCGCAGTACTCCTGGGGACGCTGGCGGGCTACTATGGCGGGTCGGTCGACATGATCATCATGCGTATCACCGACATTGTGATGCTCTTCCCCGTCCTGATTATGATCATGACCGTGGTTTCCATATTGGGGCCCAATATCTTCAACGTCATGGCGGTAATCGGTCTTTTCGGATGGCCAAGCTCCGCGCGCCTGGTGCGCGGCCAGATCCTGTCGGTGCGTGAGTGGGACTTCGTGATGGCGGCGCGCTGCCTGGGCGTGATGGACCGCAACATCATGTTCAAGCACATCCTGCCGCACGTACTTGCGCCTTTGCTGGTGGCAGCAACATTCGGCGTCGCCTCTGCCATCCTGAGTGAGGCCGGTCTATCCTTTTTGGGATTGGGCGTCCTGCCCCCGACTGCCTCCTGGGGCAATATGCTCAACGGCGCACAATCCATCTTCATCCTCGAACGCCACTGGTGGATCTGGGTACCCCCCGGAATGGCGATTCTGCTCACCGTGCTGGCGATCAACTTTGTGGGCGACGGTCTGCGCGACGCCTTCGACCCCCGCATGAGTCTCGACTGACCGCCATTCCCCAACCCAACGCCCGGACTTCAACACATCCTGCCTCTGGCCGCATACCACCTGGAGAGAATGACAATGAAAGACCGCCCCTTTCTCCTCTCGACCCTGGTGGACTTCCCCGACGACTGCCAGCGCATCGAATGGACCGAAGATCTGGTCGCACAGCTGATCGACCGTCTGCACTGGATGGGTGCGCGTCGCGTCTACTGGAACTACTATCACGCCGGTCACTGGGAGTGGTTCTTTGCATACCGACCGCTTGGCGGCGTCGCCAAAACGATCGAGAACCTGGGCGATCCGATGCGGGTGGGACGGCGTCTGGCCCACGAGAGGGGCATGGAGTTTTTTGCCGTCATTAAGCCCTATGAGAACGGCGTCAGCCACGCGCATCCCAAGGCCGTTCTGGAGCAAGACGGCATCATCGGGTTGCCCGGTATCGGCGGCTACTACCACGTCGACCCCTGGGTGCTAGCGCGGCCGGAGCTGCGGGTGAAAGCCCGCCAAGCCGACTTGCCGCGCGGGCTGGAGAGTACACCGGTCACGCGCGTCCAACTGCGGCAGAAGGATTCAACGCCGCTGCGCATCCGACCGGAGAACCTGGAGATCTGGACAAGCGAAGACAACAATGGTTACAGCAAGCGCGACCTGGAGTTCGACCTGTCCGAGGACGTAGAGACCTGCCCCTGCGATGTCGTCGATATCGACGGCAATCCGGTCAGCAGCCAGGGCGACGACGTGCGCGTCCTCAATATCACCGGCCTCAATCTTCTGGACCCCTTCATTGCCGTCACGACGAATTTCGAAGACAACGATGGCACATTCGCAAATACGGCGGTAGAGATGGTGCGCGCCTTTGGCCCTGACGATCAACTCCTGCCGATCGTGGTCGCCAGCCACAAGGCGATCTGGCGGCCGGACCGCGACCTGCGCACAGGAGACCTCGAATACGACACCGGCCTGGGCGGGGCCATGGTCCGCCTGGACGTATCCAACTCCGCATCAGCTTTTCACAATGTCCTCACCCACACCGCCAACGCCCCTGACGGCGTGATCGCATTCGCCAAGGGGCGTAACACCTACGTCTCCGGTTCGCTATGCGAAGGCTACCCCGAGGTGCAGGCGGACTGGATGGAGTGGGTCAGCGACTGCATCGCCGCCGGTGTCGACGGCCTGGACATTCGCATCTCCTGTCATAGTTCGTGGACCGACTCACCCGAGATGTACGGCTTCAACCCTCCGGTGGTAGCTGAGTACGAACGGCGTTACGGCGTCAATCCCGACGTCGAGCCCTATGATCCGGTACTTTTGGGCGACGTGCGCGGCGATCTGTACGACGGGTTCCTGCGCGCAGCCAAGGCGCGCCTGGCCGCGGCCGGGCTGCCGATGCATCACCATATTGAAATCGAGTCCTTCCGGCCGGATGCCTCGCCGTCGCGCACGCGGTCCCGCCCCGGCAACATCACTTTCCACTGGCGCCGCTGGTTGCGCACCGGCCTGACCGACGAGACGACGCTCTTTGGCCGCGCCTGGCCCCCCGAACGCCTGCTCAGCGACGACTTCGTGCAAGATGTCCTGGATGAAGTGGCAGCGACAAGCGTGCCCGCGCACCTGAGCCTGCCTGTAAAAGTTTCGGGTACCGACGGCGGCCGGCTGGCCGATCAGATCGAGTATACCTATCGCTCCGGACGGCTCGACGGTTATACCATATATGAGACCGCAGCCCTCTACGACAGGCACAAGACGGGAGCCGACGGACGCCTGCACTTCCTTCCCGGCCTGACCGAAGCGGTGCGCGCACGCGCCGAGGAACTTGGCTTGCTGTAAGGCTCGCCGCAACAGGTACTGTATCCGGCCATTGGTAAGAAAGCAGAGGGTAGTTATGCCTCAGATCACGCTTGGCGAACCGGTCCTGATAGACCAGGCCCCTTTTGGCTTAACAGAGTGGGGCCCTTGGCAATTCCCCCACCTCGAACGCCTGGCCGACGGACGCATCCACCTCGAATTCCACGTCGAAGCCGATTCTGTCAACGCATACGGTCTGCCCACCAGGCACGCGCTCTCCGCCGACGGCGGCCGATCGTGGGAAGCGGTCGAGGGCCGCGACGCCCGCGGCGGCCTGCTGCTGCCGAACGGAGACCGGCTGCTGCCGGTGCAGTTTCAGTCCCGCCACCGTGCCGAGGTGACGTTGCCAGAACCCGTGCTGGTCCAGGAGGATGCGCCTAACCACATAACCCACATATACCGTGCTGCCGACTTTCCCGCCGAGCTATCGGGCTGGCGCTTCCTGCGCCAGCGCAGTGGTGAAAAGGACTGGGTCGAAGAGACGGCGTCGGTACGCATGCCCGGCGAAATCCGCATCGTCCGCGAGGAAATGTATGCCTTCTGGCCCTCGTTTCACCATGGCCGCTCGCAGCTGGCACCCGATGGCTCCATTTGGGAAGCGATCCATACGAAGCGGATCGTCGACGGCGTGGTACAGCCGGCGAACAATATTGTCTATCTGCGGTCGGTCGACGCGGGATATTCCTGGGATGTTCTGAGCGAAATCCTCTACCAGCCGGACAGGGAGGCCGACCCGCACGCGGACCAGAGGGACGGCTTCACCGAACCGGAGTTCAACTTCATGCCGGACGGGTCAGTGCTGTGCCTTCTGCGCACGCATGACCTGCTGGGGGTCGGTCCTTCGTACTGGTCCCGCTCGCTGGACGGCGGGCAGTCGTGGAACGTGCCGCGTGTATTTGACGACCGCGGCGTATGGCCGCGCATGTTGACCCTGGAAAACGGGATCACGCTGGCGTCATACGGCCGGCCCGGTCTGTTCGTTCGCGCCACTGCCGACCCGGCAGGTCTTGCGTGGGAGCCAAGAGTGGTTGTGGTCGAGCCAGTCGAACGGCGCCAGGATACCTGCTCCTACTCCGCCCTGCTGGCCCTGGACGAAAGAACGGCGCTGCTGGCCTACTCCGACTTCAACTATCCCGACGCCCAGGGACAGAAGCGCAAGAGCATCATGGTACGCACGGTTACAGCTTCCTGACCGCTGTTCGCAGCAAATTTCCCCGAGTAGTCACGTTAGCCTGAAAAAGCCCCGAAAAAGCCGTGAACAGTGTGGATTTCGCTCTACAACGCGGCCAGAAACAAGGGGAAATAAATGAATGTCTCTGAAGAACAGGTCAGAGCTGGACAGGCCGCCTACACCAAGGGAAACTTGCGCCTATATGACTTCGTTGTACTTGGCCTTACAAACCATCTGATCTGGAACTGCCCGACGAAACGTCTGCTTCAGCAGTACGACAAACACATCACGGCAAACCATCTCGATGTCGGCGTCGGAACCGGCCATTTCCTGGATCATTGCCGCTTCCCCTCACAAACACCGCGCATCGCCTTGTCGGACATCAACCCGGACTCGTTGGAATTCGCAGCCCGGCGCATTGCACGACATACCCCCGAGACATATCTCCGCAATGTCCTGGAACCAATCTCCCACGATGCCGCAAACTTTGACTCGGTAGGAATTAACTACCTTTTCCACTGTCTCCCGGGGACTATGGAAGACAAGACCGTGATATTGGATCATCTGATAGCTCTTATGAATCCCAATGCCGTTCTCTTTGGTTCTACTTTGCTTCAAGGCGGCGTCTCTCGCAGTTGGTTAGCCAGGCGGCTGATGGCTTTCTACAACAAGAAGGGCATCTTCTCCAACCAAAACGACGATCTGGACGGGTTGAAGCAGGCGCTCATTCAGCGCTTTCGCGATGTCTCGATCGAGATTGTCGGCTGCGCGGCGCTCTTTGCCGGGCGCATCTGATCGGCCGCATTCATATCGCGATTGCATTCGCTCAACCCGCTATCTGAAGCTGCCCTCAGACCATAGCCCGCGTCGCCAGCCCAGGAATCACACCGAGCGCCTGGCAGGCGAGCGCACCGCAGCGGTTGGCAAACGCAACCGCCTCCACGAGGCCCTTCCCTTCAGCCAGCGCCACCGCCAGGCCCGCATTGAAAGCATCCCCCGCGCCCGTCGTATCAACCACTTCTACGGCAACGCCCGCCACCTCTTCCTGCCCGTCCTCGTTCAGAATCAGAGCGCCCTTCTCTCCCATCGTCACGATCAAGTTGCCAACCCCGCGAGCCCTCAGTTGCCCGGCCAGATCCACAGTGTCTGCAGGGTCGTCCGGCGCCAGGCCGAGCAGAATGCGCAACTCGGTCTCGTTGGGTGACAGGTAGTCGACATTCCGCAAGACGCTCTCGTCTAGCGAAGTGGCCGGCGCCGGATTGAGGATCGTGCGCACACCGTGCTTCTTGCCCAACGCCATCGCCCGCGCCGCCGCCGCCACCGGTATCTCCAGCACCGACATCACCACGTCGCTGCCGGCAATCTGCTCTTCCACCTGGTCGACAAACGCCCCGTCCATCAGCTCGTTCGCGCCCATGTCGAGAATGATACCGTTCTCGCCCTCGGCATTCAGAATAATGAAACCGACGCCCGTGGCCATCTCCTCCGTCCGCTGCAGGTAGGTCGTGTCGACTCCCTCCTCGGCGTAAAGGTCGACAGCGATCTCCCCCAGCCTGTCGTCGCCGATGATACCGGCGAAGTGCGCCTGCGCGCCCAGCCGGGCCACGCCGACAGCCTGGTTCGAGCCCTTGCCGCCCGGCCCCATGTCAAAGTCGGAACCGACCAGCGTCTCGCCAAAGACAGGCATGCGCTGCGTCCGCAGTGTCATGCCCACGGCGAAGCTGCCGACAACGGTGATTACGGGCTTGGTCATCGGAGGGTCTCTCTTTCGCTGTCAGGAGTCGTTTGTAGAGGAGTTTTTTCTGCGGCTCAGTTGGGCTGGGCTGCCTGGGACGGCTCTCTCAGGCCGACCTCTCCCGCTTTGGCGATCATGGCGTTCGCAACCTGACGGATTTCGGCCCGTTCGGCGTCGGTGGCCGCGGCGATCTCCTCCGCGACCAGCTCGTCACAGCGCCGGTGCAGGCCGTCCATGTCGGGGATGCGGTCGGGGAACTTCTCGTGGAGTGCCGTGTGCCAGCGCTTGCCGTAGGCCGCGTGAATCGTCTCGTCAGCCCAGTCAAACTCCATGTCGTGCTGGCTCATCCTGTCCTGGTACTGCGCGAAGGCTTCCGCCCGCTTGACCTTGTTGCCGATATTCTTGGTCTCGAAGTAGTGAAGCATTCCCAGCCGAACGATCGGCTCCTGACCGGCCGCGCTGTCGTAGATATAGCTGCCCAGAGGCATCTCGTCCAGGGCGAAGCCCCATGCACGCAGCCGCTCATAGCCCATCAGCACGTGGCGGCTCTCGTCGTAGGTCCAGCGCGCGGCGTCGTAGATGTAATCCCAGTTGAGGTCATCGGCGAAGGCGTGCAAAATGGCGCCGCCCGTTTCCACCGCCCACACTTCATTCAGATGACTGACACCGCTGCGCAGCTGCAGATTGATCCCCTCACCGTAAGCAAAGTTGGGATCGACGATATCGGGCCAGTAAAAGTGGCAGAGATGGAAACGGGGGTCCCGCGCCGGTACTTCGGCCAGCTTGAATGGGCGGCGTCCTGGTAAGTTTCGCGGCGAGGGTGCCGTGTGAGGCGCTTCCAAAGTCAATCCTCCCACCTGTTCCAACCGTTCCTGCAATGCCGAGGCCCAGCGTTCTGCTTCCTGCCGCTGTCCGGGTTCAGACCCGGCCATCGCTTCCACCTGGCCCTCCAACCACGCAATCTGCGTCTCTTTCTCCTCGATCGCCAGCTTCAGGGCACGCAGAATCGGCCCGTCGCTGAGGTCGTCGGCGCAGCTGACGTAACTGCGATAGGCTGACAACAGTGCGGGCTTGAAGACTTGAGCAAGCGCGAGGATGAAAGCCTGCGCGCTGGGAGCGTTTATCGATTCATCGAATACCTCAACCAGGGGCGCATCTTCGCCGATTTCCAACATGCGCCTCGGGTATCGCAACTCAAAGACCCGCTCGCGCAGCGCATGCGCCGTCAGCGTATCCTGCCAGGTGAAACGCGGCAGCGTCATCTTCGTTTCCAGCGCGGCAATACCGGCCAGCCACGCCGACTGGCTGATGATCAGCGACCGCTCGCACAGGTAGAAGCGTTTGAGAATAGTCGCCGCGTCCAGACGCAGAAAACGTGCGCGTGAATGCTCTCCCGGTAGATAGCGAATATGGTTGTCAGTCATGGTTCCACTCTCAACTGTCAATGTCTATTGCGGGACGCGAACAGCCTGACTCTGCACCTACCCTTTGACCGCACCTGCCGTCAGACCGCTGATCATGTAGCGTTGCAGGAACAGGAAGAAGATAAGACCCGGCACGATGATCAGCACCGCCATCGCCATGATGTTGCCCCATACCACCGAGCCGGCGATGCCCACAAAGAAGTTGATGCCGACCGAGAGCGGGTACTTCTCCTGGTCCTTCATCATCGTCAGCGCAAACATGAACTCCTGCCACGCGATCGTGAATGCGAATAGCGCCACCGCCGCGATGCCGGGCGCCGCCACCGGCAGAAAGACGCGGCGAATCGCCCCCACGCGACTACACCCGTCGATCATCGCCGAGTCTTCCAGCTCGCGCGGGACCGTGTCGAAATAACCCTTGAGCATCCACGTTGAAAACGGCAGCGCTCCCATCGTATAGACGATGATCAGACCCGCATAGGTATTGACCAGATTGAGCCGCGTCAACGTGACGAAGAGCGGGATCAGCATCAGCACGCCAGGAAACATCTGGCCGGCGATCAGCCACACGCCCAGCGATCGGCGCATGCGGAACTGAAAGCGGGAAAGCGCATACGCACCCAGCGTGGTCAGCACCAGCGCCAGCAGAGTCGTTACGGTGGCGATATAGAGGCTGTTGAGAAAGTAGCGCCCGGCCGGGGTCTCGGTGAGTACGTAGTTGTAGTTGGCCAGGGTCGGTTCCTGGGGGAAAAGTACAGGAATCCGCGTAAAGATCTCGGGACGCGCCTTGAATGAACTGGTCAGCATCCAGAAAAAGGGAAACGCGGTAAAAGTGCTTATGATAAGCAACCAGCCATACGCTAACACGTAGCGGACAAGCCGGCGGCGGACGAACTGTTCCATGAGAACCTCTCCTATTCGACGTCTTCCAGCACTTGCCGCGTGTAGAGCGTGATCGGCAGCAGCAGCAATATCAGCATGACCACCCCAACGGCCGAAGCATAGCCTATCTTGAAGAAGCGGAAGGCGTTCAGGTAGGACATAATTGAGAGTAACATCGTCGTATCGCCCGGGCCGCCCCCTGTGAGGACATAGACGCTGTCGAAATGGTTGAATGCCCAGATTGTGGTCAACAAAATGGCGATCTTGCCAACGCGATTGAGGAGCGGAACCGTTATGTACCGAAAGCGCCCCAGGACGCCGGCGCCGTCGATCGCGCCCGCTTCGTAGAGCTCCTCCGGCACCGTTTGCAGACCGGCAAGCAGCATCACCACCGAAAAGGGAAGCAGTTTCCAGATAGCCACCACCATCGTCGCGGCCAGTGCCGTGTTTTTATCGCCCAGCCAGCCGATCTGGCGGTCGATGAGGCCAAGTTCCATCAAGGCATAGTTCAACATCCCGAAATGCGGGTCGAAGATCCAGCGCCAGGTCAGTGCGGCAACCACGGCCGGGCACACCCAGGGGATCAGGGCAAGCCCTCTGAATAGACCGCGGAGGGGGATGTTCTCGTTCAGGGCGATCGACGTAAACAGTCCCAAAACATAGGTAATAGCTACAATGCCAACAGTCCAGAGGATATTGTTGGCCAGCGCCCCCCAGAATAGCGTGTCGTTCGTCGTCAATTCGATGAAATTAAATGCGCCAACCAGGGTTGTATCTTTATTGTAGAGATTGTACTGGGTGAAGGCGAGATAGATCCCGCGCAAGAGCGGATACACCGTCAACAGCAGTAGGGGAATGACGGTTGGCAGCAGGTAATAGTAGGGCGTAATGTGACGATTGCTCAGGCGGCGCGAAAGGCGTTCCAGCCCTTCGGGCAAGGGAACGGACAACGTTTTCGTAGACACGTTTGCCTCCAACCAGACTTCAGTAACCTCCGGTCAAGCGGCGAGGGCGGTCACTGTCAAAGGGGGCGACCCGGGAATTGCGGCAAGGCAGAGCCGGTGAAGGCCCAAATGGGTGCTTGCACCATGAAAGTGCGGAAACCATCGACTTCAGTTCAAAACAGTAGACAGGGAGTATCCCTGTCTACTGTACATCCAGCGCCCTGCCCTCTGACATGGGCAGGGCCTCGGACGATTCAAAGCGTATCGTGACTGATCAGAGCAGGCAAAGGGAGAAGCCGCCGCGGCGACTGGAAGGAGAGAACACCGGCTCGCTGACCCGCCAGCTGAGTACCTTCACCTCCCCTCGCTGGCGGGGCGCTAGGCCTGGTACTCCTGCAGTATCTTGGTACCTTCGACCTCCAGAAGATCGATCAGTTCGTCGAGCGTCATTTCATTCTGCAGATACTTCTGGATGTTCGGTCCCAGCAGACGGTCGTCGAACTCGGCCCAGGCCGGATGCTTGGGGTAACCGACGCCGTGCTCCACCTCGCGCAGGGCCACGTCCCAGGCGTGCTCCGTCGTCGTAAACCGGGGATCCTCCATCGCCTTGATGCTCGTTGGGAAGAGCCAGTCACCGTAGGCGATGGCCGAAGAATTTTCGTCGTTGGACAGCCACAGAGTGACTTCCCATGCGGCATCGACAGTACCTCTGGCAGTTGCGTCCGTGGCAACAGACCAGGTCTGCGGTTCGCTGCTGTTTGCGTGGCGCTTGTAATGGGGAAGCGGGACCATGTGCCACTCGAACTCCGGCTCGGCCTCCATCACGATACGTCTGGCCCAACAGCCGGTTTGGCGCATCGTATAGATTCCCAGTCCGAACGCTTCCAAAGTGTTGGAGCCGCCGAAACTTTCCTGAGACAGGATATCATCCACCCAGAGCATGTCATGCCACAACTGCAGGGCTTCACGCGCCGGCTGCACGTCAATCTCCCAATTCTGTCCCGATCCACCCATCACGTCGGCGCCGGTCTGCCACATCCAGGCGATGATGTCCTCGGTCGTCTGTGTCGCCGTGAGGTTGGCGGCCAGTCCGTAATATTCCGGCGGGCTGGTGAGCTCCTTGGCAGCCGGAATGAAATCGTCCCAGGTCCAGCCATCCAGGGGAAGTTCAAATCCTGCCTCGTGGAATCGGTCCGCATTCACATACATCGTCCCGACTTCCCAGCACCAGGGCACACTGAAAATCTTGCCGTCCAGGGGGGAGACGGCCGCGTCGAGCGCCTTGGGATGGGTCGTTTCCACCAGCCCTGAGTTGTTTATCAGCTCGGTCAGGTCCAGATAACCGCCCTGGGTTCCGTACTCGTTCGCCCATGCCGTAATGCCGTGGACGATTTCAGGCGTCACGCCGCCGGCAATCGACGTGGTCAGGTAGTCACGCGCCTGGCCCCATCCGCCCTGGATGTATTCGGCGGTAATGCGGCTGCCATGCTCGGCATTCCAATTGTCGATCGCCGCTTGTGTGGCTTCGACCGCGCCCGGCTGCCACACCAGCGTGTAGAACTGCACGGTCTGAGGTTCTGCCCCGCCTTCCTCTTCGCCGGCGGCCTCTTGGGGCACCGCCGGTGCCGCGCACGCGGCGAGCGCAACCCCTGCTGCCGACAGGCCGGCCATCTGCAGGAAATTCCGACGACTCAATCTTGTTTCGTTCACGTTCGACCTCCTCCGGTCTTTGTGGGCCGCTGACTCAGCAGCGCCCTGGCGCGAAAAAGTGAATAAAGTCGGTCCTGTGGCTTTCCGGGGGACACAGCCTGGATATTGGTGATGTAAGGTGTTGGGGAGATAGTATATTTAGCAGTGTTCAGATTGTCAATCCGTTAGCTGCCGAGAGTGCATCTTAAAACGGGGGTGGACAGTCGCATACCTCTGGAGGCAACCAAGCCAAGGCCAGTTCCCATTCCAGATGCCTGCAAAAGAAGTGGTGTTTCTCACTACTCTCTCCTCTCCCCTCTCTCCTCGCATTTGGGCGGTCGGGCCTATTCGGCCCTCCCTTGTGCGGGG
>VXOE01000296.1:9983-17207 GCA_009840225.1 Caldilineaceae bacterium SB0662_bin_25 | reverse complement strand
GGGGGCCCCCCCCCCCCCCCACGCCCCCCCTAAACCATGCCATGCCTCATCGACCAGGTGTCGATATTCGTAACAGGTGCCTATTCGAACGTGTCTAGCCAGACCACGTCCCGCCAGTCCTATCAGATCCCTCTAGGTGCCGGCCCTGTACCTGCCCTCGCACCCCCAGCTGACGCACTCCACCGTACGGCCAGGCCAGGCACCCCCACTGTGTCTCTCCCAAAGCTGGTAAACAATCTCGGCCACCGCTGGCACTGATTCCCCGCCAGACTGTTCCTACCCCAAATCTATGATGCACCCCACAGCCACTTTTTTGGGGGTTGCTGTGGCAAAAGTGGAAATGATATAATATTGTCGGTCGTGGCCGCCTCTTCACAGTCCACAGGCACAAATCATGGCTGACGTCGTGCAGACTCCACACGCTGACGCGGGCAGCATTCCAATGCATCGCACGGGTCAGGCTTCGCTGGTCCAGAGGGTATGGCGAGCGAAGCGCTACTACCTGTACCTCGTGCCGATCTTCGCGCTGTTGGGCGTCTTCTCCTACTACCCGCCGCTGATGGCGCTCTACTACTCCTTCACCAACTATGACGGCCTCAGCGGCAAATTTATCGGGCTGGAAAACTTCACCGACCTCGCCAGCGACCGCATCTTTCGCGCCTCGATCAAGAACGCCGTCATCCTCCTGTTTGCCAATATGGTCACCGGCCTGATCCCGCCGCTGCTGGTCGCGGAGCTGCTGTTTTCGCTGCGCAGCCAGCGCATGGGCGATTTCTATCGCACGGCGTTTCTGATCCCGACGCTCGTGCCGGCCATTGTCATCATATTGACCTGGCGCTATATCTATCATGCCCGCTACGGCTTGATCAATAACGTTCTCACCGCGGTCGGGCTGGATTTTCTGACGCATGACTGGCTGGGCAGCTTTGATACGGCGCTTGCCGCGCTCGTTTTCTTCAGCTTCCCGTGGATCAACGCCACCATCATGTTGATCCTGCTGGCAGCCCTGATCGATATCCCCCGCGAGTTGATCGACGCCTTCCGTCTGGACTCCTCTTCGACGTTACAACGGATCAGACACGTCGATCTGCCCTATATCGTTGGCGCCATCCGCCTGGTGATCGTCCTGAATGTCATCGGCACCTTGCAGGGGTTCAATCTGCAGTTCGCCATGACGGGCGGAGGGCCCGGTTCAGCGACGATGGTGCCGGCGTTTCATATGTACAGCCAGGCCTTCTTTTCGTCACGTTTCGGGTACGGCTCGGCGATTGGCACACTCCTGTTCCTGGTCATCGTCGGCCTGACCGTGATGACGCGCCGCTATCTGCGGTCCGGCATCGAGTACGAGGCCTAGACGAGCATTGCCGGAGGAGAACGGGATGCTTTTTGGCGTAACAACAACCATTAGCCGCAGAGGTCCATCGCAGCCAGAGTCGCTGCGTGTAGGGCTGCAGCGTCTTCAGGGGCTGTTGCACCTGGTTCTGATCCCGACCCTGTTGCTGTCCCTGGGGCCGCTGGTGCTGCTGCTTATCGATGCCGGCAAGACGGCCGATCAATTCGAAGCGCATCCCTGGACGCTGACGCTGCCCTATCACTTTAAAAACTATTGGGTTATGGCCGGCGGTATGAGCCGCTATATCCTCAACAGCAGCATTATCAGCGCCATCGCGATTCCATTTGCCCTCGCGCTGGCGAGCTATACCTCCTACGTCTTCGCCCGGTTCAGTTTTCCGGGGAAAGAGATGTTTTTCTACGCGATTATCATGTTGATGATGATCCCGTTCGTCCTCTATCTCGTGCCGCAGTATCTGTTGGTGTTGAGCCTGGGGATGATGAACACGCGCTGGGCACTGATCTTTCCCTACGCGGCCGGCGGCGCTGTCTTCGGCGTCTTTCTTATTCGCCCGTTCATGGCCGGGCTGCCCGAGGAGCTGTTCGAGGCCGCGCGCATCGACGGCGCGGGCGACTGGCAGGTGTTTTTCAAGATCGCGCTGCCCCTGTGCCGGCCAATTATGGCGACGCTGATGATCATTCTGCTCCTGGGGCAGTGGAATGACATCATCTGGCCGTCGGTGACGTTGACTTCGGACAAGAATAAAACGGTGACGCTGGGCATATTCAGCATTGCCAAATCCGTTTTTCATGGGTCGAGTCTTGGCCAGACACAGTGGGGGTTCATGTTCGCCGCCTTTGTCATCTCTTCGCTGCCGCTCGTGTTCGTGTTCATACTGGCGCGCAAGGCGTTCATACAGGGGTTGTCGAGCGGGGCACTCAAATTCTAGGCGTTCATGCAGAGCTATAGCCGTGAATGCAGGAAGTGCAGGGAAACAGAGGAGAAGCCTATCGATCGATGCACAGCAAACGGACAGTTTCAAACGGGACTTAAGCCAGCCAAGGAGAAGCTACCGATGAAAACCAAGGGGACGTTTGCGAAAACGCAGAGGAAGTCGTATACAAGCCCGCGACGCCTGATCTTCACCGCGATCGCCGTCGCGCTTGTCGCACTGATGGGCGCCTGCGCGCCGCAGGTAGTCGAAGTCGAAAGGGTTGTCGAGAAAGTGGTGGAAGTGCCGGCAACCGGCCCGCCAGAGCTTGACTACGAGGGTGAACTGGTCGTCATGTTCGACGGGGGCTACATGCCGCCCGAGGGGCTGACGGACGCCCAGAGAGCGGCCGGTGAGACCGGCAACGAGTACATGGCAGAGCTGATCGCCCAGTGGGAAGAGATGCATCCGGGCATCGACGTCGTGCCCTTCGGCGTGCCAGAGGCGCCGCCCGGCGCGCAGACCTCTCTGATCTGGTACATGAAGACCGCGATCGCCGCCGGACAGGGTCCCGACCTGATGCGCTACTACGGCAGCACCGGCTACGATGGCGCGGAAGGCGACAGAGGGCTTCTGGTCCCCCTGGATGCCTACTTCCGCCAGCCCAATCCCTATGTGACGGATGGCAAGGCCGGCAGCGAACGCTGGGTCGACCAGTGGGCGAACGGGTTCGACGGCATTCTGGCCCAGAGCAAGAGCCTAGCCGGACGCTACTACTCGATTCCGCTCGAAACCGCCGCGCCATCGCTCATCTACTACAACAAGACCGCGCTCGATGAGCTGGGCCTGGAGTTCCCCAGCCCGCGTACAAACATCACCGTACTGGTCGAGTTGTTGAAGGAGTTGAAGGCGGCCGGCCATGAGACACCCATGCACCTCATGTGCTGCTCACCCGCCGGCAACTGGGACAGCCTGATCTTCGACCATTCGATCATCGAGCCAAAAGGTCTGGCGGAATGGCGGCTGGACTACAAGGTCAGCCTGAGCGAAAATGTGATCGAGGCTGAGGAGTTCTCGCGCGCCATCAAGCAGGGCCTGTTCGCGGCGACCGATCCTGAATACAAGGAGACGCTGCGGCTTGGCAAGCTGTGGGTGCCCTATGTGACCGAGGAGTGGAAGATCGGGGCGCCGGTGCAGTTGAGTGACTTCCTGACCGGGAAGGTGCTGATCCGCATGAGCGGCTCCTGGGAAGCCGAGGCCATTCTGGGCAATCCTGAGGTCGACTTTGAGGTGGGCGTGGCTTCCGGCCCGGTGGTCGGGTTGGTGGATTCCGAGTATTCGATGGAAGAGGAGCCGGGGCCGTTTGTGGGCGGTCCGGCCGGCGCCTGGGTGGTGAATGCCGCCGCTGTCAAGCGCGGCACGCTTGAGGCTTCAGTAGACTTCCTGCAATTCCTCTCCGCCAACTGGGGCCATGCGGTCAAAGGTCGCCCGGGCCTGGTCCCCGTGATCAAGGACGTGGAGCCGAACGTGCGGCCGGAGGTGGCCGAACCGGCCAAGGCGCATATTCCGACAAGTGTGATGCGCTGGTCGTATGCGGACATGGTTGATGCCGGCGCGCGCGAAGAGGCGTTCATCATCTTGCAGGAGTTCTATCTGGACCAGATCACCATCGATGAGGCCGCCGAACGCATGCAACAGGTCTGGGAGGAGTGGGCCGACCGTGCCATTGAGACGAACAGCACGGAGAACGGCGGCTCCTGGGATCTGAGCAAGTGGTAAGGCGCGGCGGGCTGCAGGGCGACCTGCGCCGACGCTAAGAACGACTATCATCAGGCCGGTCATGGGGAGCGCCGCACGTATCCCCATGACCGGCGCACTGTGCAGGAGACGGACATGGCGCAGACGGCGATACAACAGCTTGAGGGCTGTATCGAAGCGCTGCAAAAAGGGACGCTGGAGGAAGATCAGCTGCGAGAGGTGATCGAGACGCTGCGCCGCGGCGGTGCGGGACAGCAGGATCTGCTCTATCTGCAGGCAGACCAGACATCGGTGGCTTCGCAGGTGATAGGGTTTTCGCTGGTGGAGGGCGGTGAGGTGGTGGAGCAGCATCCGGGCGACCCGTGGCCTTACGAGACCGTACTTGACGCCATGCAGGACGGCTGGCGGATCGTGCAATTCCCCAATTTGGCGCTGGTGCCCGATGAGAACCGGCCCACCGGGCTGGGCTGTGAGTTCATTCTGGAGAGGTGGAGATAGAGCGATGAAAATCTACTACGACTGTGAGCCGACCCTGAACGACAACGAGGTCCTGGAGCTGTGCAAACAGGGCTATATCCGGCTGGAAGCGGTCGTGCCGGACGACGTCAACGCGCGCGCCCGCGCCTTTCTGGAAAAGAATACCTCGCATGAGCCGACCGAGATCCTGTATGAAGACTGGTTTCTGGAGGGCGTGATCAAGAATCCGCAGGCCGCGGGCGCGGTGCGCTCGCTGCTGGGCGTCAATTTCGGGCTGCCGTTGCTGATGAGCAATCACCGCGTCGAATATCCGACGGAGGCGCAGGGCTGGCACCGCGACGGCAATTCAAAGTTCACGCATGAGCTGCGCAACCTGCAGGTCTTCTATCTGCCGCAGGACTGCACCATGGAAATGGGTCCCACCGAGATTATCCCCGGGACGCATCTCCTCTACTCGGCCAATGACCACCTCAAGCATCTGGACCGGGTGCGCGGCAGCGAGTTCATGGCCGGGCCGGCCGGCTCGATCTTCATCACCGTCTACTCGATCTGGCACCGGCGCTCGACTTCGATGCGGGCGAAGACGCCGGGGGTCCGCAATGCGCTGAAGTACAACTATTTCCGCACCGCGCCGCCGCAGCGCGACTGGCGCTTCGATCCCGACTTCGACTTCGGCAACGCGCCCTACCTGCCGACGGGGGACTCCGGCTACTATCGCGATAGATGGCTGGCTGCCAGCCATGCGGCCGAGATGTTCCTGTGGCTGTGTGGCAAGCACGCCCAGTTCAAGACCGAGGGCGGACAGACCTGGCCTCTGAACGCGGCCACGGCCCGCTTCGCCGACGCACCCTTCGGCGTCCCTCCGGGGTTGTGAGCAGCAGGGTTATGTCGGGGAGGGGACGACGTCTTCACATTTAGGGGGCGGCAACGGCCGACTGACAGACGCTGCCGCTGAGACGATACTGCTTCCGACGAAATGTTCGCTATATGCGAGCATTTTTGTTTGTGTGCGGAAATGGAAATTGAATGGAGGATAGGGGCGAGCAAGGGAAAGCGCGGCCTGGGTGCAAGAACCCGCGAGCGGTTCATCGCCAGGATCGAGCACCATGCTATCGACCCGGCATCGCTGGCTGCCACGACCGGTAATGCTCGGCTGGCCAGACCGGAACGCGTGTGAAGGCGTGTTTTCAAACGCCGGGAGTTATGCTAAATTGATCCGCACACCACCCCACCCAGGAGAGCACAATGATCCACGACAAAGCCAATCACACCTGCGACGGCGAACCGACCCTGACCGACTCGCAGGTGCTCGAATTCTGCCGCGAAGGCCATCTGCTGCTGAAAGGCGTCGTTCCCGACGAAATCAACCGCCGCACCTGCGACTATCTCGAAGGCAAAATCCCGGCCAACCCCAGCTACATCCCCGACGGCCTGACCGAGGCCGATCTCGAACGCATCCGCGCCTCCCACGAGCCGAGCACCATCTTCCTCGAAGATTGGTTCGTTGAGCACGTCCTGCTCAATTCCCATGTCGTCGGCGTCATGCGCTCGCTGCTGGGCCGCAATTTCGGCCTGCCTGTCCTCGCCAGCCACCACCACGTCCAGTGTCCCATGCCCGCGCAGGGCTGGCATCACGACGCCGACCACGTCTTCGGCCCAGAGCTCAACTTCGTCGAGGTCTTCTACTTCCCCCAGGATACCCCCGTCGAACTCGGTCCGACCGAACTGGTGCCCGGCTCCCATATCATGCCCACCAAGCGCCCAAACGACGAGGGCGGCGTCTTCGCCGACGGCCCGGCCGGCACCATCGGTATCCACCACCAGAGCATCCTCCACCGCCGCGGCCTCTCCACCGCCAACGGCACCCGCCACATGCTCAAATACAACTACTGGCGCACTGCCCCGCCCCAGAGAGATTGGATCACCGAGCCCGATTTCGACTTCCAGAGCGCCTACTACGGCGGCCACAATCAGGCCCGCTACGTTGCCCACATGTTTTACTGGCTCTGCGGCAGAGGAGAAGAGTACCGCATCATCGGCGGCCAGGCCTGGCCGTGGACCAGCCCCAACCAGATCGGCCCCTCCTACGGCTTTGGCAGCACCAACGGCTACCAGCCCGACTGGCGCAAACACAATCAGGACGGCTACGCGGTCTGAGCAACGCAATGATCCACGACAAAACCAATCACACCTTCGACGGCCAGCCGGCGCTGACCGATTCGCAGGTGCTCGACTTCTGCCGCGAAGGCCATCTGCTGCTGCGCGGCGTCGTCCCCGACGCGATCAACCGCCGTACCTGCGACTATCTCGAAGGCAGGATCCCGGCCAACCCCAGCTACATCCCCGACGGCCTGACCGAGGCCGACCTTGAACGCATGCGCTTCTCCATCGCGCCCAGCTCCATCTTCCTTGAGGACTGGTTCATGGAGCACGTCCTCCTCAACCCACAGGTGGTCGGCATCATGCGCTCGCTGCTGGGCCGCAACGTCGGCCTGCCCGTCCTCGCCAGCCTCCACCGCGCCGAGTGCCCCATGCCCGCGCAGCACTGGCACAACGACGCCGACCACGTCTTCGGCCCCGAGCTAAACTTCGTCGAGGTCTTCTACTTCCCCCAGGACACCCCCGTGGGGGGCGGGGGGGCGGCCCGCGCGCGCCCACCCCCCCCCCAAAAAAAAAAGAAAAAAAAAAATAAAAAAAGACAGCAAACAGAACAAACCAAAAACAA